>NZ_JBOHGC010000229.1:0-1376 GCF_050699995.1 Actinokineospora sp. | reverse complement strand
AGCTGGTTTCCAGGGTTGCGGTGACCGGGTGGGTCATCGCGTGTAGTGCTTCGTACTCGGCGGGTGGCATGTGCCCGAGTTCGCCGTGCAGGCGCCGGTTGTTGTACCAGTCGATGTACTCGACGGTGGCGATTTCCAGGTCGCCCAGACCTCGCCAGGGTCCGCGGTTGCGGACGAGTTCGGCCTTGTACAACGAGTTGAACGCCTCGGCCATCGCGTTGTCGTAGGAATCTCCTTTGCTGCCAACGGATGCGACCACGTCGGCCTCGGACAGGCGCTGGGTGTAGCGCACCGCCCGGTACTGCACGCCGCGGTCGCTGTGGTGCACGAGCCCGGTCAGGTCCGTGCCGGTGGCCTGGCGGCGCCAGATCGCCATCTGCAGCGCGTCGAGCGCCAGATCGGTGTAGAGGCTGGTGGCGACCTGCCAGCCGACGATCATCCGGGAGAACACGTCCAGGACGAACGCCGCGTAGACCCAGCCGGCCGCGGTGCGCACGTAAGTGATGTCCGCGACCCACAGCTCGTTGACAGTCGTGGCCGTGAAGTCACGTTCCACCAGGTCAGCTGGCCTGCCGGTCTCCGGCGCCGGGCGGGTCGTGCGCGGAGACTTGTCTCGCAGCAGGCCACGCAGCCCGTTCTCGCGCATGAGCCGCTCGACCGTGCACCGGGCCACCTCGACGCCGTGGCGGTTCAGATGCCTCCACACCTTCCTTGCCCCGTAGACGCCGTAGTTGTCCTCGTGCACCCGCTCGATCTTCTCGGCCAGCACCCGGTCGGATGCCGCGCGAGCTGATTCGGGTCGTGCCCTGGTGGCGTAGTAGGTCGACGGTGCGATCTCGGCGGGCGTGCCCTCAAGCACCCGCAGGACCGGCTGGACACCGTGCTCCTTCCGCTGGGAGTCGACGAACTCGACCTTCATCGCGATGGACGGTCCAACTCCGCCGCGAAGAAAGACGCCGCTGACTTCAGGATCTGGTTCGCCCGGCGCAGCTCACGGTTCTCGCGTTCCAGCTCGGCGAGCCTGGCCGCGTCCGTCGAGATCGTTCCCGACCGAGCCCCATCGTCGGTCTCGGCCTGTTTCACCCACGTCCGCAACGCTTCGGGGTGCACACCGAGCTGATCGGCGATCCGTTTGATCGCCCCAGCGGCCGACGCCGGATCCCGCCTGGCCTCAACCACCAGACGCGTGGCCCGCTCACGCAACTCCTCCGGGTACTTCCGTGGTGCTGAGGTTTCGCACTTTTCGTGACGACACGGTTGGTTGATCTTCACGTGACACGGGGCGATGACGGCGACACTGGCCGGACATGGCGGAAGCATCGGCGTTCCTTATAACCGCCCGTTGTCGGGAGATTCGCCGATGCTTCCAGCGCTCA
>NZ_JBOHGC010000228.1:0-14447 GCF_050699995.1 Actinokineospora sp. | reverse complement strand
GGTTCCTGGCGGTGCGGACGGATCGCCACTCATACCGGGTGTATTCGGGCGTATCCGGCCGTGCCGCCAGGGGCCGCATCCGGCGCGACTGGCGTGTGCCCGCACTTCGAGACAGGCGCTAGCGACGGTGGGGGCTCGGGGGAGAGCCCCCACCGTCGGACGATCAGGCCGAACCCGGGTCCGACGTCTGCGGGCCGGCGGCGGTGACGTCGTCGATGCGGTACTTGCGTGCCGCCTCGACGACCTTCGACTGGTCGACCTCGCCGCGCCGGGCCAGCGCGGCCAGGACGGCCACGGTGATCGACTCGGCGTCGACGAGGAAGTGCCTGCGGGCGGCCGGGCGGGTGTCGGAGAAGCCGAACCCGTCGGTGCCCAGGGTGGTCATGTCGGTCGGGACCCACGGGCGGATCAGGTCCGGCACCGCGCTCATCCAGTCCGACACCGCGACCACGGGGCCGGGGCTGTCCTTGAGCACCGAGGTCACGTACGGCACGCGCGGCGCCGCGTCGGGGTGGAGCATGTTGTGCCGCTCGATGTCGACCGCCTCGCGCCGCAGCTCCGACCACGACGTGGCCGACCAGACGTCGACCTGCACGCCCCACTCCTCGGCCAGCATCTGCTGGGCCTTGACCGCCCACGGCATCGCGACACCGGAGGCGAGGACCTGCGCGCGCGGGCCGGAGCCCTCCGGCGCGTCCAGGTACCGGTAGAGACCGCGCAGCAGGCCCTCGACGTCGAGGTTCTCCGGTTCCGCGGGCTGCTGGTACGGGTCGTTGTAGACGGTCAGGTAGTAGAAGATGTCCTCCGCCTGCCCGCCGTACATCCGGCGCAGACCGTCCTTGACGATGTGCGCGATCTCGAACGACCAGCCCGCGTCGTAGGCGACCGCCGCCGGGTTGGTCGCCGCCAGCAGCAGCGAGTGCCCGTCGTTGTGCTGCAGGCCCTCACCGGTCAGCGTCGTGCGGCCCGCCGTGGCGCCGAGCACGAAGCCGCGCGCCATCTGGTCGGCCGCGGCCCACAGGCCGTCGCCGGTGCGCTGGAAGCCGAACATCGAGTAGAAGATGTAGATCGGGATCATCGGCTCGCCGTGGGTGGCGTACGACGTGCCGACGGCGGTGAACGACGCGGTCGAGCCCGCCTCGTTGATGCCCTCGTGCAGGATCTGGCCGGACTCGCTTTCCTTGTAGGACAGCATGAGCGAGGCGTCCACCGAGGTGTAGAGCTGCCCCTGGTGGTTGTAGATCTTCTGGGTCGGGAACATCGAGTCCATGCCGAACGTGCGGGCCTCGTCCGGGATGATCGGCACGATCCGCGCGCCGATCTCCTTGTCCTTGGCCAGGTCGCGCACGAGCCGGACGAACGCCTGGGTGGTCGCGACGTCCTGCTTGCCGGAGCCGCGCCGGATCACGTCGTAGACCTGGTCGCCGGGCAGCACCAGCGCCTTGGCCTTCGAGCGGCGCTCGGGCAGGTACCCGCCGAGCTGGCGGCGGCGCTCCTGCAGGTACTGGATCTCGGGCGCGTCCTGGCCGGGGTGGTAGTACGGCGGCAGGTACGGGTCCTTCTCCAGCTCCGCGTCCTCGATCGGGATGCGCAGCGTGTCGCGGAACTGCTTGAGGTCGTCGAGGGTCATCTTCTTCATCTGGTGCGTCGCGTTGCGCGCCTCGAAGTGCGGACCGAGGTTGTAGCCCTTGATCGTCTTGGCCAGGATCACCGTCGGCTGCCCGTGGTGCTCCGTCGCCGCCTGGTAGGCCGCGAAGACCTTGCGGTAGTCGTGGCCGCCGCGCTTGAGGTTCCAGATGTCCTGGTCCGACATCGGGTCGACCAATGCCTTGGTGCGCGGGTCGCGGCCGAAGAAGTGCTCACGGACGAACGCGCCGTCGTTGGCCTTGTACGTCTGGTAGTCGCCGTCGGGGGTTTGGTTCATCAGGTTGACCAGGGCGCCGTCGCGGTCGGCGTGCAGCAGCGAGTCCCACTCGCGGCCCCAGATGACCTTGATGACGTTCCAGCCCGCGCCCCGGAAGTAGGACTCCAGCTCCTGGATGATCTTGCCGTTGCCGCGGACCGGGCCGTCGAGCCGCTGCAGGTTGCAGTTGATCACGAAGGTCAGGTTGTCCAGGCCCTCGTTGGCCGCGACGTGGATCAGGCCGCGCGACTCGGGCTCGTCCATCTCACCGTCGCCGAGGAACGCCCACACGCGCTGGTCGGAGGTGTCCTTGATGCCGCGGGCGCGGAGGTAGCGGTTGAAGCGGGCTTGATAGATGGCGTTCATCGGGCCGAGGCCCATGGAGACGGTCGGGAACTCCCAGAAGTCGGGCATCAGCCGCGGGTGCGGGTACGACGGCAGGCCGCCGCCGGGGCCCGCGTGCGAGAGCTCCTGGCGGAACCCGTCGAGCTGCGCGGTCGAGAGCCTGCCCTCGAGGAACGCGCGGGCGTAGATGCCGGGGGAGGCGTGGCCCTGGACGTAGATGTGGTCGCCGCCGCCCGGGTGGTCCTTGCCGCGGAAGAACCAGTTGAAACCCACCTCGTAGAGCGCCGCCGAGGAGGCGTACGTCGAAATGTGACCACCGACACCCACGCCGGGCCGCTGCGCGCGGTGCACGGTCATCGCCGCGTTCCACCGGACCCACGCCCGGTAGCGGCGCTCGACCTCCTCGTCGCCGGGGAACCACGGCTCGCGGTCGGTCGGGATGGTGTTGACGTAGTCCGTGCTCGTCAGCGACGGGACGCCGACGTGGCTCTCACGGGCACGCTCGAGCAGCCGCAGCATCAGGTACCGGGCACGCTGCTGCCCGCCGCCCTTGAGCGCGGCGTCGAACGACTCCAGCCATTCCGACGTCTCCTCCGGATCGATGTCCGGCAGATGCGCCGCGAGCCCGTCGCGGATCACGCGCACGCGCTCGGGAGTGCCTGGGTTGCTGTTCTGGGTGGGCAACTCGAGCTCCAGCCTGCTTCGAAGGTGTATATAAATCGCGCGCGCGTTAACGCGCGCGATGGGACACTCTGCCATGTTCGTCTGAATCGACGCCGCCGTCATCGTTACTGGTCAGTACGGGTGCCAGGACACGCTTCAGAGCAGCTGGGAAGGGCTGTTTGCGGCGTGTCGGAGACTCCACGGTTGCGCAGGTGGCCACACTCAGTGTTCGCTATCGCCTAACCGAACAGGCGTTACGCGGTCGGACAGGCCAAGATGGGCCCTGATGACCGTGCGAAATCAACTGGAGGAGTGACACCGTGGTGGCCGCGGGAGACACCGGCAATGCCGGCGTCGCCGACAAACTGGGGATCGAAGAAGGCACCGTTGTCCAGGAGATCGGCTGGGACGAGGACGTAGACGACGATCTCCGTGCCGCCATCGAGGAGCGCATTGGCTCCGATCTCCTCGATGAGGACGCCGACGTCGTCGTCGACGTCGTTCTGCTGTGGTGGCGTGAGGACGACGGCGATCTCGTCGACGCACTCATGGACGCCATCGGCCCGCTCGCCGAGAACGGCGTGATCTGGGTACTGACCCCGAAGACGGGCCGCGACGGACACGTCGAGCCCAGCGACATCGCCGAGGCGGTGCCGACCGCGGGACTCGCACAGACCTCCAGCATCAGCGTCGGACCCGACTGGTCCGGCACGAGGCTGGTGTCGCCCAAGTCGGTCAAAGCCAAGCGCTGACCTCATGCGACCGGGAAGCCCCTATCTCGGGGGCTTCCCGGTCCACGAGGTGGACATCACGGTGCCCGAGCGGGCCAGTGCCCTAGGGTTGAAACCACACGCACGATTGACGGGCGCCCACGCGCGCCCCAATTCCCAGGAGGATGCCGGGTCATGGCAGTCGCGGTCGGGTCGAAGGCTCCGGATTTCACGCTCAACGACTACAACAAGCAGCCGGTGAAGCTGTCGGACTTCCAGGGTTCGAAGAACGTCCTGCTGGTGTTCTACCCGTTCGCGTTCAGCGGCATCTGCACCGGTGAGCTCTGCCAGGTCCGCGACGAACTGTCGACCTACACCGACAGCGACGTCCAGGTCATCGGCGTCTCCGTGGACACCCCCTTCAGCCTCAAGGCGTGGGCCGAGCAGGAGGGCTACACCTTCCCGCTCCTGTCCGACTTCTGGCCCCACGGCGCCGTCGCCACGGAGTACGGCGTGTTCAACGAAGCCGCCGGCCTCGCGAACCGCGGCACGTTCCTCATCGACACCGAGGGCGTCGTCCAGTTCGCCGAGATCAACGCCCCCGGCGAAGCCCGCGACCAGGACGCCTGGAAGAAGGCCGTCTCGTCGCTCAAGGGTTAAGTTCTTCCACGACCGGTGTCTTCGGACACCGGCGTGCGGGCGCATAGCTCAGCGGGAGAGCACTCGGTTTACACCCGAGCGGTCGCAGGTTCGAATCCTGCTGCGCCCACCGAAAATCGACGCGATCGAAAACCTGTGTGCCTCTACTGTGGCGCGGTGACTCAGGTGATTGTGCTCAACGGTGGCTCCAGTTCGGGCAAGTCCGGGATCGTGCGCTGCCTGCAGGCCGTGCTGCCCGACCCGTGGCTGGCCCTGGGAGTCGACACGTTCGTCGACGCGATGCCCCTCTCCCTGCGGACCTCCAGCGAGGGAATCGAGTTCGCTCCCGATGGCGCGGTGGGGGTCGGGCCCGAGTTCCGGTCGCTGTAGGCCGCGTGGATCGCTGGGGTGGCCGCGATGGTGCGGGCGGGGGCTCGGGTCATCGTTGGCCTGGGCGCAGGCTGAGGTGGTTCACGAAGGGGTGCACTACGACTTCGAAGTGGACACCACCGCCACCGAGGCCTTGGAGTGCGCTCGGCTGATCGCCGCTCACGTGCGGTAGGTCCCGTTTGTAATGTTTCGGTGAGCTCGGGCGACATGGGTGTGACTGGGTGGTCGAACTGGGGGTTCGGGGCGCATGTGGCGTCGTGGAGTTGTGCTGTTCTGCTGTCTGCTGACGCTGAGCGGGTGCACGTCGGTGGTGTCGGGCTCCGCGGTGCCCAATGAGGCCGCGAGCGCGCTGTCGGCGCGGCTGGGCGGTGCTGACGGCGGCCTCGGCGAGCTGAGCACGGTCGACTTCTGCAGCCTGCTGGACGGGAAGGCGATCAAAGACCTCGCGCGCCACCAGAACGTGGAATTCGGGTCCCTCGACTTCTGTGTCCTCTACGCCGAGGCCGACGGCGAGGACATCCAGGTGAGCGTCGAACTCTCCAACCCGCCGCCGGACGTTCACGGCCTCGACCTCGAACGCCGCGACTGGCTGCCCGACCCGCTGCGCGTCGGGTCGCACGAGGACATCTACGGTGGGTGTGAGGCCGGGATCTTCTTCAAGGACCGCAAAGCGGTGCTGGCGTTCGCGGCACGGTCGAAGCCCGACGAGGAGGGCGAGCCCGCGGTCGACCGGGATGACCTCTGCGACATCGCCGACGCCCTCCGCGAAGCCGCCGCGACTGTGATCGTCGAGGGCCGGGTGAAGCACGCGGATTACGCGGCGAAGTCCCTCGGGCCGGTCGACCCGTGCACCCTGCTCAGCAACCAGCAGATCAACAAGGCGATGCCGACGACGTATGGGCATCGGGTCGGCACCCCCAGCAGACACCGGTGCAGGTGGGGCCTGGACGCGGAACTGGAAGTCGCGGCGGAGATCAGCGACTGGCCGCTGGACGAGGAGGTCTACGCCTCGGAGACGCTCGCGGGCCGACCGTCCTTTGTATACACCTCGAAAGACGACGAGTACGCCTACTGCGAGGTGGTGACGGCGAACATCGAGGACGCGCCGGGCACCCGCGAGACCATGTCGGTCCTCGTCTCGGCCAAGGTCGACAAGCCGGACCCCTGCGTCGCCGCGCGGGCGGTGGCCGCGCTCGTCTGGCCGCAGCTGCCCGCCGCGTCCTGAGGCACACTGGGGCGATGACCGACCAGTACCTGCTCCGCCCGGTGGGCTGGGTCGAGTCGCCGCTGACCGACCGGGCGGACGCGCCGAAGCAGGGGACGGGACGCCCGTGATCGACGTGAAGCCGGTGCTGGGCGAGGTCGGCGAGCGCTGACCTCGCCCAGCGACGAGATCAGGCGACCGGCTCGAGTGCCGCTTCCTCGGCGACAGCGGACTTCTTCTTGCGCTTCTTGACGGTGTGCACGATGACGCCGCCGATGACGACCACGCCGAGCAGGACCAGACCGCCCGTCGACAGCGCGCCTTCGATGCGCTTGGCGGCTTCGCCGAGGGCGGCGCCGATGCTGATGTGGATGGCCGACCAGCAGGCCGCCCCCGCGACCACGGCAGGCAGGAACTTGCGGTACGGCAGGCCAGACGTGCCCGCCGCCGCCGGGGTCAGCGTGCGCACGACAGGCATGAAGCGGGCGAAGAACACCGCCCACGCGCCGCGCCTGCGGAGGATGTCGGTGGCCTTGTCCCAGCCCTCGGTGCCGTACTTCTGGATCAGCTTCGTCTCGCGCAGCTTCGGTCCGAAGCGGCGGCCGATGAAGTAGCCGATCGAGTCGCCGATGCCCGCGCAGACCGTGACCACGAGCCACAGCAACAGAAAGCGCGGCACGCTGTTGACGGTCGTCGCGGCGACCAGCAGGCCCGCCTCACCCGGTGCGATGAAGCCCAAGCCGATGGTGCACTCCGCGAGCACCAGACCGCCTGTCGCCGCCACGAGAGCAGGCTGCGGCAGCGCCTGGAGCCATTCGAGCACGTCGGTAACCAAAGCCACGGTCGATCCCCCTCAAGAATCGGCGCCGGACCACCCGGCGCCGCACGAAGTCTCTCGTTTGGAGGGAGCGTGGCAGAAGGGGGTTCCCCCTGAGATCGGACCGAGATCCGATCTTCTGGGTCATCCTCTGGTCTGACTACCGCTTGAGCAGCGCGCTGATCTCTTGGCTCGCCGAGCCCGCCTGCGCGAGGTGCCGCAGGTTCTCCGGGACCTCGTCGCCGCGGTGTTCGACGGCCTGGGTGTAGAGGCGGCCCGCGCGGTACGACGAGCGCACCAGCGGTCCGGCCATGACCCCGGCGAAGCCGAGCGCCTCCGCGGTTTCCTTGTGCTGCAGGAACTCCTCGGGCTTGACCCACCGGTCGATCGGGTGGTGGCGCACGCTCGGCCGCAGGTACTGGGTGATCGTGATGATGTCGCAGCCCGCGTCGTGCAGGTCGCTCAACGCCTCGGTGACCTCGTCGGGCGTCTCGCCCATGCCGAGGATCAGGTTCGACTTGGTGATCAGGCCGAAGTCACGCGCCTCGGTGATCACCTGCAGCGAGCGCTCGTAGCGGAACGCCGGGCGGATGCGCTTGAAGATCCGCGGGACGGTCTCCAGGTTGTGCGCCAGCACCTGCGGGCGCGAGCCGAAGACCTCGGCCAGCTGGTCCGGCTCGGCGTTGAAGTCCGGGATCAGCAACTCGACGCCGGTGCCCGGGTTGAGCGCGTGGATCTGGCGGACCGTCTCGGCGTAGAGCCACGCGCCGCCGTCGTCGAGGTCGTCGCGGGCGACGCCGGTGATCGTCGAGTAGCGCAGGCCCATCGCCTGGACCGACTCGGCGACCCGGCGGGGCTCGTCGCGGTCGAGGTCGGACGGCTTGCCGGTGTCGATTTGGCAGAAGTCGCAGCGCCGTGTGCACTGCTCACCGCCGATGAGGAACGTGGCCTCGCGGTCTTCCCAGCATTCGTAGATGTTGGGACAGCCCGCTTCCTCGCAGACCGTATGCAGGCCCTCGCGGCGGACGAGGCCCTTGAGTTCGCGGAACTCGGGCCCCATCTTCGCGCGGGTCTTGATCCACGAAGGCTTCTTCTCGATCGGGGTCTGGCTGTTGCGCACTTCCAGGCGCAGCATCTTCCGACCCTCAGGCGCAACCGTCACGGCGTCAGGCTACGCCCACGATCGGCGTGACTGGTATCACGTGGGTCACTCCGGGTCCGGCGAAACGCCGGTCAGGTCGGCTGTCCGCTGCCACAATGTCCGGCCAAGATCGGGGTTGACCGCCGCTGCCCTCGGCTTCACCCGGCCGGGAGCGCCGAAGATCTCACCCGGTCCGGTCGGCCCGAAGTACTCGCCCCCCTGGACGTCGGGCGCCGTGGCGGCGTAGAGCTGGGGGAGCGCGCCGCGCTCGACGGACTGGGTGATGAGCTTGTTCCCCAGGCTGACGACCTTGGACACGACGCCGCCGAGCGGCCCGGGGACGCGCAGCCGGGCGGAGTTGACGGCGAGGTCGGTTTCGGTCATGCCGGGATGCGCCGCGACGCTGATCACCGGGTCGCCCGCGGCGATCAGCCGCCGGTTGAGCTCGAAGGCGAACAGCAGGTTCGCCAGCTTGGACTGCCCGTACGCGGCGGCGGCGTTGTAGCCGCGGCGCTCGAAGTTCAGGTCGTCGACGTCCAGGCCGCCGCCGCGGTGCGCGATGCTCGACAGCGTCACCACCCGGGCGTTCTCCCCGCCGCGCAGGGCGGGCATCAGCAGCCAGGTGAGCGCGGCGTGGCCGAGGTGGTTGGTGCCGATCTGCAGCTCGAAGCCGTCGGCCGTGGTGGCCTTGGGCGTGCCCATCACCCCGGCGTTGTTCATCAGCACGTCGAGCCGGTCGCCGGTGCGTTCACGGACCTCGGCGGCGGCCTTGCGGACCGACGCCAGGTCGGCGAGGTCGAGCTCCAGCAGCTCGGCGGCGCCGTCGATGGACGCGATCGCCGCCCGGCCGCGCTCCAGGGACCGCGCGCCGACGAACACGTGCGCGCCTTTGCCCGCCAGCACCTGGGCGCTGCGCAGCCCCAAGCCGGAGTTGGCTCCGGTGATGAGAACTGTGCGGCCGCCCAGGTCGGGGAGGTCGGCTTCGGACCACGTCATCGTGCCCTCCAAAAGGTCGGCTCCCCACCGACCCTAGGAAGGGCGGGCTGAGAGCACGCTCAGGCGCTCGCGACCAGCCTGCGGAACAGCTGCTCGACCGGGTGACGGCGACGTTCGGTCCGGTCCGACGCACTGCGCACCAGAGCGACGAACGCGGCGCCGACCCGGGTGATCTCATCGCGGGTCTCGTGCGGCTCGGCCAGGCCCGCGGCGAGCGCGAGCATGCGGTATTCGCTCTCGACACCCGGGCGCAGCGCGCTCGGGTAGGCGGCGATGCCCTGGTCGACGAGCCTGCGCAGGACCGGGAACCCGGTGGCGGTGGTGCGCCAGGCCCGGGAGACCGCGTCGACCAGGTCGATCGACGGGTCACGCTCGGCTTCGGCCTGAGCCAGGCCGAGTCGGCCGGTCAGCTTCAGCGTCCACTTGTAGTGCAGGGCGAGCAGCAGCTCCTCGGGGCCGGTGAAGACCTCGACGGCCTCCGGCACCTCGGCGAACGGCAGTGCCCCGGTCGGGTTGTTCTCGGCGTAGTCGACGATGGCGTCCATCGCGTCGCGCCTGCGGTAGTAGTCGTTCCAGCTCATGGCTTCCTGGCTCCCCTCCGTGACCTCGGCCATACCGTGGGTTTCCGGCATACCGTCGGTACGGAACCGATACCGCCAACCTACCACGGGTACGTACCGCCGGTATGTCGTAACGTTGTGAATATGGCGACAGCGCAGTCGAGGCGAGTGGATTACAGCGAAAGCACCAGGCAGGCCCTGGTGGACTCCGCGGTGTATTTGTTCACCAAGCGTGGGTATTCCGCTACCTCACTCGATGTCATCGCCAAACGCGCCCGGGTGACGAAGGGGGCGCTTTACCACCACTTCAGCGGCAAGCAAGCCCTGTTCGAGGCCGCTTTCGGGGCCGTTGAGACGGGGGTGATGGGCCGTTTGGCCGAGGTCGTCGCCGGGCCCGGGAACGCATGGGACCGGGCCATGGCCGGTATCCAGGCATATATCAAAATGTGCATGGAACCGTCGTATCAGCGAATTGCCATCCATGAGGGTCCCGTGGTGATGGGATGGGAACGCTGGCGTGAGGCCGAGGAACATTTCAGTTACGGGATTGTGAAGGCCGCGCTGGAGTCGCTGATCGAGGCGGGCGAAATCGAGGAACTACCCATCGAGGTGACCACCCGCATCCTCTTCGGCGCCCTGTCCTCGGGCGCGACGATCATCGCGGGCTCCGAGGACCCGAAGAAGGCGGCGGCGGAGGTCGGCACCACGATCACCCGCGTGCTGACGGGCCTGCGCACCCAGGCGGCACCTGAGCGTCGTCGACCGAAAGCTGCCCGCGTTGGTAATGGACGCTGAGTGGTGTGAACTGCCGGTTTCGATGAACCCCTGGTTCTGGCGGGAAGACGGCACTTCGACGGCGGAGGGTGTGGTCGCGCTGCCGGACGATGGCACGCTCGCGGTGCGAATGCCCAACGCCACTGTGGATCTGCTCGGCACCATCTACGAACGGGGAAGCGTGTGGTTCTCCGCGCCCCAGCGAGTGGGAAGGCCGTGGCGGTGGGATTCCCGGGTATCCGCTGCTGGCCGCGGCGACGATTCGATGACGGTGACCGAGCCCCGAACCGACCGACCAGCCATGGGCGACCCGACCACCGCTGCACTGTTCCGCGCCCATCGCCGGGACGGGATCGTGCTGGTCTGCGCCGGAGTGCTCCTGCCGTTGTTCGGCTGGTTCGTGCTGTCGGTGGGCGATGACAGCTATTCGACGCCCCTCATGATCTTGTTCGGCGCGTTGTTTCTCTTGATCGTCGCGCGGATCCGACTGTGGGTTCGCTGGCTGCGGCCCGGTGGACGGCTGCTGCGCGCGGAGGCCTGGCGCCCGGTCGCCACGCGGGTGGGGCGGGCGGGCAGGCCGTGGTGGAACTCGGATGTGCGCCTCGGCGACGGCACGGCGCTGCGGGTGAGCGAGCTGACCGCCGCCCACCACGCGTTGATCGCGCGAACCGGTCGCGTCTGGGTGGTCGGACCGGACGACTCCGGCTGGGCTGCCCTGCGCGTCGACGGTGCGCGGAGCGCGTTGCCCGCCCAGCGGATCCGCCGAGCGGAGAACCTGCCGCCGGTGGACGGGGACGTCGGCCCTCGCCGCCTCCCAGCTGCGCGCGCGGTCCTTCGTGCCCCTCTGGCTCCTCGTCGGCTGGTTGCCGTGGACCGCCTGGTGGGTCGCGTCCGGCGGAAGCTGGTCGATCCTTGGTTCGCTGATCGGATGGGCAGTCGTGGTCTTCGGCACTCGCGAGCGGGCCTCGACCGGCAGCTGCCCAAGTTCGTGACGGCCGCCGAGTGGACGCGGGCCAAGGTGACCTTGAAGCCGTGGGGCGTCGGGCACGGCGGGCACACGCGCGCCGCCAGCCAGGTGTGGTTCGAGGACGGCACGTCGTTGCCGCTGTCGATGCCCAACGCGTCGGTCGACCTGGTCGCGGCCGCCCACGAGGCCGAGACCCTCTGGTTCTCCGAGCAGCCGGAGCCGGGGAAGACCCTGGCGGTGGGATTCCCCGGCTATCCGCTTGTGGCAGCGGCGAAGGTCAGCTCAGTGCGAACGTGACACCCGGGCTGGCGGGCTCCGGCTTGTCCAGCCAGTGGTCGGCCACCGGAAGCGCGCCCTCCAGCGCGTCCAGCACCAGCGCGCGGGCCAGGGGGAGCACCTCGGCGACCGTGACGGGACGGCCGAGTTCGTTGGTCAGCGATGTGACGCCCGCGTCGCGGATGCCGCAGGGGACGATCCGGTCGAACGCGCTCAGGTCGGCGTCGCAGTTGATCTCGAAGCCGTGCATGGTGACGCCGCGCTGCACGCGGATGCCGATGGCGGCGATCTTGCGTTCCGGGCGGGTCTCGTCGGCGGGCAGCCAGACCCCGCTGCGGCCCTCCACGCGCCCCGTGCGCAGGCCCAGCTTCGCGCACACGGCGATGAGGGCTTCCTCGATGCGCCGGACGTACTGGACCACGTCGACCGGGTCGGACAGCATGACGATCGGGTAGCCGACGAGCTGGCCGGGGCCGTGCCAGGTGATCTTGCCGCCGCGGTCGACGTCGATCACCGGGGTGCCGTCGTCGGGACGCTCCGAGGGCTCGGTGCGCTTGCCCGCGGTGTAGACCGACGGGTGCTCCAGCAGCAGGAGGGTGTCCTCCCCGGTGCCGTCGGCGCGGGCGTGCGCGAGTTCGCGCTGCAGGTCCCAGGCCTCGAGGTAGTCGATGGTGCCGACCTCGCGCACCGAGACCGGTCGGGTGTCGGCGCGACAGGAGATGTTCGCTGTGCTCACCCCGCGACCCTACGCCGTCGGTTTCGGCGCGGGCAGCAGCCGCAGCCCCACGGCGGTCAGCAGACCGACGCCGACCACGCCGAGCGTGGCTCCGACCAGGTCCGTCAGCCAGTGCACGTCGAGAATCACCCGACAGAGTGCGGCGAGGACCACAGCGACCGCGGACACCACCACCGCCGTCCGGACCCATTCACGGGCCAGCCAGGCGCACAGCACGACCGCGGTGAACCCGACCGACGCCACCGACACCACGTGCCCGCTCGGGAAGCTGAAATCCGGGTAGTCCGTCGGTCGTGCCCGCTCGAACAGCGGCTTGACCAGCGACACCGCCCGGCACGCCGCGAGCAGGAGCACCGCGCGCAGCAGCAGCCCCGCCCTGGGACGCGCGAGCGCCGCCGCGACCAGGAGCGCGACCACGGCGACCACCGGCAGGATCGGCCCGAGCACGACCGTCACGACCGACGCCACGGACCGCAGCCCCAAGCCGTCGCCCGCGGTGTCGGCGACGAACCGGTCGATGTCCGGCACCGGGCCCGACACCACCAAGCCGAGCAGGACGAACGCGATCACCAGGGCCGCGCCGAGCGACCTCACCGCCCTTCAACCGCCTCCAGTGCGGCTTCGACAGTGCCGAAGGTGAAGGTGAACCCCTTGTCCTGCAACACCTTCGGCACGACCCGCTGGCTGAGCAGGATCTCGTCGGCCAGGTCGCCCACGACGGCCTTCAGCGCGAACTTCGGCACGGTGAACACCGCGGGGCGGTTCTTGACCCGGCCGAACGCGGCGGTGAACTCCGCGTTCGTGGCCGGGGTCGGACCGGCCAGGTTGACCGGCCCGGCGACGTCGCCGCGCAGCAGGAACATCAGCCCCTCGATGTGGTCGTCGAGGTGGATCCACGGCATGTACTGCTCACCGCTGCCGAGCTTGCCGCCCAGCGCCAGGGAGAACAGCGGCCGCAGCGGCCCGAGCAGGCCGCCCTTGCGCGAGAGGACCGACGCGGTCCGGGCCAGCACGACCCTGGCCCCGGCCGCCTTGGCGGGCTCCGTGGCGGCCTCCCAGTGCGCGCACAGCTCGGCGAGGAACCCACGCCCGACCGGCGCGGACTCGTCGACCGTCGAGGCGCCGGTGTCGCCGTAGACGCCGACGGCCGAGGCGTTGAGCAGCGTCGGGACCCCGCTCTCGGCGACCTTCGCGGCCAGCACCTCGGTCGGCTCGATTCGGCTGTCGAGCAGGACCTGCTTGCGTGCCTGGCTCCAGCGCCGGTCGGCGAGGCCCGCGCCGCACAGGTTGACCACCGCGTCGACGCCGTCGAGCACGCCGGGGTCCATCCGGCCCGCGGGCGGGTCCCATTGGCGCTCGTCGGGCGCGTGCGGGGTGCGCCGGACCAGCCCGAGCACCTCGTGCCCGTCCTTGCGGAGCCTGGCGACGAGTGCGGTCCCGATGAGGCCGGACGAGCCGGCGACGACTACGCGCATGCCCCGATCGTGCCGAATATCCCAAAGGGACGCTTGATCGGGTGGGCCGCGAACGCCGCTGGGCCGCCCCGGTCGGGACGGCCCAGCGGTGTGAAACGGATCTTCAGAGCCCGAGCTCGCTCTCGAACGCGCCCTCTTCCAGGCGGTTCTTCACCGCGGTGAGGAAGCGGCCCGCGTCGGCGCCGTCGACCAGGCGGTGATCGTAGGTCAGCGCGAGGTAGACCATCGAGCGGACGGCGATCGTGTCGTCGCCGTTCTCGTCGGTCAGCACCACGGGCCGCTTGACGACCAGGCCGACACCCAGGATGCCGACCTGCGGCAGCTGGATGATCGGCGAGTCCCACAGCGCGCCCTGGCTGCCCAGGTTGGTCAGGTTGAACGTGGCGCCGAACAGCTCGTCCGGGGTGACCTTGTTCGCCCTGGTGCGCTCGGCGACATCGGCGATCTTGTGCGCCAGGCCCGCGATGTTCAGCCCGCCCGCGTCGCGGATGGCCGGGGTCAGCAGGCCGCGGTCGGTGTCCACGGCGATGCCGAGGTTCTCCGTGCCGTGGTAGGTGACCTCGGTGCCGTCCTCGCTGATCGAGGCGTTGAGCTTCGGGTGCTGCTTGAGCGCCTCGACGGTCGCCTTGGCGAAGAACGGCAGGAACGTCAGCTTGACGCCCTCACGCTGCTCGAAAGCGGACTTGGCCTTGGACCGCAGCTTCGCGATCTTGGTGACGTCGACCTCGACGACCTGGGTGAGCTGGGCCGCGGTCTGCAGCGACTCGACCATGCGGCGCGAGACCGTCTGGCGAAGTCGCGACATCTTCTGCGTCGTGCCGCGCAGCGAGGAGTCCGGCCCGGTGGGGGCC
>NZ_JBOHGC010000227.1:0-7555 GCF_050699995.1 Actinokineospora sp. | reverse complement strand
GCCCGAGGCCAAGGCGGCACTCCGGCGCAGGGTGGATCGGATCGCCATCTTTAGCTCCAATGAGTGAACGAGAGAGCTCTTTCTTGTCAGTACAAACGAAACATCTTCAGTTCGGTCACGCCGAAATGTTCTGTCCGTCACACCCGTAGCCCGTTTGGGCTAACCCAATCGGGTGGCACTAACGGCGGCCGGGCGGCCGATCAGGGCGTGCGGCAAGCTGTGGGCATGACGCGCAAGAAGGACGGGTTCACGCCCGCCCGGGCGAAGAACGCGATCGCCGTGGCGAAGGTGCTTGGTCCGGTGGTGCTCCCGGTGGTCACGCCCTACGTGGTCCAGGGAGCGGCGGCGGTCAGGGACCGCTGGGACCGCAGGCGCGCCCGCAAGCTCGGTGTCTCCGTCGACGACCTGGGCCAGTACTCGGGCCGCGGCGGTGTGCTGCACGCGCGCATCGCGGGTGCCGCCACCGGGCTCAACGAGCTGCGGACGAAGGAAAACGCGACGTCCGATGAGCTCGCCTTCGCCGACTCCGCGGAGAGCACGCTGCACCAGCTGGCCGCCGCGGTGCGCGCCGCCGAGCGGATGCCGACGCCGCGCCGCAAGGCCGCCCACCGAGCCGTCGCCACCGAACTCGACCGCATCGAGGAGCGCCTCCTCACCGCCCTAGGCATCTGAGGACCGCCTACAAACCGCCCTCGGCAAGGCCGGTTAGAGCCTGCGGCGGACCCGGTTTTGCTCGACCACCAACCGACCGCAGCCAAGGGGCGCCGTGACGAAAGCCGACCACGGTTGCCCACTTCCCGCACGTTCTCGCCACCGGTGACCCGAACCTAAAAATTCCGGGGAGGCGGACAAGTACCCTTTGTTGCTGTGGCCCCCCGTCGAGTGACTCGTCCGAGGGCGTTCCGCGTGGCGCGGGGCGCTCTGCTGGCGACCACTTCGACCGCGCTCACCATCGCCGCGCACGGCATGGCGGGCGGCGGTGTCCCCGAGACAGCGGTCACCGTCGTCATCGCCGCGCTCATCGCCTGGGCCGGGACCGCCGTCGCGAGCCGGGCCCGGTCCCTGGGGACGATGGTCGCGCTGCTCGGGATCAGCCAGCTCACCCTGCACGTGCTGCTCGCCTACGTCTCCCACGGCCACGACGACGTGGCGCTGACCCCGTCGATGCTGGCCACCCACGTCATCGCCATCGGCATAACCGCAGCGCTGCTCACCCGCGCTGACGCCGCGCTCGACGTGGTCGCCGCGGCGATCACCGGGCTGGTGCACGCGCTGGTGTGGACTCCGCGGCCGCCCGCCCTGGTTGTCCACAAAGTCCAGGTCACCACGGTCGGCCACCTGCTCGAAGTCGTGTTCCGCCAGGTCTGCCCCCGACGCGGACCCCCTCGGTTCTCCTGAACCCAACCCTCACAGCCGGGCCCCTCAGGCCCGCCCTTTGTCATCTCAGGAGAACTCAATGTCGACTCATCGCTTCTTCGCGCGCGCCGGCGTCCTGCTCGCCGTCGCGGGCTCCGCCGCCCTGCTCGGCACCGGGGTGGCGTCCGCGCACGTCACCGCCAAGGTCATCGGGGAGACCGCCACCCAAGGCGGCTACACCAAGATCACGTTCCGGGTCCCGAACGAGGACAACGCTTCGGGCACCACCAAGCTCGAGATCAAGCTCCCCGCCGAGTACCCGCTGACCTCCGTGCGGACCAAGCCCATCGCGGGCTGGACCGCCGTGATCACCAAGACCAAGCTCGACAAGCCCATCGACTCGCACGGCACCCAGATCACCGAGGCGGTCAGCTCGGTGACCTGGACCGCGGCGCCGGGCACCCGGATCGGGCCGGGCGAGTTCGGCGAGTTCGAGGTGTCGGCGGGCAAGCTGCCCGAGAACACCGACACCCTGATCATCCCTACGATCCAGACCTACGACAGCGGCAAGGTCGTGGCCTGGGACCAGCCGCCCGCCGCGGGCACCGAGCCGGAGAAGCCCGCGCCCGTGGTGAAACTG
This sequence comes from Actinokineospora sp., assembly GCF_050699995.1. Lineage (GTDB taxonomy): Bacteria > Actinomycetota > Actinomycetes > Mycobacteriales > Pseudonocardiaceae > Actinokineospora. The sequence goes on along the minus strand of NZ_JBOHGC010000227.1, from coordinate 5,559 downwards.
GCCAAGAAGGCCGCCGGTGGCGACCACGCGGAGCCGGTGGCGAACGAGACCAAGGCTGACGACCACGCGGGTGAAGCCAAGGCCTCGGGCACCGACGACACCGCCCGCTGGCTCGGCGGCGCCGGTCTCGCCGTCGGCGCCCTGGGCCTCGGGCTCGGCGCGGGCGCGACCATCCGCGCGCGTCGCACCGTCGCGAAGGCGGGAGAGTAGGCGCCATGCGCACCATCAGCAGGCTGTTCACGGCGTTCGCCGTCGCGTCATTCGCCCTGGTCGGGCTCGCCCCGGCCGCGTTCGCCCACAACCAGCTGGTGAGCAGCAGCCCCGCCGACAAGGCGTCGCTGGACGCGGGTCCGTCGACCATCGAGCTGACCTTCGACCAGCCCGTCCAGGCGGGCAAAGGCCTCAACTCGGTCGTCGTCGTCGGTCCCAACGGAACCGACCAGTGGCAGTCGGGTGAGGCCTTGGTGCGCGGCAACGTGGTCACCGCGCAGGTCCGGGAACTCGGACCGGCCGGCGACTACCGGATCGGCTACCGAATCCTGTCCGCCGACGGCCACCCCGTGTCCGGCGAGCTCAAGTTCAGCCTGACCAAGGCGGGCAAGGGCACGCCCGCGCCGGTCGAGGCCACGCAGAGCACGGACGCCGCCAAGGCGGGCGAGACGCAAGACGGCGGCGGCGTGCCGGTGTGGCTGTGGATCGCGGGCGCGGTCGTGCTGCTCGGCGCGGGCGTCTTCTTCGCGATGCGCGTCGGCGGAGGTGCGCGGCAGTGACCGAGACCCGGACCACCGCCCGGCACCGGTATCACCTGGTGACGGTTCTGGTCGCGTCATCGCTGATCGGCGTGCTCATCGGCCTGGCGATCATCGCGACCGAACCGATCCCGGGGCTGCCCACGCCGGACGCGGTGGTCCGGGTCGGGCTGCCAGTCGTACGTGTGCTGCTCGACATGGCCGCCGTCGTGACGGTCGGCCTCTGTCTGCTGCCGCTGCTCGTCGGCTTCGAACGACCCGTGCTGTCCGAGCCCGTGTTGTCCGTCGCCCGACGCGTGGCGATGGCGAGTTCACTGGTCTGGCTGACGACGGCCCTGGTCGCCGTCGTCCTGCAGACCGCGGAGCTGCGGCCCGACCAAGACGTGTCGCTCGGCGCGGTCGGCGAGTACATCGGGACCGTCGGCGCGGGCAAGGCGCTGATGTTCGTCGCGGTCTTCGCGCTGCTGACGTTCGTGTTGTCGCTGGTCGCGGTGCGGGTGGGCGAGAACATGCCCGCCGAGTTGCGGGCCGCGGTGGCCCTGTTCGCGCTGCTTCCGCTGCCGGTCACCGGCCACGCGACGAACTGGCGCTGGCACGACTTCACGATGATCTCCATGGAGCTGCACGTGATGAGCGCGGCCGCGTGGACCGGCGGGCTGGGCGCGGTGGTCGCCCTGCTCGCGGGCAACCGCACGCTCCTGGGCCACGCGCTTCCCCGGTTCTCGAAGCTGGCGACGATCTGCCTTGTGGTGGTCACCGCGACCGGACTGTTCAACGCGCTGATCGAGTTGCTGGTGAGCCCCACGCACTCGCTGTGGTCGGGCCTGTTCACGACCAGCTACGGCGTCCTGGTGATCCTCAAGATCGTCTGCCTCGCGGCGCTCGCCGCACTCGGCGCGCATGTGCGGTGGCGGCTGATGCCCGCGGTGATCGCACACAAGCGCACGGCCATGGTGAGCTGGGTGGCGGTGGAGTTGGCCGTCATGGGACTCGCGTTCGGCTTCGCGGTGATTCTGACCCGGGCCCCGGTCAGCTGAGTTGTCCACACCTGTGGATCGTTGTCCACAACTGCCTGTGGATAACTCGCGCTCATCGACGTGGACGCCCGTTCGGCGGACAGCCGCTCTACTCTGACAACCTCTTCGGCGAGGTCCGCCACCCGAACAGGGCAACGGCGAGCGGTCAGTCCTGCTCGGTGAGATGCGCCGTGGCGGGCCGCGACCGTCGCATTTCGGCCAGGCGATCCGTCGTCGCCCGGCCCCGCAGCTCCAACTCGTCGCGGGTGATCCAGCCCTGGGCATAGTGGCGGTATGCCTGCGCCAGCATCACCAGCTCGGCGAGATAGTCGGCGGCCCGGACCCGAAGGTCCTCCGGCAGCGCCGCCACCACCGGGAGCTGGTCGGACACGACGTCATCGAGCGCCCGCGCGGTGGCGAGTGCGCGCCGGGCGCCCCTGCCCAGCCGCACCGCCCCACGCAGCGATCTGATCACCCGTACCGCCCTGCCCCGACGAACACCGAGAGTTGACCGACGACCCGGACGAGAGCATCCGTTGCGCCGTTGACCGTGCATTCGTTTACCGAGCGCCCACCGTTACGGACTTGAGCGGCCATCCGGGGGTAATTCGCGGGTCAGGTGTAGCGCGACCACGGCGTCGAGGTTTCGCCGGAGCGAAAATCGCGGAGTCGTCTGAGCAGCTCAGGGCGTACTTCCGGGCTGCTTTTCATGATCGGCAAAACGCTGGTGATCAGCTTCAGTTCCCGCACTTCGCAGAGAACCGGATATCCCACCCATCGGGTGACGTCGAAGCCGTATGCGTCGGCGAGTTCGGCGTAGGTGGCGGCGTCCTCGCCGAAGCGGCGGACCCCGACGGCGAGCGGCGTCAGGTCCCACTCGGGCGGACCGACGCAGCTCGAATCGAAGTCGCACAGCACCGGCCCGGCCGGGCTCGGGATGAGGTTGCCCAGATGCGCGTCGCCGTGGACAAACCCGGTGGGCAGGGCGAAGTCGAGCGCCGCCAGTCGGGATTCGACCAGGTCACAGCGTTCCCACAGGAACGCCAGCTCGTCGGGGTCGAGCCCGTCGGCTTCGCCGAGTCGGCGCCGGACGTCGTCGAGCGGGTTCCACGTCGGCAGGACAGCGGGCGGGCTCAGGCTGTGGACCCGGCGCAACAGTCGCGCCAAGTCCGCGGGCCGAGGGAGGTAGGCGTCGGGCGGAACCGCGTGCCAGACCGTCGCCGTGTACTCGCCGACGAGGACGGGCTGGCACAGCCCCGGCAGCAACCGCACCGCGGGCACGTCGTGCTCGGCGAACCAGGTGGCGACCCGCACGACCTTGTCGACCCGGTGCCGCAACGCCACAGACCCGACGATCCGGACCACCACGGGGGCGGTGGCCAGCTCGAACACGGCGTTGTTGGTAAACCGCAGCAGCCGGGCGCCGCGGTCGTCGAAACCGATCTCGGCGCAGACAGCGGCCAAGGCGACCCGCAGGTTCTCCTTGGTGAACAGCCCGCCGGTGACCATCAGATTGTGTCCGCGACCACCGAGTCGCGTCAGGCCACGCTGAGATTGGTGATTTGGTCGGCGAGGTCTCGGGCGTCGGGGTTGTTCCGACGCTTGCTCGCCTCCTGGAGCAACGGCTTCAGCCGGTCCTTGACGCGGCTGGACTTGAGGCTCTCCGCAAGGTCCACCGCGCCGCGACCGACCTTCGCACCGTGGTCGATATCGCCTTCCAGCAGGTGGTTCGTCGCCAGGGCGCCCAGGTTGAACGCCTTGGACCTGGTCATCTCATCGCCGTAGCCGTCGATCGCCCTGGACAGGGCAGGGATCGCGTACTTCGTGTGCATGGGATCGACGGTCTGCGCGAGCACCGTGTGGACGGTGCCGATCATCGCGTAGACGTCGGTCTCGTTGAAGAACTTGACCCAGTCCTCAGCGTCGTCGAGCTTGGCCCGCGCGAACTCGTCGCGGGTCCGGCCGATGAGCTGCATCGTCTGTTCCTTCTTGCCCATCAGCGCGTAGGCCCACGCCTGGTTGGCGCAGATCACCGCGACGGCGAGCTCGGAACCCGACTCCTGGGCCGCGATCTGACCGAGCTGGAACATCTTCAGCGCGTCGTTGGGGGACTCCTTGTGCAGGTAGACCCGGCCCATCCGGTAAAGGATGTTGGCTACGAGCGGCTCGCTGCCGCCCGCCTTGGCCAGCTCCAGCGCCTTGCCGAAGTGGGTTCGGGCGGAATCTGTCAGTCCGATGTCGAAGGACGTCCAGCCCGCAAGGTTGTACAAGTCGGCCAGTGCGACCTGAAGTCGCGTTTTCACGTGTTCCGGACCGGAAGCGCCAAGCATCTGCTGTCCCCAGGACAGCTGCGCCACGACTGCGTCGCGGCAGAAGCCCCCGCCATATTGGTAGTCAAGTGACCGAAGCGCCCTGGTGGCGGCTTCCACCTGGCGCACATCGGTCATCCCGATCCGGCCGGGTGCGGGGGTCTGGACGGGGTTGGCGACCCACGACCCGGAGTTGGTGCCCAGCACGTTCGCGCCCACCGTGACGGCGGCCGCGTGTGCCAGGAACTCCCGACGCTTCACCTCTTCGCTCTCCTCAGGCTGTGAGGGCTCGCGGGTGACAGCGACACGTATCGCCGTGACCTCGTCATAAGCGAGCCCCATGTATCCCCTTGGGACACCCAACCCGTCGGCGATCCGTGCGAGCACGTCGTAGGCCATGACCTGACGGCCTTTGAGGATCTCCGACACTTCGGACTGCGATTGACCGGTCATCGCGGCGATCTGGCGCTGTGAGACACCAGTGCGACGAAGCAACCGATACACGGAACTGACCTCCCGCGCGGCAAGCACGGTTCGCATCTCGGGTTCCTCCCAACTGTCCGGAGTAATGGGAGATCCCGAAGATCCGATCGAGTTCATTCCGCCCCCTCACAGTTCGCTGGGCGTCCAACGCAGAGTAAGCGCACTTCACGAGCCGCGAGAAGTGCTGATCGGTGAACCTGATCGGTCCGACCGAACTCCGGTGACCGCTTAACGTGGGACGGCCGCCGATCGGCGCTATGACGCTCCGTTTTCGATTGAGACGCCTCAGTGTTGTTCGTTGTAAGCGTACGACCACGGAGGGACACGGCAGCGTGGACTTGCTCAGGACGGCACCGCATCCGGGACAGAGTCTGCCCGGCGGGCGCGCTGCTGGGCACCCCCGAGCCGATGTTCTTCACGGATCTGTCGCAGGCCGGCGAGTCTGGCGGATCAGCTGCGGCGATGTGATCAACCGGGATCGGTCCATCACCGTTCTCGTGGAGAAGAACAAGGTGGTCCTCGTCGGGCCGCCCGGAGAGACCGCGGTGTTGACATCGGGCCAGCTCGGCCAGTTGCGCACCGCACTCAAAGAAGCCGCCGAGCAGGCGGAAAGGTCACGGTGACGTTGAGGTGGACGAGATACTCGGCCAGGTCCTGCGCAGTGCCGTCTGGGAGCGACTGGACATGCTCTCCGAACTGGCCACGCGGGCCGATGCTCCGTCTCTGCTGTCCGTCGCGCGGTCTGAGCTGCCGCGGCTGACGGAGGGCTGGCGTTCGATGCTCAGGGCCCACGAGCCCGACGACCGGGGCAACTGCCCGGTCTGCTCGACTCGCTGGCGCCAGCAGAAGGCCCCGTGCTCGGTGTGGCGCGCGGCGTACGAGCACTTGGTCGCGGGTGGCCTCGCCCCGCAGCCCGCCGCTCGCCACGCGCTCGACCCGGCCTCGCTGCGCCCGCCGCGGAAACTTCCCGCGGGCGTTCGCTAGTAGGCCACGGCCCAGCGC
>NZ_JBOHGC010000226.1:0-2994 GCF_050699995.1 Actinokineospora sp. | reverse complement strand
GGTACGGCTTGCCGTTGGCCTTGACAATCCCCTGTTTTTTCATCTCCGCACAGACAGCCGCGATCGACTGGCCTGAGACAATCTTCCTACGCGCACGCCGAAGTATCTTGGCTTCCTCCCACACGATTGCCGTGTAGCCAGGCGTGTAGCCGATACGACGCACCCGGCTAGCCGGGGTCTTGCCTTCAATCACCCGAAGTTCTTTCCGCGCACGCTGACGCGCACCCGCCATTTTCGCTTCAGAACGGCTCAACACACCTATAACGCCGGTGGTCACGTCGTCGCGAATCTCACGGCCTGTCGCCTCAAATGTCCGCACCTTGGCCAATTCAGTCAGGACGTGATATTCCTCCAGAATGGAGGCCTCACGACGACTGAGCCGGTCCTGGTCTCGGACAATTACACGGTGCCCCGCCAAGACGCCGGATAGAATGTTCGCGATCAGGGCATTGTATCCAGGACGCTCAATGTCCTTCGCGCCCGACTTGTCATCGTCGTAATAGACGCCCTCATTTCCCACAGAAGGGTCCAGACGCAATCCCACACTTCGCGCGTACTGCATGCACCGCAGCACCTGAGTGGCGAAATCATCACCGGCAGACTTGCGGAAATAGAACACGCAAGGTGCACGGGACATGTCTCCCTCAACGAGGTACGCCCTGTCCGCAGACAGGGCGTCCGGAAAGATGTCCTGGGTCCTCATCGGACCACCGTTCCCGCTGGTCATCGTGACTCCCATCCCACCCTGACCGTACCTGGCCAAGTGTGTGCGTTCACAGTCAACCCGACGGGTCGGAGAAGTCCTCCCAGTCGCGCGGGTGGTAGAAGCCGTACCCGAGGAACCAGTGGGTCGAGGTCTCCACGACCGAGTAGTACACCGTGCCGGTCATGCGGGAGAGCACGTCGTCCTGGTGCTCCCAGTTGTTCAGGGTGTCCCATTCGAGATCGAAGTCGATCTTGGACAGGTAGTCGGCGTCGTAGTCGGACGAGTCGGTGTCCTGGTGGTGGATCGGCGCCCAGCGGGTCGCCAGTTCCAGGTCGGTGACCGCGGCCGCGGCGGGCGCGGTGGCCACGAGCAGGGACGCGGTGGTGACCAGACCCGCGCCCAGCGCGGCCAAGCGGCGTAAGGACTTCATCAGCTGCTACCTCCGGTGATCTTCGGGTAGCGATTTGATTACCGGAGGTGCGGGTCGCCATGGTGATTTCCCGACGAACGGGTGCCGTGCGCGAGATGATCAGTGCGGGATAGGGGGTTCACGGTCGGGGTGGCTCAGCGCAGGGTCCACTGACTGGCAGCTTGTCGCGTTGGTGTGTGGCGCCTAGGACTTCGCGGGCTTGGGTTCCGTCGCCCCGGCTCGTTCCGGTCGGGCGCCCAGTAAGGCAGCGGGGCGGACGGCGGCGGTGCCGAACTTTGATCTCGCCTTGTCGGCGGCCTGTTCGGCCTCGCGCCAGCCCTGTTCAGGGGTGTCCAGCAGGAGTTGGCCACCTTCGCCCTGTCCCAGTTGTTCCATGCGGACTCCGATCAGTCGGACCGCGCCCGGCGGGACCTGTTCGTCGAGGAGTTTGCAGGCGGTTTGGTACACCTCTCGGGTCACGTCGGTGGGGACCGGGAGGGTGCGGGACCGGGTGATCGTGGTGAAGTCGGAGTAGCGCACCTTGATCGACACCGTCCGGCCGCGCAGGCCGCGTGAGCGCAGGGTCGCCACGGTGCGTTCGGAGAGCCGCAGGAGTTCGCGTTTCAGCAGGTCTCGGTCGTAGTGGTCGATCTCGAAGGTCTCCTCGGCGCCGACGGACTTCTCAGCTGTCTCCGCGACGACGGCGCGGCTGTCGTGACCGTTCGCGAGGGCGTGGAGGTGTTCGGCGAGGGCCACGCCCAGCATGCGTTTGAGGCGCGGAAGCGGGGTGGCGGCGACATCTGAGACCTTTTCCAGGCCGACGTCGAAGAGGCGTTCCGCGGTCTTCTTCCCAACGCCCCACAGAGCCGAGACGGGCAGTGGGTGCAGGAACTCCGTGACCTGGTCGCGTGGGACCACGAGCATGCCGTCGGGTTTGGCCAGGCCCGACGCGAGTTTCGCGACGAACTTCGTGGGGCCCACGCCGACCGAGCAGGTGATGCCGAACTCCTCCTGGACACGGCGGCGGATCTCCGCGCCCAAGGCCGCCGGGGTGGTGCGCAGCCTGCGGAGCGAGCCGGAGACGTCCATGAAGGCCTCGTCGAGGCTCAGCGGCTCGACGAGCGGGGTGAGGTCACGCAAGATCGCCAGCACCCCGGTGGAGACCTCCTGGTAGAGGTCGAAACTCGGCGGCAGGAAGACTGCCTGGGGGCAGAGCCTGCGGGCCTGGCCGGTCGGCATGGCTGAGCGCACGCCGAAGGTGCGGGCGATGTAGTTGGCCGCCGACACCACGCCGCGGGCGCCTACCCCGCCGACGATGACCGGCCGGTCACGCAGTTCCGGGCGCCTGCGGATCTCCACCGAGGCGTAGAAGGCGTCCATGTCGGCGTGCAGCATCGGGCAGCCGGTGTCGTCGGGCCACTCGCCGTCGCGTGCCTTGAATCTCTCGACCAGCCCTCTTGGCAGGTCTCCGCGTCTCCCCATGGCCCTGAGCCAACCACAGGGAGCCGACAGTCAGCGCCTGGCGATGGCGTGCAGGCGGGTCGCCACGTCGCGCAGGGGCGGTGTCGTGGCGGCGACCAGCTCCAACTGGGCGAGTGCCTCCTGGGCGCCGGGGTTGCTCTCCAGGACCGAGCCGGGCACGAGGTCGGCGACGACGCCGTAGCCCTGGATCAGTTCGACCGCGAGTCCGGTGTCGGAGATCAGGGTGCGCAGACCCTCTGTGTCGAAGCGGCGCAGCAACGACTCGGCCGGGCCGGTGATCGCCCCGGCCGGGTCGTCGAGCAGGGCGCGGGCGTTCCGACCGGTCGGCGGCAGGATCTGGACCAACCGGTGGTGCTGGTCGCGCGGCAGGCCGACGTGGCAGCCGTCGAGGCCGAGC
>NZ_JBOHGC010000225.1:0-20594 GCF_050699995.1 Actinokineospora sp. | reverse complement strand
CGATCGCGGCGGTGGGTGGGGCGGCGGTCGGCGCCGGGCTGAACCTGGCGCTCGCCGCGGACGTGCGGCTGGCCGGCCCCAAGGCGCGGTTCGACGCACGGTTCCTGCAGCTGGGCATCCACCCGGGCGGCGGCATGACCTGGATGCTGCAGCGGATCGTCGGGCCGCAGACGGCGACCGCGATGACGCTGTTCGGCCAGATCCCGGACGCGGCCGAGGCGGAGCGCGTCGGGCTGGTCCTGCGGACGGTCGACGGCGACCATGACGCCGTTGTGGACGCGGCCGTGGCGCTCGCGGCGCCCGCCGCGGCGGGCCCGCGGGAGCTGGTGCTGTCCATCAAGCGGACGATGCGCGCGACAGCGTCGATGGACGCGCACGCGGACGCCGTCGAAGCCGAGCTGCTGACCCAGGTGGCGTCCATGGACACACCCGAGTTCGCCCAGCTCCTGGCCAAGATGCGGGCCAAGATCAGCGGCAACCCATAGACCCTACGTGGCGTACCACACAGCGAACTCGAACCGCCGGCATCTGGGATACTGTAACCATGAGTTACAGTTAAATTTGGGGTTTCCGGGCCACCCTGTGGACACTCGGACCGCGATCGCAGTCTCCCGACTGTGATGTGTAGCGCGTTGCGAGGGACCTGCCGATTCCGATGCCTACCGTGGAGGGCGGAAGTGGTCGGCGACCAGGCCGGGTTGAGCAATCGAACGCCAGCTTCACCGGGGGCGGAAGACTACCCTTGGAAGTAGCGACGGCACGGCCAAGCACGCTTTCAGGAGAGAGGGATCGGCGAGTTCATGAGCACAAGTGTGGACGGCGACGTGGCCGGAGGCGCTGACTCCGCCGGGTCTTCCCGACCGACCGGGATCACCAAACTCGACCGGGTAGTGATCCGGTTCGCGGGCGACTCCGGCGACGGTATGCAGCTGACCGGTGACCGGTTCACGTCAGAGGCGGCCGCGTTCGGCAACGACCTGTCGACGATGCCCAACTTCCCCGCCGAGATCCGCGCCCCCCAGGGCACGATCCCCGGTGTCTCCAGCTTCCAGGTGCACTTCGCCGACTACGACATCCTGACCCCGGGCGACCGGCCGGACGTCCTGGTCGCGATGAACCCGGCGGCGCTCAAGGCGAACATCGCCGACCTGCCCGCGGGCGGCACGCTGATCGTCAACACCGACGAGTTCACCAAGCGCAACCTGACCAAGGTCGGCTACGCGGCGAACCCGCTCGAAGACGAGTCGCTGTCGTCCTACCAGGTGCACGAGGTCGCGATGGCCACGATCACCCAGGGCGCGCTCGCCGAGACCGGCTTGGGCAAGAAGGACGCCGAGCGCTGCAAGAACATGTTCGCCCTGGGTCTGCTTTCGTGGATGTACCACCGGCCGACCGAGGGCACCGAGGCGTTCCTCCGCGAGAAGTTCGCCCGCAAGCCCGACATCGCCGAGGCCAACGTGCTGGCGTTCCGCGCGGGCTTCTACTACGGCGAGACCACAGAGGCCTTCGCCGTCACCTACCAGGTCGCGCCCGCCAAGCTGCCCGTGGGCACGTACCGGCAGATCACCGGCAACACCGCGCTCGCGTACGGCATCGTCGCGGCCGGAGTGCAGTCGAAGCTGCCGGTCCTGCTGGGCACGTACCCGATCACCCCGGCGTCGGACATCCTGCACGAGCTGAGCAAGTACAAGCAGTTCGGCATCACCACGTTCCAGGCCGAGGACGAGATCGCCGGCATCTGCGCCGCGCTCGGCGCCTCCTACGGCGGCGCGCTGGGTGTCACCTCGACGTCCGGCCCGGGTGTCGCGCTGAAGTCGGAGACCATCGGACTCGGCGTGATGACCGAGCTGCCGCTGCTGGTCGTCGACGTGCAGCGCGGTGGCCCGTCCACCGGTCTGCCGACGAAGACCGAGCAGGCCGACCTGCTGCAGGCCATGTACGGCCGCAACGGCGAGTGCCCGGTCCCGATCATCGCCCCGCAGTCCCCCGCGGACTGCTTCGCCGCGGCGGTCGAGGCCACCCGGATCGCGCTGAAGTACCGCACGCCGGTGCTGCTGCTCTCGGACGGCGCCATCGCCAACGGTTCCGAGCCGTGGCTGATCCCGGAGCTCGACACGCTGCCCGACCTCACCGTCGAGTTCGCCACCGAGCCCAACGCCCCCGACGGGTCCGGCGAGTTCTGGCCGTACCTGCGTGACCCGGAGACGCTGGCCCGCGCGTGGGCGCTGCCCGGCACCGCCGGTCTGCAGCACCGCATCGGCGGTCTGGAGAAGCAGGACGGCACCGGCAACATCTCCTACGACCCGGACAACCACGACAAGATGGTCCGGACGCGTCAGGCCAAGATCGACGGCATCGACGTGCCCGACCTCGAGGTCGACGACCCGTCCGGCAAGGCGCGGGTGCTGGTGATCGGCTGGGGCTCGTCCTACGGCCCGATCGGCGCGGCGGCGCGGCGGGTGCGCAAGCTCGGCCACGCGGTCGCCCAGGCGCACCTGCGGCACCTGAACCCGTTCCCCGCCAACCTGGGCGAGGTCCTGCGGAGCTACGACAAGGTCGTCGTTCCGGAAATGAACCTCGGCCAGCTTTCGTTGCTGCTTCGTGGCCGGTACCTGGTGGACGTGATCAGCTACACCAAGGTCGCGGGCCTGCCGTTCATGGCCGAGGAACTCCAGAACGTCCTCACGGACATCGTGAAAGGGGTCGACGCATGACCGCGATTGATCTTGGGCTGCCCGGCCTCGCGGGGGTGCCGACGACCGACGAGCCGCAGAAGGCCAAGGACTACAAGTCCGACCAGGAAGTCCGCTGGTGCCCCGGTTGCGGCGACTACATCGTGCTCAACGCGGTGCAGTCGTTCCTGCCGACGCTTGGCCTCAAGCGGGAGAACATCGTCTTCGTCTCCGGCATCGGCTGCTCCTCACGGTTCCCGTACTACATGAACACCTACGGGATGCACTCGATCCACGGCCGCGCCCCGGCCATCGCCACGGGCCTGGCCACGGCGCGCCCCGACCTGTCGGTCTGGGTCGTCACCGGCGACGGCGACTCGCTGTCGATCGGCGGCAACCACCTGATCCACACGCTGCGCCGCAACGTGAACCTGAAGATCCTGCTGTTCAACAACCGGATCTACGGCCTCACCAAGGGCCAGTACTCGCCGACGTCCGAGCCGGGCAAGGTCACCAAGTCCACCCCCATGGGCTCGCTGGACCACCCGTTCAACCCGGTGTCGCTGGCCCTGGGCGCCGAGGCCACGTTCGTCGGCCGCGCACTGGACTCCGACAAGGCAGGGCTCACCGACGTGCTGCGGCAGGCGGCGGAACACCGAGGCTCGGCACTGGTCGAGATCTACCAGAACTGCCCCATCTTCAACGACGGCGCGTTCGACGTCCTGAAGGAGCCGGGCGAGGCCGAACAGCGCCTGATCAACCTGGAACACGGCAAGCCCATCCGCTTCGGCGCCGAGGGCGAGTACGGCGTGGTCCGGTCGGGCTTCGGGTCGCTTGAGGTGGCGAAGGTCAGCGAGGTCGGCGAGGAAGCCCTGGTGGTCCACGACGCCCACATCGAGGACCCGTCCTACGCCTTCGCCCTGTCGCGCCTGTCCACTCAGGACCTCAGCCACACGATCACGGGCGTTTTCCGGTCGGTTCGTCGGGACACGTACGACGATCTGGCGCGGGCGCAGGTGGCGCAGGCTGTGGAGAGCAAGCCCGCAGACCTGCGGAGCCTGCTGCACGGCAAGGACACCTGGACGATCGCACCTTGATGTAGCGAGAAGACAGCGCGAAGGGCCGCTACCCCACGGGGTAACGGCCCTTCGCTCCTACTGTGGCTCTACTAGATCTTCTCGCTGCGCCGCTTGTTCCAGGCCGTGAAACCAGCCTGCTCCGCGTCCGCCGCCGACTTGAACCACACCTCAGCCCGAGTCCGCGGATAGTACGGCGACTCAGTGGTGTGGAACAGCATCGAGTCCGCGTTCCCCTTGATGGTGAACTCGTCCGACGGCGCCGACCCGTCGGCCTTCGGGTTCGCCGAGTTCGGCCCGAACGGCCCCTCAGGAACCCGAGCCACCGCCTGCTGGGGAATCTCCGTCTGACCCCGTTCAGCGCCGCCGACCCGGTTCCAGGGCCGGAAGCCCGCCGCCTCAGCCTCGTCGGCGTCGCGGAACCAGACCTCCGCCTTGGTCACCGAGTAGAACGCCGACTCCTCGGTGTGGAACAGCATGGAGTCGACGTTGCCCTTGACCTTGAACTCGTCGGTGGGCGGGGTGCCGTCGGCCTTCGGCTTGGCCGAACCGGCGTACTCGCCCGCCTCCCACGTCGGCTTGGCCACGGCCGCCTGCACCTCACGCTTCGACCGGGTCCACGGGGCGAAGCCCGCCCGCTCGGCGTCGGCCGCGGTCTTGAACCAGACCTCCGCCTTGGTGCGGCCGTAGTACGGGGAGTCGGTGGTGTGGAACAGCATCGAGTCCGCGTTGCCCTTGATCGTGTACTCGGGCGACGGGGACGCCCCGCCGGGGCCGGGACGCGCCGAACCAGGGCCGTACGGCTCGTCGGTGGCCGCGGGCGCCTCGGTGACCGCCGAGGTGGCGAACATCGGCGTGCCCTTGCCCGAACCCGACTCAGAGTCCGAGTCGGAGTCCACATCGGAATCGGTGTCGGAAACCGGCCCCGTGCCCGCGAGACCATCGGCACCCGAGCCCGTGGCCACACCCGTGGCGGCCGCGCCGCTGGTCACGGTGCCGCTCACGTTCACGTCGCTGACGGCTTCGTCGTCGGACTTGGCGGGGAGGGTGTCGCGGTTGCCTTCCTCCATCGAGGGCGGCGGCGCGGCCATCCACTCCGTCTTGGCCGAGTCGTGGTCGTCGGCGAGCTTGTGCTTGGCCTTGTCCTTGCTCTTGCCCTTCGCCGGGTCGGACTTGGGCTCGTCGTCGAGTGAGCCCGTCAGCGTGCCGGAGCGGACCGTGTCGTCGAGCGTCTGGACCGGGATGCGGCCGGTCGGCGTGTCGTCGCCCGGGGTGTCGTCCGCCCGCAGGGTTCCGGTGCGTTCATCGTCGTCGAGGGCGCCCAGCGCGGAGGCACGTGGCCGCGCTGAGGCGCTCACTTTGTCCTTGCCCGCGGCGTCCTTGCCCGCGGCGTCCTTGGCTTTGCGGTCGCTTTCCTTGACGGCGGGGCCACCGATGCGTTCCTCGGTCACCTCGACCTTGGGCTTGCGGAAGAACCGCTGAACCAGCCAGGTGAAAAGCGCACCCAGCAGGAAGGACAGCAGCAACCAGAGCCACACCTGCCCGAAGAGATATTTCATGGTCTGGTTCTCCTAAAGGACGACGATTTCGACCCGGCGGTTGGCCGCCTGGCCTGCTGCGGTGTTGTTGGGCGCCATGGGCTTGGCACTGCCGTAGCCCTTGGCGGTGATGCGGTCCGAGGCGACCCCGAGCTGCGCGAGTCGCGATTGGACAGTGGCGGCGCGCTGGTCGCTGAGCTGCTGCCCGTCGACGCTGTCATTGCCGGGGGCGTCGGCGATGTGGCCGCCGACCTCGATGGACGCGTCCTTGAGCAGCGGTGCGATCTGCTGCACCGTGTTCTCCCCGGCGGGGGTGAGCGTGGCCGTGTTGGGCTGGAAAGTGATCGGCTGGGCGGCGATCAGGGCGTTGATCTGCTGCTGCACAGCCGCTTTGTCGACCGCCGGGGCGGCCACGGTCAGCTTGTCGTCGACCTGCACGCCCGGCGCGAACGCGGCCGCGGCCTGTGCGGCCGCCGCCTTGTCCTGCTCGGTGGGCACCGAACCCGACAGCGTGACGGTGTCGCCGTCCCAGCTCAGTCCCCGGTCGCCGGGGGCGGTTCCCAGGACCGCGACAGCCTTGCCGAGTTCGGCGGCGGGCGCGGGCAGGGTGGCGCCCGGTGACACGGTGAGCCGGTCGACGACGGGACGCCCACCCGCGGCCTGGGTGGCGGACGCGATGAGCGCGGCGCGGGCGGCCTCATCGGGAACGCTGCCGCCCAGCACCACCGAGCCGTCCTTGAGGTCGGCCGTCAGCGGCACACTCGGCGCGGGTGGCACCGGGTTCGCCGAAGCCGACGGCACGCCGGAAGCGTTGGGGTCATTGGAGTTCGCGCCGTCGTCGTCGCCCGCGGGCCCACCCGCGACGTCCGCCGACCAGACGCCGTCGACCGACTCGACCGCGTTGCGGGCGGCGTCGAGCTGTCCGGCTGGGACACCCGAGACGTTGGCGACGACGCCGTCCATCCGGATGTCGGCTCCGGAGATTCCCTCCGCCGCAAGGGCATTGCGCGACTTGAGCGCGAGGTCGGACTCGACGCCGTCGCGTCGGCCCAATGGTGTCACGGTGGCCAGCAGCGCGAGCAGGGCCGGGATCAGCACCAGGCCCAACAGCCAGGGCAGAATTCCGCCGCGTCGATCGTAGGTCGTGGTTTTCGTGCGACGAATCAGCGTTTCGCCTGGTTGAAGGGAATCTGAACCGGAACCTGGCATGGCCGCTCCGAACGGGACAAACACCTCCGGTCGCCCATTTGGACGACCTCTAGCACTCCGAAAAGCGCACGGTGTCTTTTATCATTCCCGCAACAGAGCCGCCACTTGGAGTGAACGGCTGACTCCCCGGCGTCAAGCGAGCGGCCGGAACCCCACGCGCTCGGCGTCGGCGACCGACCGGAACCACACCTCGGCGATCGTCCGATCGAACTTCGGCGACTCGGGTGAGCAATACCGAAGCGCGGTGACACTCGCCTTGATGACGTAGTCGCTCGACGGGGATTCCCCACCGGGCAACGGCATCGCCGATCCCGGGCCGAACGGGCCCGGCGGGACGAACGGGTCGACCCCGCCCATCGGCGCGGGCTTCAACGCGGTGCGCGAGCGCCGCGGGCGGCTCTCAGGCAGGACCGACGTCGCCGCGACGGTCTCGTCCGCGGGGCGGATGGGCTCGAACAGCGAGCGCTCGGCCTCGGCGGCGGCCGCCGTCGCGGTCGCCGGGGTGGCGGGCGCGGGCGCCGCGGGCTGGATGCCGAACGGGATCCGGCCCTGTGGCTTGGCCGGGATGCGCTTGGGCAGCGCGCTGGTCGTGGTGGTGACGCGCACCTCTCCGTACGCCAAGTTCGGTTCCTCCGCGGGCTCGGTCGCGGCCACTGGCTGCGCGACTGGCGGCGCGGGCAGTGGTTCCGGCTCGACGGCGGGGGCCTGCGGCACGGGACGGACGAACTGGGTCGCGGCGTCGATCGACGCCGCGGGCGCCGGGACGACCTCGGTCCGGTCCGGTGCGGCCTGTTCCTCCTGCTCTTCATCGAGATCGTCGATGAGAGCGTCGTCGGTGTCGTCCTGCTCGCCTTCGGCGTCGATCCGGCGGATCAACTCGGCGGGGATCGGGGTGGTGTGCTGGGTGAAGATCGTGCCGCCGCCGGTGTCGGACCGGTCGTCCGCGCGACGGCGGGCGACCTCGGCCTCGGCTTCGGCCAGGTCGTCGACAAGGTGTTCGTCGGCGGTCTCGGGCTGCTGCCCGGCGAACCACTCCGGGGAACCCTCGTTCAGCTCCGCCACCCGGTCGGCCGGGATGTACTGGGTCGTCGCGACGGCCTCGCCGAGCAGCGACCCGGCGTGCCGGGTCTCCTCGACCGCGCCCAAGCGCAGCGCGCCGCGCTCGTCGGCGTCGTCCTGCTCGTCTTCGGCGCGGTCGTACTCGTCCTGCCGGTCGTACTCGTCCTGCCGGTCGTACTCGTCCTGCCGGTCGTACTCGTCGTGCCGCTCGTCGTGCACATCGTCGGCGCGGTCCTGCCCGGCGTCGTAGTCGTCCTGGGTGTCGAGGCGGGCGTGCTCGGCGGCGAACAGGGCCTGGTCGAACTCGCCGCTGTCGCTGCGGCGGCTGTCCTGGCCATCGCGCTCGTCGTGCTCGTCACGGTCACCGTGCTCGTCGTGCTCGTCGTGCTCGTCACGCTGGTCGAGCGGCGCGAAACTGTCGCGGTAATCGCCGCGCTCGTGGGACTCGAAGCCGGGAACGAGGGCCGGCGCCGACCGGAACTCGTGCGATTCGTAATCGTCGCCGAAGTCCGTGGAACGCGGCAAAGGGTCGGCGTACGACGTCGCATAGTCATCCGCGGGCGCCTGGGCCTCACGCCTGCGGGAAGCGGCGAGCCTGTTCTGCAAATCGGCGACGCGCTTGCGGGCCGGGTTCGCGATCAGGATCCAGCACAGCAGCGCGCCGACCAGGAATCCGGCGAGGCTCCATACCCACACCTGACCGAAGAACGGCATCTGCCACTTCTCCCTCCCGGCCGCGCCGTCGCGGCGCGTAAGACCGTTGTTCGAGCCTAGAGGAGGCTACTGCGGTCGAGTTCTCGACAGGGAAGCTCCCCGGGATTTCCCGGACACATCACAGTTTCGCGTCGCCGGCTGTGTCTTATCGGGTACGGGCGACTACATAACGTGTCAGCAGATCCAATGCCTCGCGTGCCGGGCATTCCGGAAGCGTCGCCAATTCGTTCTGCGCCGAAATTGCGTACTCGTCGAGCGTCTTGCGCGCGCGCTCCAGTCCGGGCGACTTCCGCAGCCGGGTGAGGGCGTCCTCGACGTCGTCGTCGTCGGTGATCGGGCCGCTGAGCAGCTCGGTGAGCCGGGAGTCGCCGCCGCCGGCGATCGCGTAGAGCATCGGGAGTGTCAGCACGCCTTCGCGCAGGTCGGTTCCGGGGGTCTTGCCCGACTCGGCCGCGGGTGAGGCGATGTCGATGACGTCGTCGGAGAGCTGGAACGCGGCGCCGATGATCTCGCCGTACTTGAACAGCGCCTCGGTCTGCTCGGGGGTGGCCCCGGAGAACATCGCGCCGTAGCGGCCCGCGGTGGCGATCAGGGAGCCGGTCTTCTGGCCGATGACCGACAGGTAGTGCTCGATCGGGTCGCTGTCGCGGGGGCCGACGGTCTCCCGCATCTGGCCGGTGACGAGTTCGCGCATGGTCTCGGCGATGATCCGGGTCGCGGACGGGCCGAGGTCGGCGACGAGCATCGAGGCGTGGGCGAAGAGGAAGTCGCCGGTCAGGATGGCGATCGAGTTGTCCCACCGGGCGTTGGCGCTCGCGTCGCCGCGGCGCATGGTGGCCTCGTCCATGACGTCGTCGTGGTACAGCGTGGCCAGGTGGACCAGCTCCACCGCGGCTGCGGCGGCGATGACCTGCTCGGTGTTGCCGTCGTTGAACTGGGCGCTCAGCAGCGTGAACAGCGGCCGAAAACGCTTGCCGCCCGCCTTCACCAGGTGCAGCGCGGCCTGGTCGACGAAGTCGACGTCGCTGCGCACGACGGAACGCAGCAACTCCTCGACCGTCGCCAGCCCGGTGACGACGGCCTCGACGAGCGCCGGGTCGGCGTTGTCGAGCCCCAGCGACGCGGGCACCTCGGAAATGGCCGAGTTCTCGGTGTCAGTCACTCGCGGCGCTCCTGATCAGCGTGGTTGGTGAAAATGAGCCTACTTGGCGGTTGAACCCGGCCGTCGGGCAATGGACGTGACCCACGCAACGTTCCCGCCTGAGTAGTTGTCCCGATTCATGGACTCGGAACTTCCGGCGAAGCTGGGCGGATGAGAAACGGGCCCCGGCGCGATGCACCGGGGCCCGTTCTCGGAAACGGTCTAGCGGATGGCGAACGCTCCGCCCGCGGCCCAGTCGAGGGCGAAGGCTGGGGCGATGCCGAGCAGCAGGGTCACCAGGACGCCGAGGGTGATGGCGGCCGTGGTGAACGCGCCCGGGACCGTCACGGTGGGGCCGTCCGCGGCGGGCTCGCTGAAGTACATCAGCACGATCACCCGCAGGTAGAAGAACGCCGCGACCGCCGAGGCGATCAGGGCGATGACCACCAGCGGGGCCATGCCGTCGGCCAGGGCGGCCTCGAACACGACGAACTTGCCGACGAACCCGCTGGTCAGCGGGATACCGGCGAGCGCGAGCAGGATGAAGGTGAACACGCCCGCCACCAGCGGCGAGCGCTTCGCCAGGCCCGCCCACTGCGACAGGTGCGTGGCCTCGCCCGAGGAGTCGCGGACCAGGCTGATCACGCCGAACGCGGCCAGCGTGGTGAAGCCGTAGGTCAGCAGGTAGAACAGCGTGGCCGACAGGCCCTTCTCGGTCAGCGCGATGGCGCCGACGAGCAGGAAGCCCGCGTGGGCGACGGAGGAGTACGCGATCATCCGCTTGACGTCGGTCTGGGTGAGGCCGAGGACCGCGCCGATGATCATCGAGACGATGGCGACGCCCCAGAGGACGCTGCGCCATTCCCAACTGGTGGCCTCGAACGCGACCTGCAGGACGCGCAGGATGCCGCCGAACGCGGCGACCTTGGTGCAGGCGGCCATGAACGCGGTGACCGGGGTCGGCGCGCCCTGGTAGACGTCCGGAGTCCAGGTGTGGAACGGACCGACGGAGGCCTTGAACAGCAGGCCGACGATCAGCAGCGCCATGCCGGCGAACAGCAGGGTGTCGGAGCGGTCGGTGCCCGCCGCGGCGCCCGCGATATCGGCCAGCCGGACAGAACCCGCGTAGCCGTAGAGCAGGGCCAGGCCGTAGAGGAAGAACGCCGACGCGAACGCGCCGAGCAGGAAGTACTTGACCGCCGCTTCCTGCGAGAGCAGGCGGCGGCGCCGCGCGAGGCCGCACATCAGGTACAGCGGCAGCGACAGCACTTCCAGCGCGATGAACATCGTCAGCAGGTCGTTGGCCGAGCAGAAGATCATCATGCCGCCGAGCGCGAACAGCGTCAGCGGGAAGACCTCGGTCTGCATGCCGGTGGACGCCACCTGCGCGCGGTCCTGCAGGGTGCCGGGTCGGATCGCGGCGCTGGCGACGAACGCGCCGCCTGGCTCGACGGACCGGTCGGCGATCATCAGCACCGCGCCGAACGACAGCGCCAGCAGTGTGCCCCAGAGGAACAGGGCAGGCCGGTCGACGGCGAGCGTGCCGAACATGGCCAGCTCACCGGCCGCGGGCGCGTCCGTCAGGTACAGCGCCAGGGACACGCCCGCGCCTGCCAGCGTCAGCAGCGTGAGCACGACCTGCGCGGGCCAACGCTGGTGGCGGGGCAGGAACGCCTCGAAGAGCACACCCACACAGGCCGCGCCGAGCACGATCAGGATCGGCCAGATCGCGGTGAGCGGCGGGGCCTCCACCTTGGGGGCGGGTGGCAACGGCTGGTCCTGGGCGAGCAGCAGGACCGTAGACATCACTGACACTGCAGTTGCCTCTCTGCGGGAACCGGGTCGACCAGGGCCGCTTCACACATCGTGGCGTCCACGGTGGGAGTCACGACGTCGAGAATCGGCTTCGGGTACACACCCAGGCCGATGATCAGCAGGAGCAGCGGTGCGAGCACCAGCTTCTCCCGGCCGTTCAGGTCGAAGATCGCCTTGTGCGCGCTGACGTCCGGTTCGAGTTGGACCTTCACCGCGCCCGGCCCGCCGGTTGTCGCGTCGACGGGTGCGTCGATGGGCGGTTCCTGGCCGATCAGCGCGTTGCCGCGCAGCGGGCCGGTCATGATCCGCTGGTAGAGCCACAGCACGTAGATCGCGGCCAAGACCATGCCGACGGTGGCGATGATGGTGAACACCGGCCGGTTCGGGAACGAGCCGATGAGGACCAGGAACTCGCTGATGAAGGAGTTCGTGCCCGGCAGCGACAGCGTGCTCAGACCGGCGATCAGGAACACGCCCGCCAGCATGGGGGTCAGCTTCGACATGCCGCCGTAGTCGGCGATGCGGGTCGAGCCGCCGCGGCTGACCACCATGCCGATCACCAGGATCAGCATCCCCGTGGCGATGCTGTGGTTGACCATGTAGGTGACCGAGCCTGCCATGGCCTGCGAGCTGAACGCGAAGATGCCCAGCGCGATGAAGCCGAAGTGGGCGATCGAGACGTAGGCGACGAAGCGCTTCATGTCGGTCTGCCCGGTGGCCAGCAGCGAGCCGTAGACGATGCCCGCGATGGCCAGGACCAGCACCCACGGCGCGAGTTCCTTGCCGGCGTCGGGGAACATCGGCAGCAGGTAGCGCAGGAAGCCGAAGGTGCCGACCTTGTCGAGCACGCCGACGAGCAGCACGGCGACGACGATGGGCGCCTCCGCGGTGGCGTCGGGCAGCCAGGTGTGGAACGGCACGAGCGGCGCCTTGAAGGCGAACGCGGCGAAGAACCCGAGGAACAGCCAGATCTGCGTGCTCAGCGGCGCGTCGGAGACGACCCCGACGAGGGTCTGCCAATCGAAGGTGCCCTGGCCCAGTTCGTCGTCCGCCATGACGTAGCAGGCGATCACGGAGGCCAGCATGATCAGGCCGCCGAGGAACGAGTACAGGAAGAACTTCACCGCCGCGTACTGCCTGCGGGCGCCGCCGTAGGAGCCGATGAGGAAGTACATCGGGATCAGCATGAGCTCGAAGAGGACGTAGAACAGGAACACGTCGGTCGCGGCGAACACGCCGATGGTGAGTGCCTGCTCCATCAGGATCAGCGCGAAGAACCCACCCGCCGTGCGGCCCTCGGGCAGCTTGTCGGCCCAGCCCGCGCCGATCACGATCGGCGTCAGGACCGCGATGGTCGCGATCATGACGAGCGCGATGCCGTCGACGCCGAAGGAGATGTGCACGCCGAAGGACGGGATCCAGTCGAACGAGAACGACTGCTGCAGCCGGGCCCCGCTCGCCTCGAACTTGCCCCAGGCGCAGGCGGCCATGGCCAACTCGCCGAGGGAGAAGGCGAGCGCGGCCTGCTTGGCCAGTTTCGCGTTGCCGCGGAGAGCCATCACCACGCCCGCGCCGACCAGCGGCAGCAGGAGCAGGACAGCCATCACCCAGGAGCCGTCTCCGGACACTGTGGGGGTCATGCGAACCTCACCATCAAAAACGCTGCGATCACCAGGATCGATCCTCCGAGCATGGATAGCGCGTAGGAGCGGACGAAACCGGTCTGGGTGCGCCGCAGGCGGCCCGAGCTACCGCCCAGACCCGCCGCGAGACCGTTGACCATGCCGTCCACGCCCCGGTTGTCGACGAAGACCAGCGCCCGGGTGAGCCAGATACCCGGCCTGCCGAACAGCGCCTCGTTGAGGTGGTTGCCGTACAGCTCGGCGCGCGCGGCGCGGATCGGGAACGAGACCCGCATCGGCCGGGTGACCGGCTGCTCGCGGCGGCCGAAGATCAGGTACGCGATCAGCGCGCCAAGGAAGGACAGTGCCACCGTGAGGACCGCGATCAGACCGTGCGACAGCGGGCCGTGCGTCGCGAGCGTCGCCCCGACAGCCGGATCGAGCCAGCCCGCGAGCCGGTCGCCGAGGGCGAGGAACGCGCCCGCGCCGATCGAGCCGACGGCCAGCACGATCATGGGGATCGTCATGGTCGACGGCGACTCGTGCGGGTGGTAGTCCCGGCCGTCCTCGGACTTCAGGTTCTCGTAGCGCGGCTTGCCGAGGAACACCAGGATCAGCAGGCGCGTCATGTAGAACGCGGTGATCCCGGCGCCGAGGAGCGCCACGCCGCCGAAGACCCAGCCGCGCCAGCCCGCTTCACCGAAGGCCGCCGCGATGATCGCGTCCTTGGAGAAGTAGCCGGACAGGAACGGGAAGCCGATGAGCGCGAGGTAGCCGAGGGTCCAGGTGATGAAGGTGACCGGCATCTTGCGCGCCAGCCCGCCCATGCGGCGGATGTCGCCTTCGTCGTTCATGCCGTGCATGACCGACCCGGCCCCGAGGAACAGCCCGGCCTTGAAGAAGCCGTGGGTGAGCAGGTGCATGATGCCCAGCGCGTACCCGGCCGGGCCGAGGCCCACAGCCAGGATCATGTAGCCGATCTGGCTGACCGTGGAGTACGCGAGGACCTTCTTGAAGTCGTCGTACGCGCAACCGATGACGCAACCGATGAGCAGCGTGAGCGCACCGACGATCATCACCGCGAAGCGCGCGTCCGCGGCCTGCGGCAGCGAGTAGATCGGGCTGGAGCGGGCGATCAGGTACACGCCCGCGGTCACCATGGTCGCCGCGTGGATCAGGGCCGAGACCGGGGTCGGGCCCGCCATCGCGTCCGGAAGCCAGGCTTGCAGCGGGAACTGGCCGGACTTGCCGCAGGCGCCGAGCAGGAGCAGCAGGCCGATCGCGACAACGGTCGCGGTGGACTGCTCGCCGATCTTGTCGAACACCACGTCGAACTGGGTGCTGCCCATGGTCTTGAACATCAGGAAGATCGCCAGGGCCAGGCCGACATCGCCGACCCGGTTCATGATGAACGCCTTCTTCGCCGCCGTGGCCGCGAAGTCCTTGCCCTGGTACCAGCCGATGAGCAGGTAGGAGGCGAGACCGACGCCCTCCCAGCCGAAGTAGAGCGTCACGAACGAGTTGCCCAGGACCAGCAGCAGCATCGCCGCGATGAACAAGTTCAGGTATCCAAAAAAACGACGTCGACCGGCGTCATCATGCATGTAGCCGATCGAGTAGATGTGGATCAGCGAGCCCACACCGGTGATCAGCAGCACGAAGGTCAGCGACAGCGGGTCGAGGCGCAGCCCGAAGTCGATCTGCAGCGCGCCGACGTTGATCCACTCGAATAGGTTCAGGTCCTGCAGCCGGTCGTCGGCGGCCAGCGAGGTGCTGCCGAAGAAGAGGACCAGGCCGTAGGCGAAAGCCGCGATCACGGTGGCGCTGCCGAGCAGGTGGCCCCACTTGTCGGTGCGGCGACCGCCGAGCAGCAGCACGGCCGCGCCGAACGCGGGCAGCAGGAGCAGCAGCCAAGCCGCGCCGGCCGCGCCACTGGCTTGCTGTACCGCTGTGTCTAGCCCCCCAGTAGCGAGGCTCATCTTTCCCGACACCGAGTCTCCCTTAGTACTTCAGCAGGTTGGAGTCGTCGACCGAGGCGGTGCGGCGGGTGCGGAAGATCGACATGATGATCGCCAGACCCACCACCACCTCGGCGGCGGCCACGACCATCACGAAGAACGCCATCACCTGGCCGGACAAGTCGCCGTTGATCCGGGCGAACGTCACCAAGGTCAGGTTCACGGCGTTGAGCATCAGCTCGATGCACATGAACACGACGATGGCGTTGCGGCGCACCAGGACGCCGACCGCGCCGATGGTGAACAGCAGCGCCGAAAGAAGCAGGTAATAGGTCGGCGTCACGACCCGTCCTCCTTACCGGGGGCGAGCGCGCGCGCGTCGGGCTCGGGCAGCGTGCCCGCGACGGCCTTGCGCTCGTGGTCGAGCTTCTGCGACGCGGTGGCCTCGATGAGCCGCGAGAGCGACTCCGGGGCGACCGAGCCGTCGGGCAGCAGGGCCGGTGTGGCCACCGAGTTCGCCGTGGCGAACACACCGGGGCCAGGCAGCGGCGACGGCCGGTCGTGCTCGCCGCGGAAGCGGGCCTCGACCAGTTCCTTCTGCGTCTTGCGGCCCTTCTGGTGCCGGTCGACGTAGCCCAGGATCATCGCGCCGACAGCGGCGGTGATCAGCAGCGCCGAGGTCAGCTCGAAGGGGAAGAGATAGTCCTTGAAAATGAGGACGCCGATGTTGGCGACGTTGCCGTCGCCGCCGTTGGCCTGCTCGCCCGCGAGCCCGATGATCGTGACCTCGTTGAGCGACCGCGCGAGCGCGGTGACGATCAGCACGGCGAGGCCGACACCGAGGAGGCCCGCCCACAACCGCTGGCCGCGCAACACCTCGACGACGGAGTCCGAGGAGTCACGGCCGACGAGCATCAGCACGAAGAGGAACAGCATCATGATCGCGCCGGTGTAGACGATGATCTGCACGAAGCCGAGGAACGGCGCCTGCTGGACCATGTACAGCGCGCCCAGGCTGAGCATCGTCAGCACCAGGAACAGCGCCGAGTGCACCGCGTTGCGGGCGAAGATCATGCCGAGCCCGCCCGCCAGGGCGAGCGGGCCGAGCACCCAGAAGGTGATCGCCTCACCGGTGGACACGGTCTGCTGGACCGCGAGGAGCGTCGCGCTCACTTGATTTCCTCCCCGACGGGGTCCGGGTAGCCGTGCTTGCGCGCCAGGAACGGAGCGTTGACGTAGTAGTCCTGCTCGTTGTCGCCCAGGCGCATCGGGTGCGGCGGCTGCTCCATGCCCGGCAGCAGCGGCGCGAGCAGCTGCTCCTTGGTGTAGATCAGCCGCTGCCGGTCGTCGTCGGCCAGTTCGAAGTCGTTGAGCATCGTCAGCGACCGGGTCGGGCAGGCCTCGACGCACAGGCCGCAGCCGATGCAGCGCAGGTAGTTGATCTGGTAGTCGGCGCCGTAGCGCTCACCCGGCGAGTAGCGCTCGTCGTCGGTGTTGTCGCCGCCCTCGACGAAGATCGCGTCGGCGGGACACGCCCAGGCGCACAGCTCGCAGCCGACGCACTTCTCCAGGCCGTCCGGGTGCCGGTTGAGCTGGTGGCGGCCGTGGTAGCGCGGTGCGGTGCCGGGGAAGTTCTCCGGGTACTCCTCGGTGACGACCTTCTTGAACATCGTCGAGAAGGTCACCCCGAATCCCTTGAGGGGATCGAAGACGCTCATGTCAGCTCCTCGTGACCGTTGCGTGGGTTGCCGAAGACGCTCACTGTGTCTCCACCGCGGCTGACTCCTTGTCACCCGCGGCGACCGCTGCGGGCTCACGCCGCGAGCGACGCACCCGGGCGGGCTTCGCGTTCTTGTCCGGCACCCGCAGGTCCAGCGGCGGGATCGGGTAGCCGCCGCCGGTGACCGGCACGCGGTTGTCGTCAATCTCGACCTTGCGCTCCGGCAGCAGGAAGCTGAGGCCGATGAGCAGCACCAGCACCACCCCGCCTGCGATCAGGATCGTCGGCGCGGAGATGGCCTCCTCGTTGCGGAAGGCCCGCAGCGCGACCACCAGGACGATCCAGACCAGGTTGGCCGGGACCAGGATCTTCCAGCCCAGGCGCATGAACTGGTCGTAGCGCATGCGGGGCAGCGTGCCGCGCAGCCAGATGAAGGCGAAGAGGAACAGCCACACCTTGCCGAGGAACCACAGCAGCGGCCACCAGCCGGTGTTGAACATGTTGTCGTTGATGGCCGAGAGCGGCCACGGCGCCATGTACCCGCCGAGGAACAGCGTGGTCGCCATCGCGGAGACGATGACCATGTTGACGTACTCGGCGAGGAAGAACAGCGCGAACTTCATCGAGCTGTACTCGGTGTGGAAGCCGCCGACCAGCTCGGACTCGGCCTCGGGGAGGTCGAACGGAGCGCGGTTGGTCTCACCGACCATCGAGATCATGAAGATCAGGAAGCTCGGGATCAGCAGGTAGAAGTACCAGCCGGTCTGCTGCGCGTCGACGATGTCGCCGGTGGAGAGCGACCCGGTGTAGAGGATCACCGCCACGATCGACAGGCCGAGCGCGATCTCGTAGGAGATCACCTGCGCGGCCGAGCGGAGACCGCCGAGCAGCGGGTACGGCGAACCGGAGGCCCAGCCGGAGAGCACGATGCCGTAGACGCCCATCGACGAACAGGCGAGCACGACGAGCACGCCGACCGGCAGGTCGACCAACTGCAGCACGGTTCGCTCACCGAAGATGGAGACCTCGGGGCCGAACGGGATCACCGAGAACGCCAGGAACGCGGGGATCGTCGCGATGACCGGCGCGAGGAAGTAGACCTTCCGGTCGGCCGTGTCCGGGATGATCTGTTCCTTGAACGGCAGCTTGATCGCGTCCGCGAGGGACTGGAACCAGCCGTTCGGGCCGACCCGGTTGGGGCCGGGGCGCTGCTGCATCCTGGCGACGATCTTGCGTTCCAGGATGATCATCGCGGTGGTGGCGATCGCGCCCAGGCCGAGCAGCACCACACACTTGATCGCGATGAGCCAGATCGGGTCGTCGGCGAGCAGTTGCGCCCGGTTCATGAGTTGCCTCCAGGTTCCACGGTCACCACGGAGCCGTGGCCCGCGCCCAGGACCCGGCGGGTGGCCGAGTCGCCGGAGTTGCCCGGCAGCCAGACCACGCCGTCGGGCAGGTCGGCGACCTGGACCGGCACGGTGATCGCGCCGCGGTCGGTGGCGACCTTGGCGGTGCCGGTCACAGCGATACCGAGATCCGTGGCGGTCTTGAGGGACAGGCGGGCGAACACGGGTCGGGCGGTGCCCGCCAGGTTCGGCTCGTCGTCCTGCATCGACCCGTTGTCCAGCAGCATCCGCCAGGTCGCCAGCACGATCGCGCCGTTCGTCGCGGCGGTCGCCGACACGTCCGGTGCGGTGGCCGTGCGGGGCACGACCGGGAGCCGGGCCAGGTCGGCCGCGGCGGCGGCCGGGGTCTGGGTGAACAGGTCGACGTCCATCTCCACGGCGAGCGAGTCGAGGACCCGGCCGTCGGGCATGGCGCCGGTGCCTTCGAGGGTGTTGGAGAACTCGCGGCGGCGTCCCTCCCAGTTGAGGTAGCTGCCGGATTTCTCTACCGCCGGGGCGATCGGCAGCACCACGTCGGCGTGCGCGGTGACCGCGCTGTGCCGCAGTTCCAGGCTGACGACGAAGCCGGCGGCGGTCAGCGCCCGCTCGGCGAGCGCCGGGTCGGTCAGGTCGAACGGGTCGACACCGCCGACGACGAGGCCGTCGAGGCGGCCGTCCGCGGCGGCGGCGAGGATGCCGTCGGTGTCGCGGCCGGGGGCGGCGGGCAGCGAGCCGGGCTTGAGGCCCCACGCCTGCTCGACGTCGACTCGGGCGGAGACGTCGGTGACGAGGCGGCCGCCGGGCAGCAGCGTCGGCGCGGCGCCCGCGTCGAGTGCTCCGCGTTCGCCGGCGCGGCGCGGGATCCACGCGACCTTGGCTCCGGTGGAGTTCGCCAGCCGCAGCACGGCGCTCAACAGGCCGGGGACCTGCGCGGCACGTTCGCCGACCAGGATCACCGCGCCGTCAGTGCCGAGGGCCTCCGTGACGTCCGGGGCGTGCGTGGCCAGCCCGTCGAGCGCGGTCGGCTCGGCGCCGGGCTTGCAGGCCAGCAGGGTGCCCTGGGTCTTCTCGACGCTGGGGCTCGTCCACTGTCCGACGTGGAACACCTTGGTCTTGTTCTTGCGGGCCGCTTTGCGCAGCCGCAGGAACACGATCGGCGCTTCCTCTTCCGGCTCGAACGCGACGCAGAGGACCGCGGGCGCGGACTCGATGCCCTTGAAGGTGACACCGGTTTCCGGTGTCGTGCCGACCACTGTGGACGCGAGGAAGTCGAGTTCCTCGGTCGAGTGGGGGCGGGCGCGGAAGTCGATGTCGTTGGTGTGCAGGGCGATGCGGGCGAACTTGGCGTACGCGTAGGCGTCTTCGACGGTCAGCCGACCGCCTGCGAGCACCGCCGCGCCCTTGCCGTCACGCGCCTTCGCCAGGCCTTCGGCCGCGGTCTGCAGCGCGTCGGTCCAGCTCGTCTCGACCAGGTCGCCGGTCTTCGCGTCGCGCACGAGCGGCCGGGTGATCCGGTCGGTCGCGGTGGCGTAGCGGAAGGCGAAGCGGCCTTTGTCGCAGATCCACTCTTCGTTGACCTCGGGGTCGTCGCCCGCGAGTTTGCGCATGACCTTGCCGCGCCGCCAGTCCGTGCGCTCGGCGCAGCCGGAGGAGCAGTGCTCGCACACGCTTGGGGTGGAGACCAGGTCGAAGGGGCGGGAGCGGAACCGGTACGCGGCGCTGGTCAGGGCGCCGACCGGGCAGATCTGGATGGTGTTGCCGGAGAAGTAGCTCTGGAAGGGCTTTTCCTCGGCGATGCCGATCTGCTGTTGGGCGCCGCGTTCGAGGAGTTCGATGAACGGGTCGCCGGCGATCTGCGCGGAGAACCGGGTGCAGCGCTGGCAGAGCACGCAGCGTTCGCGGTCGAGCAGCACCTGGGTGCTGATCGGCAGCGGCTTGGGAAAGGTCCGTTTGGTCTCGACGAAGCGCGAGTCCGTGCGGCCGTTCGACATGGCCTGGTTCTGCAGGGGGCATTCGCCGCCCTTGTCGCAGATCGGGCAGTCGAGCGGGTGGTTGATGAGCAGCAGCTCCATCACGCCCTGCTGCGCCTTGTCGGCGACCGCCGAGGTCAGCTGCGTCTTGACGGCCATACCGTCGGTGACGTGCGTGGTGCACGAGGCGACCGGCTTGCGCTGGCCCTCCACGTCCACCAGGCACTGCCGGCAGGCGCCGACCGGGTCGAGCAGCGGGTGGTCGCAGAACCGCGGGATCTGGATGCCGAGCAGCTCGGCCGCCCGGATGACGAGCGAGCCCTTCGGCACCTGGACCTCGATCCCGTCGATCGTCAGGGTCACCAGGTCTTCGCGCTGCTCGACCTCGGCGCCGGTAGTCGTGGCATCTGTTGTGGCGGTCATCAGAGCTTCGCTCCCGCTCTGGTTTCTACGGGGATGGCGCCGACGGGGATGATGGCCGACGCGCCCGGGTCGAACGGGCAGCCGCCGTGGGTCAGGTGCGCGAGGTACTCGTCGCGGAAGTGCTGGATCGAGCTCGAGATCGGGCTCGTCGCGCCGTCACCGAGGGCGCAGAACGAGCGGCCCAGGATGTTGTCGCACTGGTCGAGCAGCTGGTCGAGGTCGCCCTCGGTGCCCTGCCCCTTCTCGAGCCGGGCGAGCACCTGCACCAGCCACCACGTGCCCTCGCGGCACG
>NZ_JBOHGC010000224.1:0-12223 GCF_050699995.1 Actinokineospora sp. | reverse complement strand
CACCTACCTCTGCGCGTACGCCACAGCGGCCAGCAGAACGGCGACCACGCCTGCGGTCGCGATGCCCGCGGTGAGCGCGACGATGATCAGTCCGCCCACGGCCGCGGCCGACATCATCAGCGCCATGCGCAGCGTCGGCGCCAGGCCGCCCAGCACGCGCTCGGCGGCGAGCATGAACTTCTCTCCTGCGGAACGACGCGCGGGCGCGGGTTCTGACCTCGGCGACGGGATCGTGCGGTCAGCCGGGGTCGGCACGAAAGTCAGGTGCACGGCGCGGCGGTGTTCCGCGCTGGTGGACTCTGGTCCTTTAACGGCCAAAGCTGTCGAACTCCTTAGGTCTGCCCGAGTCGCCGTTAAGTCTGCCGCCATTCGGCCGAAACACACGCTTCTACTTCGAAGTAGACGGTAAGCGGAGCGTGTTCAGCGACGAACGGAAGGCGAGCGACAAGGCACGCCGATCGGGTGATTCGCTGACCGGAAGCGATCACCGGCGTCGACTGTTGGCCTATTCGGGTGGAGTCGGCATCGTCGCAGGTCGCGCCACGAGCGAAGCGGCGCCGACGATCCCCGCGTCTTTGCCCAATTCGGCGGAAACGACGCGCAAACCGCTCACATATGTCAACTTGGCGTGCCGTTCGACCGCCGCCCGAATGGGCGCGAACAGCAACTCACCCGCCTGGGCGACGCCGCCGCCGACCACCGCCAGCTCAAGATCGAACATCACCGCGGTCGCGGCGATCGCCATGCCGACCGCTCGCCCGCTGCGCTCGAACGCGGCCATCGCGATCTCGTTGCCCGCCGTCGCCGCTTCCGCCAACGCCTTCGCGTCGGCGCCTTCCGGGGCGGTCCAACCCTGCGACCGCGCCCAGGTCACCAAGTTCGGTCCGCTGGCGCGCACCTCGACGCAGCCGACACCGCCGCAGGGGCAGCCCGGCTCGTCGTCGACGGCGGTGTGCCCGATGTGCCCGGCGTTGCCGGTGCGGCCCGGGTACGCGCGACCGCCGAGGACCAGTCCGCCGCCCACGCCGGTCGAGACGACCAGGCCGATCAGGTCGTCGGTCCCGCGGCCCGCGCCGACCCAGTGCTCGCCCAACGCCATGCACAGGCCGTCGTTGGCCAGGACGACGTCGCGGTCGGGGAAGAGCCGACGGACCCGGTCGCGCAGCGGGAAGCCGCGCCACTCGGGGATGTTGACCGGGGAGACGGTCCCGGCCCGCAGGTCCAGCGGTCCGGCGCTCGCGACGCCGACGGCGTCGACTTCGGTGTCGAGCCGGCGCACGCACTCCTCGATCACCGCGAACACCGTGTCGGCGTCGCCGTCGGGGGTCGGGAGCTGCAGGCGTTCCAGCACTTCGCCGTCGCCGCCGACGATCCCGGCCGCGATCTTCGTCCCGCCGACGTCAATACCCAGGTAAGCCACCTGAGAAGTATGCCGTCGGTGCCCGTCTCCGCCCATCTAAGTGGATCTAGAGATTCTGCTAGATGATCCGATATGCGGTTAGCACGGCATCGCGCCACGCCCGTTCGGCGTTAACCGGGGTGTCCGCCGGGTCACACTCGTGACAGGACAGCCGCCGGAGGTCATCAGGAGTTGACCAATGATTCATCGGGATGTGCGCTAGTTCACCGGACAAACGGGTGCATTTGCGCGGCGGAAGGTGCATACTTGAGTCATAGCCGGTCAGCCAGAACGGCAAACAGCTTCCGAAGGGGATGCGACCACAATGAACATCGCTGCGAAGATCCGAGCCCGCCGCGTCGAGGCCCGTACTCGCAAGGCGGTGACTCGCGCGATCGAGCAGGCGGCCACGCCCTCGATGCGTCACGAGCTGATCACCCTCGCTCAGACGCAGCGCGTGACCTGGCGCTAAGTCCTCCTGCTCGACCTGAAACAAGCCCTCGATTACGCAGAACCAAAATGTGATGCAGGGCACAGTTTGGTTCTGTGTAACACCACCGGGACGTAGCACGATGTTCCGGTTGACCCCGTAGTGCTGGCGGACCCCCGACCTGGCAGCACTACGGGGTTTCCATTTGGGCACTCAACGCTCCGCGTTTTCGCGCCTGCCCCTTCGTCATTGTCTTGGGGGCCGAGCCCCCAAACCCCCCACGGTGCGAGCGGCAGGCCTGACCCGGCGCTACCGGATTCCGTGGCCTCGCCAGCCCTTCAGCGTCCCGGCAGTCAGATCTAGCCCCCCTTGTTGATCAGCCGAGGTCGGTCCGAGGCGTCCTGAACCCTGCGGCTTTCGCGCTCACTCGTCCATGCCCAGCAGGTACCGGCCGAAATGCGGCACCGTGAAGGCGATGCGGCCGCGTTCGGCGGAGTAGATCAGGCCCTTCTTGATCAGGCTGTCCCGCGCCGGTGAGAGTGAAGACGGCTTGCGGCCCAAGTACACCGCCACATCCGAGGTGCCCGCTCCCTCGTCCTTGCCCTCCGTCAGTTCCGCCATCGCCCGCAGGTACTCGCGTTCGGCCGGGGTCGCGCGTTCGTAGCGGGAGCCGAAGAAGCCCACCGCCAACTCCGCTTCCGCCTCCGGTGCCGCGACCGCCACATCCTCAACCGTGATCGGGTCGTCGGGCGCCGCGTCCCAGGCCGCTTTGCCGTAGGCCTGGATGAAATACGGGTAGCCGCCCGAGCGCTCGAACAGCGCGTCCAAGGCTTCCGGGGTGATGCCCGCGTCCTCGCGGTCCACCGGGGCGAGGACGGCCTGATCGGCGTCGGAGCGGTCCAGGCGGTCGATGCGCACGTACCTGAACAGCCGCTCCGAGTAGGACTTGCTGGCCGACAGCACGGCGGGCAGGTGTGGCAGACCCGCGCCGACGACGACCAGCGGTGCGCCCGACTGGGAAAGTTCGTGGCAGGCGGCGCAGAGGGCGGAGATGTCGTCGGGGTTGATGTCCTGCATCTCGTCGATCAACACCGCGACGCCGGTGCCGACGTCCTGGGCCAGCTCGGCCACCTCGGTGAACAGCTCCACCAAGTCGATCTCGATGTCGCCGGAGTCCGCGCGGCCCTGGGTGGCGGGGACGTCGATGCCGGGCTGCCAGCGTTCGCGCAGCTTCGCGTTGTCGGGGTTTGCTTTCAAAGCAAAGGCTTTCAGCACACCCAGCACCGACTCGACCCGGTCCGGCGCACGGTGGCGGACCGCTAGGTCGCGGACGGCTCGGTGCAGGGCGGCGGACAGCGGTCGGCGCAGGTCGGCGTCCGGGCGGGCCTCGATCTTGCCCGCGCCCCAGCCGCGGCGGACGGCCATCGATCGCAGTTCGCCGAGCAGGACGGTCTTCCCCACGCCGCGCAGGCCGGTGAGGACGAGGCTGCGTTCCGGGCGGCCGCGGGCGACGCGCTCCAGCACGACCTCGAACGCCTTGAGTTCCTTCTCGCGACCGGCGAGCTCCGGCGGGCGTTGGCCTGCGCCGGGAGCGAACGGGTTGCGGACCGGGTCCATCATCCGACGGTATCGGCGTTTCTAGCGTGGACCCGATATTGAACGAGAATCCCTTACGGCGTGTCGACCGTTGGGGCCTCTACGGGTCTCTAGCCAGCTCGCTAGAGACCCGTAGAGGAGCTGCTACTTCTCGATGATCGCCGTGACGCCCTGGCCGCCCGCCGCGCAGATCGAGATGAGGCCCTTGCCGGACCCCTTCTCGTTCAGCAGCTTGGCGAGGGTCGCCACGATCCGGCCGCCGGTCGCGGCGAACGGGTGGCCCGCGGCGAGCGAGGAGCCGTTGACGTTGAGCTTCGCCCGGTCGATCGAGCCCAGCGGCTCGGTCAGGCCCAGCTTCTCCTTGGCGAACGCCACGTCCTCCCACGCCGCCAGCGTGGCCAGGACCTGCGACGCGAACGCCTCGTGGATCTCGTAGAAGTCGAAGTCCTGCAGCGTCATGCCCGCGCGGGCCAGCATCCGCGGCACGGCGTACGCGGGCGCCATGAGCAGGCCTTCGTCACCGTTGACGTAGTCGACCGCGGCGGTCTCGTAGAAGGTGAGGTACGCGAGCACCGGAAGTTTGTGGTCCTTGGCCCACTGCTCCGAGGCCAGCAGCACCGCGGACGCGCCGTCGGTGAGCGGGGTCGAGTTGCCCGCGGTCATGGTGCCGTCGGGGCCGCCGAACGCCGGCTTGAGCTTCGCCAGCTTCTCCGCCGACGAGTCCGGGCGCAGGTTCTGGTCGCGCGAGAGACCCTGGAACGGCGTGACCAGGTCGTCGAAGAAGCCCCGGTCGTAGGCCGCGGCGAGCTTCTGGTGGCTGGAGGCCGCCAACTCGTCCTGCGCCTCACGGGTGACGCCCCACACCTTGGCGGTGATCGCCGCGTGGTCGCCCATCGCCAGACCGGTGCGCGGCTCCGCGTTGCGCGGGACGTCGGGCATCAGATGGCTGGGGCGCAGCTTCGCGGCGAGGGCGAGCTTCTGCGGAACCGTCTTGGCGTTGTTCAGCGCGATGAGGATGTGACGCAGGTCCTCGTTCACCGCCAGCGGGGCGTCGCTGGTGGTGTCGACGCCGCCTGCGATGGCCGAGTCGATCTGGCCGAGGGCGATCTTGTTGGCGACCTGCATGATCGCCTGGAGACCGGTGCCGCATGCCTGCTGGATGTCGTAGGCGGGGGTCTCCGGGGAGAGCTTGCTGCCGAGCACGGACTCACGCGCGAGGTTGAAGTCCTTGCTGTGCTTGAGGACAGCACCGGCCGCGACCTCGCCGATCCGCTCACCCTGCAGGCTGAAGCGGGCCACCAGCCCGTCCAATGCGGCGGTGAACATGTCCTGGTTCGAAGCCTTGGCGTAGGGCCCGTTGGACCGCGCGAACGGAATCCGGTTCCCGCCGAGAATCGCTACGCGGCGGACGCGAGTGGGGGCCATCTCTCCTCCTGAGCACAGGTTTACATCTGCGGGTAGCATCATAACCTACTCTAGAGTAGGTTTACTAGCGAGTAGGGAGGCGTAAACGGATGACTGACCGCTACCAACAGTTCAGCACTTCCGGCGTCGGACGGCTTCTCGTGAAGCGTCTCGGACTGCCGAACCCCGAGCCGCTGCGCCGGTACAAGAGTGGCGAGCCCGCTCTGACCGGACCGGCGCTGGTAGGGGGCACCGGACGACTGGTCGACGCCATCGGCTCGGTGTTGAAGTCGGCAGGTATTGAGGTGTTGACCGCACCGGCCGGGGGCGACACCCAAAAGTACGGCGGCCTCGTCTTCGACGCGACCGGAATCACCGACCCCACCCAGCTGCGGGCGCTCTATGACTTCTTCCACCCGGTGATGCGCGCCATCGCGCCGTCCGGTCGGGTCGTCGTCCTGGGCACGCCGCCGGAGAGCGCGACCGCGCCGGGTGAGATCATCGCCCAGCGTTCGCTCGAGGGCTTCACGCGCTCGGTCGGCAAGGAACTCAAGCGCGGCGCCACCGCCCAGCTTGTCTATGTCCAGCCCGGTGCGGAGGACAAGGTCGAGTCGACCCTGCGCTTCCTGCTGTCGGCCAAGTCGGCCTACGTCGACGGTCAGGTCATCCGGATCGGCACGCACGGCGGCGCCGTCAGCGAGCCGGAGAACTGGAACGCCCCGCTCGCGGGCAAGGTCGCGCTCGTCACCGGCGCCTCCCGCGGCATCGGCGCGGCCATCGCCGAGGTGCTCGCCCGCGACGGCGCGCACGTCATCGCCCTCGACATCCCTGCTCAGGGCGCCGACCTCGCGAAGGTCGCCAACAAGGTCGGCGGCTCGACGTTCCAGCTCGACGTCACCGCGGCCGACGCGCCCGCCAAGCTGATCGAGTACTTGAAGACCCGCCACGGCGGTGTCGACATCGTGGTGCACAACGCGGGCATCACCCGGGACAAGACGCTGGCGAACATGAAGGAAGGCGCCTGGGACTCGGTCCTGGCCGTCAACCTGACCAGCCAGCTCAAGGTCAACGAGGCGCTGCTCGCCGAAGGCGTTCTGCGCGAGGGCGGCCGGATCATCGGGGTCTCCTCGATCGCCGGCATCGCGGGCAACCTCGGCCAGACCAACTACGGCACCAGCAAGGCCGCCGTGATCGGCATGGTCAACGCCTACGCCGACTCCTACGCCGCCAAGGGCATCACGATCAACGCCGTCGCGCCGGGCTTCATCGAGACCCAGATGACCGCCGCCGTGCCGCTGTTCATCCGTGAGGCCGGTCGCCGGATGAACTCGATGGCCCAGGGCGGTCTGCCGGTGGATGTCGCCGAGACGATCGCCTGGTACGCCTGCCCGGCGTCCGGCGCGGTCAACGGCAACGTCGTGCGCGTCTGCGGCCAGAGCCTGCTGGGGGCGTGATGGTGGAGCTGAAGGAGTCGCCGAACCTGGGGCTGCTGTTCCCCAAGGCGGTGCTCGCGGGCTTCACGAAGAAGGGCGGCCCGCTGCCGACGCGCGACTACGTGCGCACCGGCGTCTCGGTCGACCCGGCCCACCTCGCCGACTACAACCGGGTCTGCGAGTTCCGGCTGACCGACGAGCTGCCCGCGACCTACCCGCACATGCTGACCTTCCCGATGCAGGTCAAGTTGATGACGGACAGCGATTTCCCGTTCCCGCTGGTCGGGTCGGTGCACATCGCCAACCGCATCACCCAGACCCGTTCGCTGCGCGTCGACGAGAAGTTCGACCTGCGGGTGCACGTGGAGAATCTCCGCGAGCACCCCAAGGGCAGGCAGTTCGACATGGTCAGTGAGGCGTCGATCGGCGGCGAGGTCATCTGGCACGACGTCAGCACCTACCTCAACCGCGGCGGCGGCTCGGGCAAGTCCGAGCCGAACGGTGAGCGCTCGGAGCTGCCGGAGCCGACGTCGGTGTGGAAGGTTCCGGAGGACATCGGCCGCCGCTACGCGGAGGTCTCGGGCGACCGCAACCCGATCCACCTGCACCCGCTGTCGGCCAAGCTGTTCGGCTTCCCGCGCGCCATCGCGCACGGCATGTGGACGAAGGCGCGCTGCCTGGCCGCGTTCGAGGGCAGGCTGCCGGACGCGTACACGGTGGACGTCCGGTTCAAGCTGCCGGTGCTGCTGCCCGCCAAGGTGGGCTTCGCGGCCACGCCGGTGGGCACCGGGTGGAAGTTCGACCTGGTGAACGCGCGCAAGCCGCAGCCGCACCTCGAGGGCACGATCACCGCTCTCTAGTCGCTCAATGAAGAACGGCCCACCGCTTGCGAGCGGTGGGCCGTTTCTCAGTTCTGGAGGGTGATCCCCGCCGGGTCGTGCCGCAGCCGGTGGCCCTTGCGGGGCCCGCCCGTGCCTTCGAACGGGGTCAGCTCGTGGTTGCTGGTGACCCACACGTCCTTGCCGGTCGCGAGCTGGGTGAACCTCGGCGGCCGGTGCAGGATCTTGGAGATCAGGTCGGTGCGCGGGGTCGACACCCAGACCGCCGTGCCCGCGAGCTTCGGGAACGCGGTCACCGAGAACGCGGGACCCGCGAACAGTTCGACACCGTCGACCTGGACGCGCAGGTCCACAGGGTCGTCGGAGTCCGGGTAGAGGGTCAGCTGGAAGCAGGACGCGGTGCCGTCGTCGCTGCGCACCGCGGGTACCGGGCGGTCGGGGCCGGGCTCGTCCCACTGGATGAAGGGGTCGGTGTCGTCCAGGTGGAAGGACGTCTCCGGGCACTCCAGCAGGGTGATCGGGGTC
Organism: Actinokineospora sp.; assembly: GCF_050699995.1. GTDB lineage: Bacteria > Actinomycetota > Actinomycetes > Mycobacteriales > Pseudonocardiaceae > Actinokineospora. The sequence goes on along the minus strand of NZ_JBOHGC010000224.1, from coordinate 4,597 downwards.
GACGCCATCTCGTCGTCGAGCAGGCCGACGAAGTGGTCGAAGGACTCCTCGTCCTCGACCACGACACCGATCGGCCGGTCCGCGGCCTGCGCGAACGCGGCCTGGACGTCGGCGCGTTCGGGTCTGCTGCCCAGCCGAACCGGCTCGACGCCTGCGTCGAGCACCGTCTCCGGGCACTCGCACAGAATGATCGCGAGCATCTTGTCACTCCGGGGTCGGGGTCCACACGGTGCCGATGACCAGGTCGCCGAAGCCCATCCAGACCAGGTTCATCAGCCAGGAGGCCACAGTCTTGTCCGACACCTCGGGGTGGTCCAGCCACCAGTCGGCGAGTGACTCGCTGGCGCCGACCAGGGCAGCCGCAAGGGCCTCCGTGGACTTCGCGGGCGCCTCACCGCGGGTGGTGGCGGATCGCACGAGCAACGCGTCGACAAGGTTGATGGCACGGCCGCGCATGGCGAGGAGCTCCTCGCTGAACGGGCCGCCTTGCGACGTCGCCTGCCGGTGCAGCACCCGCCAGCTCTGCTTCTGCTCGCCGACGAACTGGAAGAACGCCCGCAGGCCGTGCCAGAGCTGCATGTCGGGGGCCTGCTCGGTGGTCACGCCCGCGGCGATGGCCTCCATCAGCATGGTCGCCTCGCGGCGGATGCAGGCGGCGAACAGGTCTTCCTTGTGGCCGAGGTAGGCGTAGATCATCGGCTTGGAGACGCCCGCGACCTCGGAGATCTCGTCCATCGATGCGTTGTGGTAGCCGTACTGGGAGAACACCCGGACCGCGGCGTCGAGGATCTGGCGCTCGCGGACCTCGCGGGGCAGTCGCTTCACCCGCGTTGATCTGCGCTCTTCGTCCACGCTCACCCTGGTCCTCCCGATTCCTACTTGCACGTGAATCTACCCGTCCGTAGCCTACTGAAGAGTAGGTAAGGAGGGGCTGATGTCTGAGTCACCCAAGGGTGCGATGAAGCCACGGGATCTGGTCGCGTTGCTCGATCGGATGACTGTCGCCGAAGCGACCGCCATGGACATCGACGTCGATGCTATCGGGCGCGCGATCGATCCGAGGAAAGTCGGACGATCCGACCTCTCGACAATGCTGCGGGCGTTCCACCGACTCGCCGCCGAGGGCGCCGACATCAAGCTGTCCGGCATGGGCGCGGGCACCTTCGCCAAGCTCATCTCGTCGGCCTCCACCGAACAAGTCCAGTCGATCATGGTCGACCCGGACCTGCGGGTCAGGATCCTCGACGAGGTGTTCAGACGGATGAGCACCCACCTGCGCCAGGACCGCGTCCGCGACCTGCACGCCGTCATCCACTGGCGGCTGACCGGCGGCGCGGGCGAAGGCGGCTACGACCGCTACGAGACGGTGATCGAGAACGGCACCTGTGTGGTCAACCGGGAGATGACCGAGCAGGCGAAGGTCACCATTACCCTGTCCCCCGTCGACTTCCTCAAGCTCATCTCCAACAACGCCTCGGCCCCGGTGCTGTTCATGACCGGCAAACTGAAAGTCCGCGGCGACCTGGCCTTCGCCGCCGGACTGGCAGGCCTGTTCGATTTGCCACGGGCTTGACCAGGCACACTGCCAGAATGGGCAGCAGACGACGAGGACGACAGTGGCGCCGCAAACAGAAGTGGCACCGCATCGAGCCACGCACGGTCCACGACCTTGACAGCTTCGCCGAGGCGATCGACCCGGGAAAGCTGGACCCCGAGCAGTTTGTCCAACTCATCTCGACCCTGGACATGCTCGGCACGGCGGGCACCGGCCTCGAACTTGCCGGGATGCGCACGGACACGTTCATCAGCTTCATGGCCCGAGCCACCCGCGAACAACTCGACGCCGTGATGACGCACCCGCGTCTGCGCCAGGTGGTCTTCGAGGAAGTCTTCAGCCGCATGGCCACGCACCTGAACAGGGACCGCGCCGCGGACCTGTACGCGGTCATCCACTGGCGCTTCACCGGCGGCTCCGGCCCCGGCGACTACGACCGGTTCGAGACCGTGATCGAGAAGGGCCGTTGCGAATCCGGCGACGAGCCGACGGACGACGCCCGCGTCACCGTCACCATCTCCCCGACGGACTTCCTCCGCGCGGTGACCGGGGTGGTGAACCTGCCCATGCTGTTCCTGTCGGGCAAGGTGAAGGTCAAGGGCGACATCGCTTTCGCCGCCACCCTCATCTCGTACTTCGACCTCCCGAAACCCTGAACGGGGGACTCTCGCGAGTCCCCCGTTCAGCGCACCGAGATCTTCGATCAGTAAGTGATCGCCAGTGCCGGGTCGGCCAGGAGCGCGCCGACGTCCGCGAGGAACTCCGAGCCCTGCTGTCCGTCGACCAGACGATGGTCGAAGCTCAGCGCGAGTTGGCATACCTTGCGGACCTTGATGTCACCGTCGACCACCCACGGGGTGTCCCGGATCGCGCCGAAGGCGAGGATCGCGGATTCGCCCGGGTTGATGATCGGGGTACCCGTGTCCACGCCGAAGACGCCGACGTTGGTGATCGTGATGGTGCCGTTGACCATGTCCGAGGGCGGGGTCTTGCCCTCACGCGCGGTCGTTGTCAGCAGCTCCAAGGCATCCGCCAGTTCCCGCAGTGACAGGGTGTCGGCGTCGCGGATCTTCGGCACGATCAGGCCGCGCGGCGTGGCCGCCGCGATGCCCAGGTGCACGTAGTCCTTGTAGACGATCTCCTGCGCGGCCTCGTCCCAGGACGAGTTGACCTCCGGGGTCCGCTTGATCGCCATGGCGATCGCCTTCGCGCAGAACGCCAGGGGCGTCAGCTTGACGTTGCGGAACTCCGGGTGGTTCTTCAGCTTCGCGCGCAGTTCCATCATCGGCGTGACGTCGACGGTCAGGAACTCCGTGACGTGCGGCGCGGTGAAGGCGCTGGCGACCATGGCCTGGGCGGTGACCTTGCGGACACCCTTGATCGGCACCCGCCGCTCACCGCGGACCGGGGCCTTGACCTGGCCCTCCTCCGCCGGGCTGGACGCGGCCCGCTCGACGTCGGAGCGGGTGATCACGCCGCTGTCGCCGGTCCCGGTCAGCGACCGCAGGTCGACGCCGAGGTCCTTGGCCAGCTTGCGGACCGGCGGCTTGGCCAGCGGGACGTACCCGCCGGGCAGGTCGATCAGCCCGGCCGGGCTGTCCGGCACGATCGGCGTCGGGTCGACCGGAGCGGCCTCTTCGGGGACCGGACCCTGGTGCCGCTCGAACGCCGCGCCGACCGTGCTCTGGGCGGCGGCCGCGTCGGCGGTGGCCGGGACGGCCGGGCCGTTGCGCGAGCGGCGCTTGGCGGTGACCGTCTTGGAGCCGTAGCCGACCAGCGGCTTCATCTCCTCCTCGGCCTCGGCGGGCGCGGACCCGTTCGTGCTGGCGGCGGCCGGTTTCCCTGCGCCGCCCGGGTCGACGTCGATGGTCAGGATCGGCGTGCCGACGTCCACGGTCTGACCCGGCTGGACGTGCAGTTCGGTGACCACACCCGCCCACGGGCAGGGCAGCTCGACGGCGGCCTTCGCGGTCTCGATCTCGACGATGATCTGGTTGACGGTGACCGTGTCGCCCGGCTGGACGTGCCAGGACAGGATCTCGGCCTCGGTCAGCCCTTCCGCGGTGTCAGGCAGCGGAAAGCTCTTGTATTCAGGCATCTCTCACCACGCCAGGGAGCGGTCGACGGCGTCGAGCACTCGGTCGAGGTCGGGCAGGAAGTGCTCTTCGAGCTTCGCGGGCGGGTACGGGACGTCGAACCCGTTGACCCGCAGCACCGGCGCCTCCAGCGAGTAGAAGCACTCCTGCTGGACCTTCGCCGCGATCTCGGAGGTCAGCGAGGCCTCCGACGGCGACTCCGACACGACGATGAGCCGACCGGTGCGCCGCACCGAGTCGTACACCGGTGCCAGGTCGAGCGGCGACAGCGTCCGAAGGTCGATGACCTCCAGCGACTTGCCTTCTTCCTGCGCGGCGGTCGCGGCGTCCATGGCGACCTTCACCGACGGGCCGTAGGCGACCACCGTGGCGGTCGTGCCCTGCCGCAGGACCCGCGACTGGAACAGCGGCATCGGCGTCGCCGAGGTGTCGACCTCGGCCTTCATGTTCGCCGAGTGGTAGTACCGCTTCGGCTCGAAGAACAGCACCGGGTCGTCGGACTGGATGGCCTGCTGGATCATCCAGTAGGCGTCCACGGCGTTGGAGCACGAGACGACCTTGAGGCCGGCGGTGTGCGCGAAGTAGGACTCCGGGGACTCCGAGTGGTGCTCGACCGCGCCGATGCCGCCGCCGAACGGAACGCGGATGACCAGGGGCATCTTGACCCGGCCCTGCGTGCGCGCGTGCAGCTTCGCGACCTGCGAGACGATCTGGTCGAAGCCGGGGAAGATGAACCCGTCGAACTGGATCTCGCACACCGGGCGGAAGCCGCGCACGGCCAGGCCGACCGCGGTGCCGATGATGCCGGACTCCGAGAGCGGCGTGTCCAGCACGCGGTGCTCGCCGAAGTCCTTCTGCAGGCCGTCGGTGATGCGGAAGACGCCGCCGAGCTTGCCGACGTCCTCACCCATCATGAGGACCTTCGGGTCGGCCTCCATCGCGGCCC
>NZ_JBOHGC010000223.1:0-8453 GCF_050699995.1 Actinokineospora sp. | reverse complement strand
GGACAACTCGCCCGGCCTCGGCACGACCGTCGTTAGCTGACCGCCTTCAGCGCGTCGACCTCACCCGAGCCGTAGAAGCTGTTGTGCGTCGGACCGCCTTGGCAGGTCTGGGGCGCACCGCTGTTCTGCGGGAAGGGGGCGTAGATCGACGTGTCCGGGCAGGCCAGCGGGTTGGTCGACTGCTGGAGCCGGGACGCCAGCGAGCCGGAGGACCCGTCGCGGACCGAGGCCAGCAGCGCGGCGACACCCGCGGCGTGCGGACCCGCCATCGACGTTCCCTGCGCGTAGCAGTACTTCGCACCGGCATCGATGACCGTGCGCGCGGGGTTGCAGAACGCCGCCGACGGCCAAGTCGAGAGCACCCGTCCGTTCGGGGCCGCGGGCGTGCGCTGCAGGATCGAGTCGCCACCAGGGGCGGTGACGTCGGCGGTGGAGATGCCGTAGGAGGAGTAGAAGGACTTGAGCCGCAGGTTGCCCGTCGCGGTCACGCCGACGACGCCGGGAACCTCGACCGGCACCACCGAGCAGGCGTTGGTGATCTCCCGCTCCTCTTCGTTGCCGGGCGGGAAGTCGGGGCTGATGACGTCCACGGTCGGGTGCGACAGGTCGGTGCTGTCGTTGCCCTGCGACGCGACCACGAGCACGCCGTTGGACTGCGCGTACCGGATGGCGCGGCGCTCGGCTTCCCAGATCGCCCGCTGGCCGGGGTCGTTCTTGCAGTTGAACAGCCACGGGTCGGCGAAGTAGCTGTTGTTCGTCACGTCGATGCCGTTCTTCGCGGCCCACATGAACGAGCAGATCACCATCTCCGGGAAGAAGAACCCGTCGTCGTTGCTCGACTTGATGCCCGCGATCTTCACGTTCGGGGCCACACCGACGATGCCGGAACCGTTGGCAGCCGCCGCGATGGTGCCCGCGGTGTGCGTGCCGTGGCCGTTGGCGTCGTTGCCCGGGAGCAGCGGGGTCGGGCTGCCGCTGGAGCAGTCGGCGCTGCGCGCGGCGTCGTAGTTCGGCGCGAGGTCGGGGTGGGTGAAGTCCAGCCCGGTGTCGATGTCGCCCACGATGACGGAGCTGGAGCCACCGGTCACCGCGTGTGCCTGAGGCACGTTGATCTGGACCATGTCCCATTGCAGGCCGGACAGCGTGTCGCCCCAGGTCGCCTGCACGGCCTCGACGGCGGCGGCGTCATCGGTCGCGGCGGGCTCGTTGCGGATGCCGAAGCCCGCTGTGGCGCTGACGCCGCCCACCTTGCCCGACTTCCGCACGGTGTTCGCGAATCCGCTGTTCGCCGATCGGGCGACGATGACCCCGATCTCGGCGTAGTTCGCCACGACGGTCCCGCCCGCGGCGGCGACGGTCTGGCTCGCGTCCGCGGTGGACGCTCCCTGGCGATAGAGCACGACATAGGTCGAATCCGTGGCGCTGGTCGCCGCCGTGCTCGTCGTGGCCGCGGGTGCGACGACCAGTGCCGCTGTCAGTCCGAGTACGGCGGACAGCCTGCGTCTCGAATGCTTCATTTCTGGACCTTCCTGTAGGACGGTCCCCGACCTGGCTGTGTGTAGAACCCCAGCAGGGTCTACCAGGTGGCACGACCGGTGTCCATGGTTGAAGGTCAGGTCTCGACCAGCGCGGACAGCTCCAGGTGCATCGGGTCCGTCGAGGGCTGCCGCCAGTCGCCGCCCCAGGAAAAGCCCCATTTCTTGAACACCGCCACCACCCGCCGGTCGATCTCGCCCGCCGTGCCAGGCATGTTGCCGGGGACGTTGAGGTCGACGGCGATGCCCCACGTGTGCAGCGACAGCCCTCGGCGCGGGTCGCGGCCGATGAATCTGGGCACGTAGCAGCCGCCGTACTCGCCGGGGTGAACGAGGGCGCCCAGTCCGGCGCGCTCGATCTCGGTCAGGGCGCCGCGCAGCTGGCTCAGCATCCGCCGGTGGCAGGTGACCCGGCCCAGCAGGGGAACCGTCTCGGTCCGGATGTTCGCCGACACCCAGCGCGCGTCGGGTTGGACGCTTCCATCGGGGAAATAGCGGTAGCTGAACGAGCCGACCGCCTTCGCCACCGAGCCGCCCGTCAGGTACGCCGCCTGCCGCTCTCCGCCGCCACCGCGAGCGGGCTCGACGAGGGGCTGGACCGAGGCCGTGTCGCCCGCGACCCGCTCCACGGCCTTTCGGACGTCCATCGAGTCCACGGACAGCAGGATCGCGTTCCCGGGCGCCATGCCGAGCTGTTCGGCGCGGCGCACGTTCACCAGGGCGTCGATGGTCGGCACGGTCGAGGCGTAGGCGCCGATGCGCAGCCGGAAGTCCTGGCTCTGGTCCCGCAGGGCCAGCTCGCCGCCGAGGTCCTGGCTCAGGTCGCGGCCGATCTCGTGGGTGATGACCGCCTCGCCCGCGGCCAGCGAGCGCCACACTGGCTCGGACTCGGCGGTGACCTTCGCGGCGAACCGCCGGTAGGGCGCGAGGTCCGCGCCCGCCACCGTGATGGTCTGGTGCGCGACGGCCACGGACGCGACGGAAAGCCGCAGCGACCCCCGGACACCGCGCACCGCGAGCACCTCGTCCACGAGCGGCTCGGGCAGCGTGTCCGTGCCCAGGACGAGCAGGTCCGGGCGCAGTGGCTCGGCGGGCGGCGGGCCCGGGTCCTCGACCGACCAGTCGACCGGGATCCGCGGCGGCTCGACCGCGGCCGCGGGCTCGCCGGAGTAGCCGCCGCACCCGGTGACGAGCGCGCACAGCACCAGGGCGACCAGCTGTCTCACAGGGGCAGCGTCGCCTGTCCCATGCGCGGCGGGTTGCACACTCGGCACGGCGTCAGGCCGCGCACGATCACGTCATCGATCTTCACCAGCTCCGCCTCGTCCCGCGCCTGCGGCAGGTGGCAGTCGACCCGGTGGTACGACGACTCACCGGCCACGACGAACCCGGTGAAGCCGAATCCGTTGGCGGCGGCCGGGCTGGTTCCGTGGTCGGCCACCGCGGCGGCGACACGGTCGAGCGCGTCCTCCAGCCGGACCCGGTCGGCGCGGTGGTTCTGCACGATGATCATCGCCGATCCCATCACCACGATCGCCAGCCCGACCATGCCGCCGGAGATCAGGTACGGGAACTGCGCGGGGGTGAAGTTGCTGCTGGCCGCGCCGTTCCAGCCGAGGAACATCACGAGGAAGCCGGTGACGCAGAGCAGCACCCCCAGCTGTCCGCCGAGTCGACCCAGGTTGATCCGCACTGTGTACTCCTTCGTCGTGGGCGGCTCAGGCGCCCAGGTAGGCCTCACGCAGGTTGACTTGGCGGAGCTCGTCGCCGACGCCGGTGTAGACCAGCGTTCCCTTCTCCATGATCAGCGCGCGGTCGGCGAACGGGAGGGCTCCCGCGTTCTGCTCGACCATCAGCACCGTGGTGCCGTCGGCCTTGATCCGCGACGTCACCTCCCACACCGTCTTCGCGACGGTGGGGGACAACCCGAGGGACGCCTCGTCGATCAGCAGCAGCCGGGGCCGTGACATGAGCGCGCGGCCGACGGCGAGCATCTGCTGCTCACCGCCGGACAGCGTTCCGGCCAGCTGTTCTTCGCGCTCGGCGAGCCGGGGGAAGTAGTCGTAGGCGAGGTCGAGCTGCCGCTTCACCGTCTTGCTGTCGCGTCTGCGGGTCCAGGCGCCCAGCCGCAGGTTCTGCCGGACCGTCAGCCGGGGGAAGACCCGCCTGCCCTCCGGGCACAGGGAAATGCCCCCACTCACCCGGGCCGATGGCGACTTCCGGCCGAGATCCTTGCCGTCGAACAGAACCCGTCCCGAGCGCGGTCGCAGCAGACCGGCGATGGTGCTGACCGTGGTCGTCTTGCCCGCGCCGTTGAGGCCGAGCAGGACGCAGACCTCGCCCTCCTGGACCTCGAAGTCGATGCCGTGCAGCACGGGGAAGGCGTCGTAGCCGACGACCAGCCCCTCGATCCTGAGCAGCGTCACGACGCGGCCTCCTCTTCGCCCAGGTACGCGCGGACCACCTCGGGGTGGCGGCGCACCACGTCGGGTCGGCCCTCGGCGAGCACCTCCCCGAAGTTGAGGCAGTACACGTAGTCGGAGATCCGCGTGACCAGCGGAACGTGGTGGTCGATCATCACGATGGTGAGGCCGAACTCCTTGCGCAGCCCCAGAAGCGTGTCCCCAAGCGAGTGCGCCTCCTCCGGGCCGAGGCCGGACCCCGGCTCGTCGAGCAGCAGGAGGTCGGGGTCGGTGGCCAGCACGGTGGCGATCTCGATGCGCTTGAGCAACCCGTAGGGCAGGTCGGCGACCCGCGCGTGCGCGTGACCCGCGAGCCCGGACAGTTCGAGCAGTTGGTGGGCGCGGTCAGTGAGCCCGCGCTCCTCGGCGAAGGTCGCCGGACCGCCCGCCATGCCGGTCACCGGGTCGTAGCCGATGCGCAGGTGCTGGGCGGTGAGCAGGTTCTCCATGACCGTGGCGTTCTTGACCAGGCCGACGTTCTGGAAGGTGCGCCCGATCCCGAGCGCGGCCCGCGCGTGCACCGGCATGGCCGTGATGTCGCGGCCGCGGTGGCGGACCCGGCCGGAGGTGGGGTTGTAGAAGCCGGTGATGCAGTTGAACAGCGTGGTCTTGCCCGCGCCGTTGGGGCCGATGATGCCGACGATCTCCCACTCGCCCGCACGCAGGGTGACCTCGCGAAGCGCCTGGACACCGCCGAAGTTGATGCTGACCGCGTCGACCTCAAGCACGGACATCGTTCACCTCGATCTCCTTGACGGCTCCGGCGTGCCGGTCGAACCGGCCGCCGAGCATCCAGCCCCGGATCGGCGCGACCTGCTGGCCGATGCCGCCCGGGTAGCGGGTGATCGTGAGCAGCAGCAGGATCGGGCCGATCACCAGGGCGACGAACTCCTTGGGCAGCCCGATGACGCCTTCGACGAAGCCGGTCAGATGCAGCACCTCCACCAGGAAGCCCGAGCCCAGCAGTGCGAAGAACACCGAGCCGAGCACCACTCCGAGCCGGTTGCGCAGCCCACCGACGACCGTCATCAGCACGAACAGCAGGGCCAGTTCGAAGTCGAAGCTGCTCGGCACGATCACCTCGTCGTGGTGGGCGAGCAGCGACCCGCCGATCGCGGCGAAGACACCGGAGACGACGAACGCGAGCATCGTGTAGGCCTTGACGTTGATGCCGTAGGACGAGGCCACCCGCGGGTTCTCCCGCAGCGCCTGCAACGCGCGGCCGCCCTTGGTCCGGGTGAGCCGCAGGTCCAGCCACCACACCAGGGCCAGGAACGCCACGCACACGTAGTAGTACTGGTAGTCGGTCTCGAAGCCGATCGGCCGCGGCGCCGCCTTGCCGCCCTCGCCGCCGGTCAGCGCGGCGATGCCGAAGAGGCTCTCCTCGGCGAACATCCCGTACGCCAGGGTGACCAGCGCGAAGTACAGCCCGGACAGGCGCAGCGAGATCGCGCCGAGCACGGCGGCCTGGACCCCGCCCATGATCGCGGCGATCGGCACCGCCAGCCAGAACTCCATGCCCAGGTCGGTCACGACGAACGCGGAGGTGAACGCGCCGATGCCGACGAAAGCCTGGTGGCCCAACGAGATCGTGCCCGCGTAGCCGATCAGCACGTTCAGCGACAACCCGATGATGGCGAAGATCGCCGCGGTCGAGAGCACGCCGACATCGGACACGCCGAGGTCGAACGGCGAGAGATGGTTGCCGGGGACGGCGAGCACCAGCCACGCCACCGCGGCCCACGCCACACCACGCCCCAGCACGCCGGACATACCAGGCCGGTACGGCTTCTCGTCGACGCTGACCGTCGGGAGCACCGCGGTCTTCTCGGCCGGGGTTTCCGGTGGGGTCTCGATAGTCGCGCTCATGTCGCTGCCCTCCGGACGAACAGGCCCTGCGGCCGCAACAGCAGGACGGCGAGCAGGAAGACGAACAGCACCAGGGCTTTCGCGCCGTGGACCTGTTCGAGCGCGGACAGCGTGCCCAGCTGCTCGACCACGCCGACGACCAGTCCGCCGATGACCGCGCCCGGCATGCTGCGCATCCCGGCGAGCACGGCGGCCATGAGGCCGGGCAGCAGGGCCCGACCCGCGCCGAAGGTCAGGAAGCCCGCGGTGAACGTGGTGTTGGGGCCGGCCAGAACACCCGCGAGGCCGCCGAGCAGCGCGGCGATGCCCCAGGTCATCATCGACACGCGGCGCACGCTGATGCCGACCAGCTCCGCGGCCGTCGACTCCTGCTGGGCCGCCTGGATCGCCAGACCCGACGGCGACCGGAAGAACACCGCCAGCGCGACCGCGACCGCGCACAGCACGCCGAAGGTGATCAGCTGCTGGTAGGTGACCGCGGCGCCGAACGGCGTGGCCGCGACGCCCTCGACGATCTTGGGCATCTGCCGGATCGGGACCTCGTTGTTCTGCCAGAACTGGATTCCGACCGCCGTCAGCGCCACGCCCGCCGTGCCCACGAGCAGTGTCACCTTTGAGGCGTTGCGCAGTGGGTGGATCACCAGCCGCTCGGTCAGCAAGCCCATCGCCACCGCGGCGAGCAGTCCGAAGAGGACACCCCAGCCGTAGGACCAGCCCCACATCTCCACCGCCACGAACGCGGCGAATAACCCCGTGGTGCCGAACTCGGCCTGGGCGAAGTTGAACACCCCGGAAGCCCGGTAGACCAGCACGATTCCCAATGCCACCAAGGCGTAGACGCTGCCTTGGAGGACACCTGTGACCAGGACGATGCCCAGTTCGTTGATGGTCATGGCGTCACGTTCACCCGGTGCGTGCGGTACTGCCGCGCGCCGCAGTCAGCGCGGAGCAGGTGCATGGCGGTGCCGCCGAAGTGGTCGCTGCCGCTCCACTGCACGCCCGGGTAGACCCCGGTGTCGAACCGCTTGCCGCCTGCCAGCGTGGCCAGGAACTTCTCCCGGCTGAGGTCTTTGCCGACCGCCTGCAGCATCGCGCCGACCAGTTTCTCCGCGCCCCACAGCGCGACGCCGATGTCGTCGGGCGCGGCCCCGGTCTTGCGGCGGTACGCCGGGTCGAACTCCGGGTCCATCTGACCGATCTTGTCCAGGCCCGGGAACGAGGAGAAGAACAGCGCGTTGCCCACGTTGGGGCAGCCGCCGGTGGCCACGATGTTGAGGCCGTTGGTGTTGCCCGGTCCGAAGAACTGCACGCTGCACGTCATCGACTTGCTGACGTTGATCAGCCCGCTGGGGCTGGCGTTCCACAGCACCGCCTGCGCGCCGCTGTTGCAGATCTGGGTCGCGATGGCCGGGGCGTCCACGTCGGTCTTCTTCGGGATTCGCCGCGACAGCACCACATTGGCGCCGATCGCCTGCTTGATGGCGCCGTCGACCTTGGCGTAGAAGTTGTTGAGGCTGTCGTTGTCGGCGACGATCACCGCGACCTTCTTGCCCGCCAGGTCCGTCTTCGCGACGTTGACCAGCAGCGGAACCTGCTCCTCGTAGGTCAGCGACATCGCGTAGAACGTTCGCAAGGCGTTGAGGGAGCCCAGGTTCGGCCGGGTCTCGTGCACGCCCGCCGACAGGTACGGCGTGTTGACGGACGTGGCGTAGCGGGCGCAGGCGTCGATCTGGTCGGAGCCACCCGCGCCGATGAGCAGGAAGACCTTCTGCTGCTGCGCGAGTTCCTTGCACACCCCGCGGGCGCTGTTCGGGTCGAAGCGGTCGTCCCGGAACACGATCTCGATCTTGCGGCCGTGGATGCCGCCCTTGCTGTTGATGTGGTTGGCCCACACCCCGACACCGCTCTGGAACGACTGCTGGGGGAACGCTGCCGCGCCCGTGACCGGGGCGTGCACGCCGATCTTGATGGTCGTGTCGGTGACACCGGTCCGGTCGCCTGGCCCGCCGACACCGGGCGTCGAACCGCCACCGCCGCCGCCTGGCCGGGTCCCACCGGTTCCGCCACCCGTCGACCCGCCGCCGGTCGACCCGCCCGCTCCGGGCACGTTCGCCGCGGGCTGGCCCGCCACCGCGTCCGGCCCCGCGTCCGCGGGGTCGAGCGGGAGCCCGTCCGCGCCGACGCCCGCGCTGGAGTCGCCGTAGTACTGGCCGCCGGGGCCGATTCCCGATTCGGCCACGCCGGGCTTCTGCCCGCAGGCGATGGTGACCAGGGCCGTGACGGTGAGAAGAACCGCGGGCACCAAGGTGTTCCGAACGCGCATCACAGCTGACCTCCCGCGGCACGCCGCGATTCCAGGGCGCGGCTCACGCCGCGGCGGACCGTCGTCAGAGTCGGTTCGCCCGCGGGACCGAGCGCGAGCATCATCAGGTAGGCGCCGACGAGGACCAGCGGGATCAGGAACAGCGCCGCCGTCGGGATGTTGTCGAAGATCGGCAGTTTGCCCACGCTCCGCGCGGCCTGCGCCTGTCCGGCCGTGGCAGGCGTCTCGGTGCCCGCCGCGACGGGCGCGCCCGCGTCTCCGGGC
>NZ_JBOHGC010000222.1:0-1795 GCF_050699995.1 Actinokineospora sp. | reverse complement strand
CCGCCGACCTGGGCGCGGCGATCAGCCGGGCCGCGGGCGCCCGGGCGTTCGTCGCCGATCGGGAAGGCACCGGCACCACGCTGCTGATCGCCGCCACGGCGACCGCGCTGGCCCCGAGGTTCGGCGCGGGCTCGGCGCTCGCCCATGGCCGCACGGCGCTGATGGTGGGCGCCGGACTGGCCACGCTGCGCTGCGACGTGGACACCGCGGCGGACCTCGCCGAGGCCAGGTCACTGGGCGTCGGACCCCGCACCGGCCGAGTCGTCGAAGGCATCCGCAAGGTGTGCTGAGAATTAACCGCTCGGTTCGCCCGACAGTGGGCTGATGGCGGGTACTTGCTGAACAATGGGACACCTTGACATCCTCCCCCGCTCATGAGCCGGGGATTCCAACACCGCCTACAGTGAGAGGAGGTCGCGTTGAGGTTCACGGTTCACCGGCTCACCCAACGGCGGGCCTCCCCGTGCGGTCACGGCATGCCCTGCCGCGAAACGAATATTCAGTGCCGCGTTCACATCGGCGTTGCAGGCGAAACCACAGGACCGGCACCGGAAGACGGCTTGGCTCTCGCGCGCCCCCCGATCCACGACCCCGCACGCCGAACAACGCTGACTCGTGTGACGCGGATCGACCTTCACCACCCGCCCCGGAGCCTTTTGCTCCAACCGGGCCACCAACTGACCCCACCCATTGGCCAGGATGCCCCGGTTGAGGCCCGCCTTCTGCCGCACACCCCGACCCGGTGCCGTCCGGCTGCCCTTCGCCGACCGGGTCATATTGGTGATCTTGAGATCCTCGACCGCGATCAGATCGAACTCTCGGGCCAGCTGGGTGCTGGTTTTTTCCACCCAATCCCTACGCCGGTCGGTTTCGCGGGTCTTGAGCTTGGCGATCGCCGTCTTGACCTTGCCGCGCCGATTCGAGCCGCGTTGCGCCCGGGCGAGCTTGCGCTGCAACCGCAGCAACCGCGCCTTCTCGGTTCCGCGCAGGGTTGGCGCGTTCAGCAGTTCCCCGGTGGACAACGCCGCCGACACCACCACACCGCGATCCACACCCACCATGTCGCCAGTGCCGGGTGCCAAGGCGAACGCCACATGCCAGCGGCCAGCACGGTCGCGGGTGACCCGATAGGACTTCACACCGTCGGCGACCGCACGCGACCAGCGGAACCTCACCCACCCAACCTTGGGCACCTTGACCTCGCCGACCTTGCGGGAGACCCGGCGCACGTCGCCCGTTTTGACCGCCACGATCCGGAAGCCCTCACCCCGCCCGCGTCGGCGCCAACTCGGCCGTCGATGGGTCTTAGCGAAAAAGTTCGCCATCGCCCGCGCAAAGTCCGTCAACGCCTGCTGCTGCACGATCACCGACCCCGCAGCCAACCACGGACTCTCCGCCCGAGCCTGCGTCAACTGACGACACTGTTCTGTGAAACCCGGCGCGGCCCTGCGTCCCGGCGTCCAGAACGCGTGCTGTTCGACCGCGAGGTTCCAGACCAGCCGGGCATGCGCACAGTGTTGGAGCAACACCCGCTCCTGGGAGTGCGTCGGTTGAAGCCGGAACCGGGACATGCCGATCAACCTAGCGACCACCACCGACAAAACCAGAAGACACTGGTGAGGCCAGACAGGTCAGGCCACGTCAAGGCTGTAGTCCTCTCGAATCCGATTCCTCCCCGGCGTGAATGCCGGACCACCTACGGGAGATCCTGGTGAGCAGCCAGCGCAGCGAGAACACCGACGAGAAGGTCATCGCCCCACCGGCCGCGGCGACCGACAGCCGTGCGGCCGAGCCG
>NZ_JBOHGC010000221.1:0-11662 GCF_050699995.1 Actinokineospora sp. | reverse complement strand
CGGTCGGGCAGCGCACGGGCCACGTCGGCCTGCGCGATGATGCCCACGAGTTCGCCGCCGTCCACGACCGGAACGCGGCGCACGTTGTGCTCGGCCATGGCGCTCAGCACGGCCTCCACGTCGTCGTCGACGCCGACCGTCACCGCCTCACCTTGGGCCAGCTCACCGGCGTGCATGGCCAGCGGGTCCTTGCCCTCGGCCAACACCTTCACCACGATGTCGCGGTCGGTCAGCATCCCCTTGAGCGAGTCGTCCTCGCCCCGGATCGGCAGCGACCCGACGCCCAGTCGAGCCATGGCGCGAGCAGCGTCTATCACGGTGTCGGACGCGCGCACGCAAGTCACGTCCGCTGTCATCAGTTCCCTGGCAGTGATCATGTCGCTCCTTTCCTCTCCTCTGGCTACCCAGAGCGAGCCGGTTCAACCACGGCACGTGTAGGTCTGACCCCGCACGGGGGCACGGGAGTAGCCCACGACCTAAGGAGTGCGAATGACCACGATCGAGAAGTCGGTCGACGTGACCGCGCCGGTGTCCACGGTCTACAACCAGTGGACCCAGTTCGAGTCGTTCCCGGCGTTCATGGACGGCGTGGACCGGATCGTCCAGGTCACGCCCACGCGCAACCACTGGGAGACCACGATCGGCGGGGTCCACCGCGAGTTCGACACCGAGATCACCGAGCAGCACCCGGACGAGCGGATCGCGTGGAAGTACGAGCCGGAGTCGCTGAGGAGAAGGCGGAGGCCGCGCTCGGGGGTGATCGCCCACCGCATCGACGGCGACCCGCACCGGTTCAAGGAGTTCATCGAGAGCAAGGGCCACGAGACCGGCGCGGGGCGCGGGGCCGTCCAGCGCCCGCCGCAGCAGGGTGACGGACCGGCTGCCGCCGGGCCAGGACCGGAACCGCCCGGACACGCTGCGCTGAAGCTGAAGCTGAAGCTGAGGTGCGACTCCCACTGAACCGCTCCCCAGAAGTCGGACTGGAATGCAGTTCCGACTTCGGGGAGCGGTGTGGTGTATCCGGGTAGCTCTTTGTCGGAGCAGCAGCGGGAAGGGCCTTTCGCGCTGCCGAGGTCGCCCATGCGGGCGCATACTGTCTGTTCCAAACGGACACACGAAAGGTGGCCGCGAGTGGCATCGGCAGACCGGAGCGGGCGGTCCACCCCACTGGAATGGGTCGGCATCCTCGCCGGGGTCGGCGCCCTCGTCATCAGTTTCTTCCCCTGGCAGCGGGTCACCGGCCAGTTCGCCGAACTCGTGGGCCAGATCGGTTTCCGCACCACCTCGACGGCGTGGAGCAGCGGCCTGGTCGCCTGGCTGGCCGTTCTCGCGATGGCCCTCGCCGCGGGCCTGCTGGCGGCGCGGCCGTTCGGCGTGCGGGTGCCCGGTGTGTCGGTGATCTGGCTGCTGCTCGCGGTCACGGCGGTGGTGCTGGTGATCATCCGGTGGGTGACGCTGCCGGACCTCGACCCGGCCCGGCTCGCGCTGCTCAACCTCAAGCCGGAGGATGTCCAGTCCAACGCGGGCCCCGGTTTGTTCCTGTGCCTGGGCATCGCGATCGTGTCGATGGCCGCCGCGGTCGCCCGGATCCGGACCTCCGGCAGGCAGCCCGCGCCGCTCAGGCCTCCGGCGGAAGCACCAGCCGCCGAAAGAGCCGATCAAGATCGGCGTCCGGATCGCTAGTCAACCCGGTGTGTGTCGGCGAAGTCTGCACCAGGGTGCTGCGCGGAGCGGTCAGCCACCGAAAGCGCCTGCCCGGAGTGATCTCCGTGATCGGCCCGCTCGCCTTGTCCGACTCGCAACTGCCACAGAGGTGGTCCAGGCTGTCGGCCAACACCTCCAGGTCGATCCCGGGGTCCAGCGCCCGCAACCGGTCCGCGTCCACGTGGGTGCGGCACCGCAGGTAATCCAGCGGCGCGCAGTAGAGCAGGATGCCGATGTTCATCGCCTCGCCGCGGTCCTGGCGGGGAACGGCGCGCAGCAGGGCGTACTCAAACACGTGCGGCACGAGCGGCCTCCAGGGTCTCGACCCAGCGCGGCGAGGACGCGAGCCGTGATTCGAAGTAGGCGAGATACGCGGCCCGGATGTCGGCGGGAGTCATGCCGTCCTGGACAAGCCACGCGTCCGGGACGATGGCGAGCACATCGCGGAGCAGGTCGCGGGTGATCAGGGGCTTGAGTTCGGCGTCCGCGTCGGCGACCGACCCGGCGACCGGCATCATCACGTGGTCGGTGCCGTCGTACCGGTACTGCGGCGAAGGCTGCCAGCCCGCCGACCAGCCGTGGTGGAAGTACAGCGCGGCACCGTGGTCGATCAGCCAGACGTCGCGGTGCCACAGCAGGAGATTCGGGTTGCGCCAGCTCCGGTCGACGTTGAGCACCAGCGCGTCGAACCACAGCAGGTGAGCGGCCGGTTCGGGCCCGGGATCGCGCACCAGCGGGTTGAAATCGAACGACCCTGGCAGGTAGTCGAACCCCACGTTCAGGCCCCCGCTGGCCCGCAGCAGGTCCTGGACCTCCTCGTCCGGCTCCGCGCGGGCGAGTTCGGGGTCGAGTTCGGCCAGCACGATCTCCGGCACCCGGAACCCCAGCGCCCGCGCCAACTCCCCGACGATCAGCTCCGCGACGAGCACCTTGATCCCCTGGCCCGCGCCCCGGAACTTCAGGACGTACATGCCGAGATCGTCGGCCTCGACCAGCCCGGGCAGCGAGCCGCCTTCGCGCAGCGGCGTGACGTACCGGGTGGCGACCACGGTGCGCGGGTTCGGAATGGACACCACCGAATCATGCCCTGACAGCCCCGGCCCGACCCGGCGGACACCCTCATGCGGTCAGCGCGTCCCGCTGCCTGCACAGGTGATCACGCTCGACGGCGTTGTCCGCGCGGGCGATCGCGGCGTCGTAGGCGTCGGCGGCCTGTTCGACCCAGCCGAGACGCCGAAGCAGGTCGGCCCGGATGGCGTGGAACAGGTAGTACTTGTCGAGTTTCAGGTCATCGACGACGGCCAGCGCCGCCCGAGGCCCGGCTATCTCGCCGACGGCGACGGCACGGTTCAGCGCCACGATCGGGGTCGGGGTCATGGCGAGCAACTGGTCGTAGAGGGCGACGATCTGCGACCAGTCGGTCTCGGCCGCGGTCGGGGCGTCGCTGTGGACGGCGTTGATCGCCGCCTGCAGCTGGTACGGGCCCGGTTCGCCCAGACGGAGGCACCACCGGACAAGGTCCTGTCCCTCGGCGATCAGCTCCCGGTCCCAGCGGGTCCGGTCCTGGTCGCGCAGCAGCACCACCGCGCCGTCGGCGTCGGTGCGGGCGGCCGTGCGGGACGCGGTGAGCAGCATCAGGGCCAGCAGCCCGACCACCTCGGGCTCCTGCGGCATCAGCTCCACCAGCAGCCTGCCGAGCCGGATCGCCTCCGCGCACAGGTCGTCGCGGGTCAGTTCCGGTCCCGAGCAGGCGAGGTAGCCCTCGTTGAACACCAGGTAGACCACCGCGAGCACCGGACGCAGCCGGGCAGGCAGGTCCTCCGGCACCCGGTAGGGAATCCCGGCGTCGCGGATCTTGCCCTTGGCGCGCACGATCCGCTGCGCCATCGTCGGCTCGGGGACGAGGAACGCGCGGGCGATCTCCGCGGTGGTCAGCCCGCCGAGCAGCCGCAGCGTCAGCGCGACCTGCGCGGCCGGGGCCAGCGCCGGGTGGCAGCAGGTGAAGATCAGCCGCAGCCGGTCGTCGCCCACCACGTCCACCTCCCGGGGTTCATTGACGGCCCGCATCGCCGCCGCCTGCCGCTCATCGCGCGTCGATTCGCGGCGCAGCCGGTCGATCGCGCGGTTGCGGGCGGTGGTGATGATCCAGCCCGCGGGGCTCGGCGGCTGACCGGTCGACGGCCAGCGCTTGACGGCCTCGGCGAAGGCGTCCTGCACGGCCTCCTCCGCGAGGTCGATGTCGCCGAACGCCCGGACCAGCACGGACACCGCACGTCCGTACTCCGCGCGGAAGACGCGCGCGATGTCCATCAGGTGCCCTGCAGCGGCCGGACCTCGATCGGCAGGGTGGTGATCTCGGCGAGCCTTCTGCCCCACGCCACCGCCGCGTCCAGGTCGGGCGCGGCGATCACGGTGAACCCGCCGAGGTGCTCCTTGCCCTCGACGAAGGGCCCGTCGGTCATGAGCAGCTCCGAGTCCTTCACCCGGACCACGGTGGCCGTGCTCGGCGGGTGCAGCCCGGCGCCGAACACCCAGGCGCCCGCGTCACGCAGTTCCTGGTTCCACGCCAGCAGGTCACGCATGATCGGTTCCAGGATCTCCGCGGGCGGCAGGTCCCCGTCGGGCTGGTAGACGCTGAGCAGGTACTGCTTCATCGGGTGCCCTCCTCGGACCGGTAGGTCGCCACGACCACGCCCGTGGTGGTCGTGACGCTCTCGGTCAGCCGAAGCGACGCCGTGGACCCGTCGAAGAGCCGCTGCCCCGACCCGAGCACCACCGGGTGGATCGCGAGCAGGAACTCGTCGACGAGCCCGTGGGCCATCAGCGACCGGACCAGTGCTCCGCTTCCGAGTATCACCACATCCTTGCCGGGCTGCTGCTTGAGCTCGCGCACCGCGTCGGCGGCCTCGCCCGCGAGCAGGGTCGAGTTCTGCCACGGAAGCGGTTCGGTCAGCGTCCGCGAGGCGACGTACTTGCGGGTGCGGTTGAGCACGTCGGTGAACGGGTTGGGCTCGGGCTGGTTCGGCCAGACCTCGAAGAAGTGCTCGTAGGTGCGGCGGCCGAACAGCAGCGCGCCGGTGGTGCTCATGCTCTGCGCCATCGCCTCGGCGAACACCGAGTCGCCGTAGGGGGCCGCCCAGCCGCCGTGGGTGAAGCCGCCGCTGCGGTCCTCGTCCGGGTGGCCAGGGGCCTGGGTGACGCCGTCGAGGGTCAG
This sequence comes from Actinokineospora sp., assembly GCF_050699995.1. Taxonomy (GTDB): domain Bacteria; phylum Actinomycetota; class Actinomycetes; order Mycobacteriales; family Pseudonocardiaceae; genus Actinokineospora. The sequence goes on along the minus strand of NZ_JBOHGC010000221.1, from coordinate 6,744 downwards.
GCTGTTGACGGCCACGATCCTGCACATGTTCGACTCCTTCCGTCGGTCCTATCGCCTATACGAACGGGAGTCGGCCGGATCGACAGTCGGGAACGGAATTACCAGTGCGCAGGGGCTGCCAGCGACGGCGGCAGCTTCGTCTCGGCGTCGCCTTTGGCGGCGTCGAGCTGGGACTGGATGAGGAAGAGGCTCTCGCGCAGGTCCGCGCCCCGCAGGTCGGCGTCGCGGAAGTCGGCGCCGATGACGTCGGCCAGCCGCAGGTCGGCGGCCCGCAGGTCCGCGCCGATCAGGTAGGCGCCGCGCAGGTTCGCGCCCCGCAGGTCGGCGCCGCGCAGCTTCACCCCGATCAGGTCCGCTCCCCGGCGTTCCTTCTTCCTGGGCACGCCCGCCCGCACCAGCTCACTCGTCCGCAGCAGCAGCGCGTTCACCGCGCCCTGGTTCACCGACACATCCAGTCCGCGCAGGCTGTCCGGATCGCCCTGCGTCAGCGCCTCGACGCTTTCGCGGGCACGCTGGAGCTCCCCGCGCATGCTTGGGGCCAGGGACACGGCCTCGGTGAGGTAGTAGAGCAGCTCATGCAGGTGCCGCATCACGGCGAACACCTCGAACATCGGCTTCGCTCGCTTCGACGCCGACCGCCAGTCCTGGCCGCCGAAGGTCACCTGGGAGACCTGCTGGCCCGCGCCGAAGCAGTCGAACACCGTGCACCCGGTGAAGCCGGACGTCCGCAGCTTGGTGTGGATGCCGCAGCGGAAGTCGGCGAGCAGGTTGCGGCACGGCGTGCCCGCGGGCTTGTCGATCGCGAAGTCCGCCGACTTGGCGAACGCGGGCGCGACACAGCACAGCGCGAAGCAGTTCGCACAGTCGGCACGCAGCCGGGCGGGGTCGGACACATCTCTCCTGGCGGTCACTCGTAGTCGGAGGCCACCAGTGTGACTGTGCCCTTTCCGCCGTCGACACGGACGTGGTCGCCGGTGGACAAACGGGTGGTCGCGTTGCCGCAGCCGACCACGGCCGGGATACCGAGTTCGCGGGCGACGATCGCGGCATGCGAGAGCGGGGCGCCGATATCGGTGACGATCGCCGCGGCCCGCGGGAACAGCGGTGTCCACCCGACATTGGTCACCGCGGTCACCAGAATCTCGCCTTCCCGCAACGCTTCCGCCTCGTCCACTGTGGACACCACGCGGGCGGTTCCGGTGATGATGCCCGCCGCGCCGGGGAAGCCGCTGATCTCCTCGCCCATCGGCTGGTGCTCGGCGGTCTCGTCGTACAGGTCGGTCCGGCGGTTCGGGTCGGCGGCCCAGACGACCGGGTCGAACCGGCCGCGGATCACCGTCGGGTACGCGGGCAGCGCGCGGTAGCGGTCGTAGGCCGCGCGGGCGGCCGGGACCCTCGCGAGTGGTGACTCGTCGCCGTCGAGGACCGTGACGATGTCCTCGACGGGCAGGAAGAACAGATCATCGCCGTGCCCGGTCAGTTCCCCGGCACGCAGGACAAACGCGCGGAGCACCCAGAACGCCCGCACCATCTCCGAGCGCGCCCGCTCGCGCGCCCTGGCCACGTCGGCGGCCTTGGCGAGGACACGGCGGATCTTCGCGGCTTGACCGGGATGCCGTTCGACGAGCCGCGCCCAGGCCTCCTCGCGGACGACGGTCTGATTCTTGAGCAGGGTGGCCGGGTCGAGATCGCCGACGCGGTCGAGCAGCCGGTCGATCCACGCCGGTTCCTCAGCCGGGCGCGGTTCGGACAGTTCGAACTCGTCGCGTCCGCGGTGCCCCCAGGTGGCGGCGTAGGTGTCGCGGTCGATCTCGCCGCGCCGCAGCCGGCCGAGGCCGAGCAGCGGGCCGAGGCTGGCCAGGTCGCCGCCCGCGCCTTGCAGGCCGGTGAGCAGGGCGGTCGTGTCGTCGGCGCCGACGAGCTTGGTCAGCCGGGCCTGGATCTTGCCGGGGCCCGCCCCGCGGGCGCCCGCGTCGAGGACGCGGCAGGTCTCGCGGAGCAGGGTGTCGAGGTCGGACCGCCACAGCGCGGCCAACTCGTCCGGCCGCTGGGCCGCGCGGACGCGCTCGTGCAGGGACACGCAGCGGTCAGGGGTCTCCGCGAGGAGCTGTGGCAGCCGCTTGCGGTAGGCGATGGCTTCGCGGACGAAGGGCACGGCGGCGCGCAGCACGGCGGGCCGCGACATCGGCAGCGGCGGGATCTCGACGCCGTCGGGGAGGCGGCCGAGTGTCTGCTCACTGGTCCGGCGGGCGAGCTTGCCGAGTCCGACCGCGCTCGCGGCGGCGGTGGAGACGCTGAGGTTGAGGTAGAACCGGCCGCCTATGGTGCCGGTGATCCGATAGTCGCCGACCTTCGCCGAGGACAGGATCTTCACGACCGACCAGGTCGCCGGGGTCATCACGCTCGGCACCGCCTCGCCGAGGTTCACGCAGGTCCACAGGTAGTCGCCGCCGAGGCTGTCGTTCCACACCTCGGGCTCGACCCGCAGTGTGGTGATCGGGCGCGCCTGCAGGATGGCGAATCGTCCATTGTGGAGCGCCCACTCGACGTCCATCGGTGTGCCGTAGAGCTTTTCGATCCGGGTCCCCAGGTCCGCCAGTTCGATGGCCTGCGGGTCGGTGAGGACGGGGGCGCGGCGCCGGTCCTCGGGCACCGGCGCTTCGCGGGTACCGTCAGCGGTGCGCACGGTCATCACGGTCTTCTCGGCGATCTCCCGCCCGGTCACCCGGCCATCGGCGACGACGTGGGTGTCGGGGGTGACCACGCCGCCGACGACGGCCTCGCCCAGGCCCCAGGCCGCGTTGATCACCTGCTCGTCGCGCGCGCCGGTCAGCGGGTTGGCGGTGAACAGCACACCCGCGGCCGCCGCGGGCACGAGTTCCTGCACCGCGACCGCCAGGGCGACGCCGTCGGACTCGACGTGGTTGTGCGCCCGGTAGGCGACGGCCCGCTCGGTCCACAGCGACGCCCAGCAGCGGGTGACCGCGTCGAGCAACGCTTCGGGCCCGGTGACGTTGAGGAACGTGTCGTGCTGGCCGGCGAACGACAGGTCGGGCAGGTCTTCCGCGGTCGCCGACGACCGCACCGCGACCGGCCCTCCCCGGTACGCGGCCAGGATCGCCGACGCGACCTCGGGCGGCATCTCGCGCTTCGCCGCGACGAAAGCGCGATAGGCGCTGGTGGTGATGTGGAAACCCGGTGGCACCGGCAGGCCCGCCTGGACCAACCGGGCCAGCGAGGCGCCCTTGCCGCCGACCGTGGCAAGGTCGGCGGCGGGATCGTCGAGGGGGAGGACCAGCATGTCGTCGGGCATGAACCCATACAACCAAAGACGCGCCGGTCCGGGCGGCGGAACCGGTCAGCCGAGGGTGCTCAGCGCGAGTTCGGCGGCGGGGGTCGGGGTCCGGTCGCCGCGCAGGATCGCGTCGAGGATCTCCCCGGACCGCACCGCGTTGTTGGACAGCAGCGACGAGGTGATGCCGTGCGAGTGCTCGGTGGCGCCGCCCTGCACGTAGATCCCGGCGGCGATGTCGGCGGAGGTATGCACGCGGTAGTCACGGGAGACCTGGAGCCTGCCCTGGTCGTCGCGGGCGCACTCGCCCGCCAGATCGCCAAGCAGGGCGAGGGAATCGTCGCCCCGGTAACCGGTGGCGTAGACGACGACGTCGGCGTCGAGGACGGTGCGTTCGCTCGACGTCATCGACTCGACGGTCACCCGCACGCGGTCGCCGAGGTCGGCGACGTCGACCGGGCGGGACACGTTGAACATGCGCAGCCGCGCCTTGCCGAGGACCTTCTCCTGGTACATCCGCTTGTAGAGGTCGTCGATGAGGTCGATGTCGACGACGGAGTAGTTGGTGTTGGCGTGGTAGCCCATGATCTTGCGCTTGGCCTCTTCCGGCGCGAGATAGTACTCGTCGACCGCGGCCGGGTCGAACACCCGGTTGGCGAACGCGCTGTCGTCGGCCGGGCTGTAGCCGAAGCGGGAGAACACCGAGCACACCTCGGCGTCGGCGAAGCGGGTGTGCAGGAACGCGGTCGCCTCGGCGGCGCTCTGCCCGGCGCCGACCACGACGAAGCGCGAAGCGTCCGCGGGAACGTGATCAATGTCGCGCAGCAGCGTGCTGTTGTGCCAGATCCGCTCGCCCGCGCTGACGCCGTCGGGCAGGTTGGGCCGTAAACCGGTGGCCAGGACCAGGTTGCGGGCCCGGACGGTCTTCGGCTCGCCGCCGTCGGTCGGCCGGGACACGACGTCGAAGTACGCCACCACCCCGTCGACCACGACGGGGTTCACCGCGGCGACTTCCTGGCCGTAGAGCACCTGCTCGGCCATCTTCGCGGCGCACCACTCGAAGTAGTCGTGGAACTCCACGCGCAGCGGGAAGAGGCTCTTGTGGTTGACGAAGTCGATGAGCCTGCCGCGGCTGTGCAGGTACGCCACGAAGCTGAACTCACTGGTCGGATTCCGCAGGGTGACCAGGTCTTTCAGGAACGACACCTGCATGGTCGCGTCGTCGAGGAGCATGCCCCGGTGCCAGCCGAACCGGGGCTGGCGCTCGAGGAACCGCGCCGTGAGGGGCGTGGCCGCAGTCGCGTTGTGCTCGGTGAGAGCGATCGCGAGACTCAGGTTCGACGGGCCGAAGCCCACGCCCACGACGTCGTAGACCGGTGTATCGACCCGCATCTGTGACCTACCCATCCCCTAGTGGCGGTACCCGAACAAAGGTCACCCTAACCTAAGTTAAGTTAGGCTCAGCTTCACCCGACCGGGTGACGTGCACCACGAGGAGGAAACGCCCATGCGGGTGGTCATGTTCGGGTACCAGACGTGGGGTCACCGGACTCTGCAGGCGTTGCTCCAGTCGGAGCACGAGGTCGTGCTGGTGGTGACCCACCCACAGTCCGATCACGCGTACGAGAAGATCTGGTCCGATTCCGTCGCCGACCTGGCCACTTCGCACGGCGTCGAGGTCATGCTGAAGACCCGGCCGGACGAGGACGTGATGTCGCGGCTGCAGCAACTCGAGCCCGACCTGATCGTGGCGAACAACTGGCGGACGTGGATCCCGCCGAAGATCTTCACCCTCCCCCGCCACGGCACCCTGAACGTGCACGACTCGCTGCTGCCCGCGTACGCGGGTTTCTCCCCGCTGATCTGGGCCCTCATCAACGGCGAGAAGGAAGTGGGCCTGACCGCTCACATGATGGACGACGACCTCGACGCGGGCGCGATCGTGCTGCAGCGCTCCATCGCGGTCGGTCCCCGCGACACCACGACCGACCTGTTCCACAAGACCGTCGACCTGATCGCGCCGGTCGTCACCGAGGCGATCGACCTGATCGCCGCCGGGACCGCCGTGCTGACGCCGCAGGACCGGTCGAAGGCCACGTTCTTCCACAAGCGGGCCATCGAGGACAGCCGAATCGACTGGACCTGGTCGGCGGAGGAACTCGACCGGCTCGTGCGTGCCCAGTCGGACCCGTACCCAAACGCTTTCACCTTCCACAACGGGAAGCGGCTCCGGATCGTCCAGGCGTCGGTGTCGAAGGCGCGCTACGGCGGCACCCCCGGCCGGATCTTCATCCGCGAGGGCGACGGCGTGGTCATCGTCGCGGGCCCGCAGGCCCGGCGTGGTCAGAGCCCCGGCCTGGTCATCGAACGGGTCCGCACCGACGACGACCAGGAACTCGCGGCGACGGACTACTTCCGCAGCATGGGCGGATATCTCGGTTAGAACACGGACCAGCCGGTCAGCGTGGTGAACCGGTCCAGGGCGGCGACGCCCCGGACCGAGTTGCCGTGGGTGTCCAGGCCGGGGCTCCACACACAGATGGTGCACCGGCCTGGGATCACCGCCAGGATCCCGCCGCCGACACCGCTCTTGGCCGGAACCCCGACCCGGTAGGCGAACTCGCCCGCCGCGTCGTACGTGCCGCAGGTGAGCATGATCGCGTTGAGGCGCTTGGCCTGGCTGCGGCTCAGCAGCCTGCTGCCGTCGGCCCGCATGCCGTGGCGGGCCAGGAACAGGCCGGACAGGGCGATGTCGCGGCAGCTCATCATGATCGCGCACTGGCGAACGTACTGGTCGGCCACGGTCGCGACGGGGTTGCGCATGTTGCCGTAGGACGCCATGAAGTGCGCCAAGGCCAGGTTGCGGTCGCTTTGGGTCACCTCGGAATCGCGGACCTCGGTGTCCACCCGGACGGCGAGGTTGCCGCTCTCCGCCCGCAGGAAGGTGAGCAGCTCGGCGGCCGCGTCGCCGACGATCGAGGCGAGGTGGTCGGTGGTGACCATCGCGCCCGCGTTGATGAACGGGTTGCGCGGGATGCCTGCCTCGTTTTCCAGCTGCACCAGCGAGTTGAACGGGTTACCGGACGGTTCCTTGCCGACCCGGTCCCAGAGGGACTCCTCGTCGCGGGCCAGGACCATGGCCAGGGTGAACACCTTGGAGATGCTCTGCAGGGAGAACGGGGTCTCCCAGTCGCCCACCCCGGTGACCGTGCCGTCGATGTCGGCCACGGCGATCCCGAACCTCGTCGCGTCGACGCCGGCGAGCGCGGGTATGTAGCCGGCCGGGGCGCCATGGGGCACGGCCTCGGAGACCTCGGCGTGGATGGCGTCGAGCAGGGCGGGAATATGCACGGCGCCATAGTGACAGTGCTTGGCCGCTGTCAGCCATCCTGACCAGCACGTGACTGGGCCTTATGGCTTTGGCCGTGCGCCGGGCATGGGCCGGGGGGGGG
>NZ_JBOHGC010000220.1:0-1519 GCF_050699995.1 Actinokineospora sp. | reverse complement strand
CGCAAGCGGGCGGTCTCCGTCCACACCCTGCGCCATTGCTAGGCCACCCATCTGCTCGAAGCCGGGGTGAACCTCCGGGTGATCCAGAAGAACCTGGGCCACGCCAGCCTGGAGACCACCATGATCTATCTGCCCCTCACCTCCAAAGGCCAGGAGGACGCCTGTGCACTGATCGACCGGGTCATGGAGGGCCTGTGAGATGGGCCTCCTCCAGGAGCTTTTCCGCACGCACGGCCCGGCGTACCTCGACCGGTTCGGCGACGCCATGCCCCGGGCCCACAGGAGGGTGAGCGCGGCCATCATCGCGTGCCGGACCGAGGCGGCGGGCGTGACGCTCTATTCGTGCGACGCCTGCGGGCAGCCGCACGTGATCCCGCGCTCCTGCGGCAACCGCCACTGTCCGGGCTGCCAGCAGGGCCAAGGCCTCCGGTGGCTGGAGCGGCACCGGGCGCGGCACCTGCCCGGCGAACACTGCTTGCTCACCTTCACGGTCCCGGCGCCGCTGCGGGCCTTCCGGCGGCGACCTCAGAAGGTCGGCTAGGGCGCGTTGTTCGAAGCCTCCTCGGGAGCGATCAAGACGCTGGCCGCCGACCCCCGGCACATCGGAGGCGACCTTGCCGGCTTCTTCGGCGTCGTGCATACCTGGGGGCGGACCCTGCAGTACCATCCGCACATCCACTATGTCGTGCCGGGCGGAGCGCTGAGTCGAGTCGACGGGCGCGGGCATCCGGCCCGCCCCGGGTTCTCGTTGCCCGTGCGGGCGCTGTCGAGAATCTTTCGGGCCAAGGTGCGGGACGCGCTCGACCGGCACGGGCTACTCGGGGCGACGCCGGGCGAGGTCTGGGCCATGGAGTGGAACGTCAACGGCCCGGCCGCGGGCGACGGGCGCGGGGCGATCGAGTACCGTGCCCAGTACGTGTTCAAGGTGGCGATCTCGGAGCGCCGCATCGTGCAGGTCGATGAGCATCACGTGCGCTTCCGGTACCACCAGCCGCACAGTCACCGGCCGCGCACCATGACGCTGCCGATCATGGAGTTCATGCGCCGGTTTCTCCAGCACGTGCGCCCGCGCGGGTTCATGAAGGTGCGGTACTACGGGTTCCTCTCCCCGAGCTCGTCGGTCCCTTTGGAGGAGGTGAAAGCCCGCATCGAACTGGCGCATGGATTCGCCGTGCCGGCACCGGAGACCACGCTCGAAGCGGCCGCGACCCTGCGCTGCCGTCACTGCGGAGGCGTACTGCGATTCTGCCGCGTGGTCTGGCCAGGAGACGTCGCGATCGGTGCGCTCGTCTCGCTGGACCGTTCGGTCGGCGTGGCCCCGGGGCTCACCGCCGGGTCGGCCGGCCCCTGAGCGCAGCCGGACGGGCCTCGGGATCACGCGCGCGAGTACCACACCCATCTGGGCATCCTGTCCGACGCCACTCACCGGACAGCACGGCCCCACCTTGCCTGGCTCACTCGTCGTGGCCTGTACACGCCTTCACCCGACGCCGCCCCCGACCTTGACCTGGCCGGTCAC
>NZ_JBOHGC010000219.1:0-7433 GCF_050699995.1 Actinokineospora sp. | reverse complement strand
GGCGGGGCCTCTTCACTTTACGGGTGGGGGTGCTCAGCTTCGGATCACGTCCAGTGGGTCTGTCTTGATGCCGAACCGCTGACGCAGAACGCGTCCAGCCGCGTGCACGCCACACATCCCGTGCACTCCCGGTCCCGGCGGCGTCGAGGCCGAGCACAGGTACACGCCAGGCAGTGGGGTCCGATAAGGGTCCCACCGCGGTACTGGCCGAAACACCGTCTGCCACACCGAAAGCGCACCAGCGCCGATGTCCCCACCCACATAGTTCGCGTTGTACCGGGCCATGTCCACGGCCGTCACCACAGACCGCTCCACCACAAGGTCCCTAAATCCAGGCGCGAACCGTTCGATCTGGGCCGTCACCCTCTCACCGACGTCCACAGAGGACCCGTTCGGCACATGTGCGTACGACCACAGCGTGTGAAGTCCCTCGGTGGAACGGCTCGGATCCACCACGTCAGGCTGTCCCACCAGCACGTACGGCCGAGACGGGTGTCGACCGGCGGCGACCTCCTCCTCCGCCGCGACCGCCTCCGCCCGGTCGCCGACCACGTGCAGTGTTCCGGCCCGGGCGAGGTCCGGGACTGTCCACGGCACCGGCCCGGACAGGGCGAAGTCGACCTTGCACACTCCCCCGCCATAGCGGAACGACCGCAGCCATCGCAGGTACCGGCCGGGGAGTTCGGCCATGCCCGCCAGAGCCGACGGGCTGACGTCGAGCAGTACGGCGCGCGCGCGGACCTGCGAAAGCGAGTCGATCCGGCTGTCGGTGACGATCTTCCCGCCCCGTCTGACCAACTCCGCCGCCAGGGCATCCACAATGGACTGACTGCCGCCACGGGCGATGGGCCAGCCGACCGCGTGGCCGAGGGTGGCTAGCAGCAGGCCCGCCCCTGCGGGCGCGAGGGCTCGCGGGGGTGTCACGGCGTGGGCGCTCACCCCGGTCAGGAGCGCGGGCGCGACCGTCCCACTGAATCGAGCGCCCCACAGCGGTGACGCCTGCTCCAGGACGCGCAACGGGAACTGGAGGGCGCGGGGCACCGACCGGAAGTCCGACATGGCAAGGTCGATCAGCCCCGGCCAGTCCCGCACGAGCGGGCCCAGCAGCCGCCGCCAGGCCGGCCCGTCGCGACCCAGCCCCGCGGCCGTCCGGTCCAAGTCACGCCAGGCCAGGCCGGCGCGGCCGCCGTCCAGTGGGTGGGCGTAGGACAGTTCCGGGGCCACCAGTTCCACACCGTGGGCCGCCAGGTCGAAAGCGCGGAAGAACGGTGAGGCCAGGCCCATCGGGTGGGCGTGGGCGCACACGTCGTGCCGGAGACCGGGCACGGTCAGCTCCGCGGTCCGGCACCCGCCGCCGATGGTCGGCGCGGCTTCGTGCACCCGCACCGACAGCCCGGCCTTGGCCAGCACCAGCGCCGCCGCCAGCCCGTTCGGTCCCGCCCCGACCACCACCGCGTCCATGCGGCTCAGTCTTCTAGGAACTCCACCCGGTTGCCGACCGGATCATCGGTGTGGAACCGGCGCCTGCCCGGAATCTCTGCAGGGTCCGCCCAGCGGACGCTTGCGCCCGATTCGGCCACGGCGGCCGACGTCCTATCGATGTCGACGATAAAAGCGGGGTGCGCCTTGCGCGCAGGTCGAAAGTCCGACTCGACGCCGACGTGCAGCTCACCCCCACCAGGCACGGCGAACCAGCGCCCGACCCCGAGTTGCCAGCAGCGGGGGTTTCGGCAGCTCAGACCACCCAAGGACGCCCGAGTAGAACGCCCGCATCCGGTCCTCCGCACCCGCCGGGCACGCGATCTGCACGTGATGGATCACAATCAACCCCCCTTGAAATGGCTTACAGGACAAGCGTACTGTTTGCTTCGTGAGCCTGTCGATGCGCGCCTCAACCAGGTGCGCGAGACTCAGGGCTCGACTACCTGGACTGACTTGCGCCGCCACTGGAGTTGGACGTGACTACTGCTAGCAAGGACAGCTTCGGCGCCCGTGCCACGCTGAACGTCGGTGACGCCTCATACGAGGTGTTCCGGCTGGACGCGGTGGAGGGTTCCGAGCGCCTGCCCTACAGCCTCAAGATCCTGCTGGAGAACCTGCTCCGCACCGAGGACGGCGCGAACATCACCGCCGACCACGTGCGCGCCCTGGCGAACTGGGACCCGGCCGCCGAGCCGTCGACGGAGATCCAGTTCACGCCGGGCCGCGTGGTCATGCAGGACTTCACCGGTGTCCCCTGCGTCGTCGACCTCGCCACCATGCGCGAGGCCGTCACCACGCTGGGTGGCGACCCGACCAAGGTCAACCCGCTGGCCCCGGCCGAGCTGGTCATCGACCACTCGGTGATCGCCGACATCTTCGGCCGCCCGGACGCCTTCGAGACCAACGTCGACCTGGAGTACCAGCGCAACAAGGAGCGTTACCAGTTCCTGCGCTGGGGCCAGACCGCGTTCGACGAGTTCAAGGTCGTCCCCCCGGGCACCGGCATCGTCCACCAGGTCAACATCGAGCACCTCGCGCGCGTGGTGATGACCCGCAACGGTCAGGCATACCCGGACACCCTGGTCGGCACCGACTCGCACACCACCATGGTCAACGGCCTGGGCGTGCTGGGCTGGGGCGTCGGCGGCATCGAGGCCGAGGCCGCGATGCTCGGCCAGCCGGTCTCCATGCTGATCCCGCGCGTGGTCGGCTTCAAGCTGCACGGCGAGCTGCCCGCGGGCGCCACCGCCACCGACCTGGTCCTCACGATCACCGAGATGCTGCGCAAGCAGGGCGTCGTCGGCAAGTTCGTCGAGTTCTACGGCTCGGGCGTCTCGGCCGTCCCGCTGGCCAACCGCGCCACCATCGGCAACATGAGCCCGGAGTTCGGCTCCACCGCGGCGATGTTCCCGATCGACGCGGAGACAATCGAGTACCTGCGCTTCACCGGCCGCTCCGCCGACCAGGTCGCACTGGTCGAGGCGTACGCCAAGGAGCAGGGCCTCTGGCACGACCCGTCGGTCGAGCCGGTCTTCTCCGAGACCCTCGAGCTGGACCTGGCCACGATCGTCCCCTCGATCGCCGGCCCGAAGCGTCCGCAGGACCGCATCGAGCTGACCGACGCCAAGTCCGCTTTCCGCGCCGCGCTGGGCACCTACGCCCCCGCCGCGGACACCACGTCCACTGTGGACGAGGCGTCCGAGGAGTCCTTCCCGGCCAGCGACTCCCCCGCGTTCGCCTCAGGCGGCAACGGGTCGTCGGGCAAGCCGTACGACTACCACTCGGCCGCCGCGAACGCCGAGGGCCGCGTCTCCAAGCCGACCACGGTCACCCTCGACGGCCAGACCTTCGAACTCGACCACGGCGCCGTGGCCATCGCCGCGATCACCTCGTGCACCAACACGTCGAACCCGTCGGTCATGATCGGCGCAGCGCTGCTGGCGAAGAAGGCCGTCGAGCGCGGCCTGTCCCGCAAGCCGTGGGTCAAGACCACGCTGGCGCCGGGGTCCAAGGTCGTCATGGACTACTACGACCGCGCGGGCCTCACCCCGTACCTGGACAAGCTCGGCTTCAACCTGGTCGGCTACGGCTGCACCACCTGCATCGGCAACTCCGGCCCGCTGCAGGACGAGATCTCCGCGGGTGTGCAGGAATCCGACCTCGCTGTCGTGTCGGTGCTCTCGGGCAACCGCAACTTCGAGGGCCGGATCAACCCGGACATCAAGATGAACTACCTGGCGTCCCCGCCGCTGGTGGTGGCGTACGCGCTGGCCGGGTCGATGGACATCGACATCACCACCGAGCCGCTGGGCATCGGGTCCGACGGTCAGCCGGTGCACCTAGCCGACATCTGGCCGACCCCGCAGGAGATCTCCGACACCATCGCCGCGGCGATGTCGGCGGAGAGCTTCGCGAGCAGCTACAAGGACGTCTTCGCGGGCGACGAGCGCTGGCAGTCGCTGCCGACGCCGACCGGCAAGACCTTCGAGTGGGACCCGCAGTCCACCTACGTGCGCAAGCCCCCGTACTTCGAGGGCATGACGATGGAGACGACCCCCGTCGCCGACATCGAGGGCGCGCGCGTCCTGGCGGTGCTGGGCGACTCGGTCACCACCGACCACATCTCCCCGGCCGGTGCGATCAAGGCGGACACCCCCGCGGGCAAGTACCTCACCGAGCACGGCGTGGAGCGCAGGGACTTCAACTCCTACGGCTCGCGGCGCGGCAACCACGAGGTCATGATCCGTGGCACGTTCGCGAACATCCGCCTCCGCAACATGCTGCTGGACAGTGAAAACAACGGCGCAGGGGTCCAAGGGGGCTACACCCGCGACTTCACCTCCGGCGGCGAGCAGGCCTTCATCTACGACGCCGCGCAGAACTACGCGGCGGCGGGGATCGGTCTGGTCATCCTGGCGGGCAAGGAGTACGGCTCGGGGTCGTCGCGCGACTGGGCGGCGAAGGGCACCTCGCTGCTCGGTGTCCGCGCGGTCATCGCGGAGTCCTTCGAGCGCATCCACCGGTCGAACCTGATCGGCATGGGCGTGCTGCCGCTGCAGTTCCCGCAGGGCGAGACCGCGGCGTCGCTGGGCCTCGACGGCACCGAGACGTTCGCGATCACGGGCGTCACCGCGCTCAACGACGGCGAAACGCCGCGCACTGTCAAGGTTTCGGCTGTGAAGGCCGATGGCTCCACTGTGGAGTTCGACGGCCTCGTGCGCATCGACACCCCCGGCGAGGCGGACTACTACCGCAACGGCGGCATCATGCAGTACGTGCTGCGCAAGATGGTCAACAGCTGATAGAGCAGACGAGCGGGGGCCATCCGGCAACCCCCGATGTCCCCCGCTCTCGCGTTCATGGGGGATTCCTTTGACACTCGGACTGCTGATCGCGGGCCTGGTCTTGTTAGTCGGCGCGGCGGTGCAGGGCACCATCGGCTTCGGCCTCAACCTGATCGCAGGCCCGATCCTGGCGCTGATCGACCCGATGCTCGTGCCGGTCCCGGTCCTGTTCGCCGGGACCGCGCTGTCAGCGATGCTGATCTTCCGTGAGCACGGCTCGGTGGAGTGGAAGAACGTCGGCTGGGCGATGGTGGGGCGGCTGCCCGGCAACGGGCTCGGCCTGATCGCCCTGGCGACGCTGCCGGTGGCGGGCTTCACCGCGCTGATCGGGGTCAGTGTGCTGGTGTGCGTGGGCCTGTCGGTGATCACGTGGAAGCCGCGGCCGACCGTCCCCACCCTGCTCGTGGCGGGCACGGCGTCGGGCGCTTTCGGCACCATGGCGTCGATCGGCGGGCCCCCGATCGCACTGGTGTACCAGAACCAGTCGGGCCCGACCATCCGCTCAACCCTGAGCGCCTTCTTCCTGGTCGCCTCGATCTCGTCGCTGGCGATGCTGGCCGTCGCCGGTCACGTCGAACAGCGCCACCTGGTGGCGGCGGCCTTCCTCATCCCGTTCCTGGCCTGCGGCGCACTGATCTCCAACCCGCTCCGCAAGCACGTCGAAGGCCCACGACTGCGAGTGGGCGTCCTGGTGGTCGCCGCACTGAGCGCCCTACTGCTGATCGGAAAGAGCGTCTTCTAGTTCTCGCTGTCGCCGCAATCCGTTTGCCCACGGGGGAATGGATCTGCCACGGTGGGCGGATGGCGGTAGTTCTGGGCGACAAGCGCGAGTTCGCTGTCGACGTGGGCGAGTGGACCGGCCCAGCACTGCGTCGAGTGGACCTGTGGGCCGCCGATCAGTGGCTGACGTGCGACGACAACGACGTCTATGTGCCGCAATTCCGACATTCCGTGCGAGACACAGCTGCCCATGTGCGCGCCGGCCATGCTGCGCCACTGCCCTGTGCCGGGCTGTCCCCAGCGGCCACGCACCGGCGTTTCGTCGCCGCGACTGTGAACAACGACAAGGACAACCTGCTCCGAGAACAGTTCTCGAGACGCGGAAGACCACCGCGCCTGCTTCCTGCCCCCCGCACCGCCGGCGCGGGGGTCAGGAAGGCGCCGAACCGTTTCCCGGCTAGTCGGCCTTGGCCAAGGACAGGGCGAAGCGGCCCTGCTCGTCGGTCCACCACTCGGTCAGGGTGAAGCCGGCCGCTCCGAGTTCCTTTGCGACGCCTTCGCGGCGGAATTTGGCGGAGATCTCGGTGCGGAATTCCTCGCCCTCGGCGAAGTCGACCTCCATGTCCAGAGCCGCGATACGGGCCCGCTGGGCCTTGGTCGAGCGCAGGCGCATCTCGATCCACTCGTTCTTCGCGTCCCAGAGCGCCACGTGGTCGAAGGCGTCGACGTCGAAGTCGGCGTTCAGTTCGCGGTTGAGGACGTGGAGGACGTTCTTGTTGAACCCCGCCGTGACGCCTGCCGCGTCGTCGTAGGCGGCGACGACGGTGGCCTCGTCCTTGACCAGGTCGGTGCCCAGGAGGAGCCACTCCCCCGGCTTGAGGACCTCACGGATCGACGCCAGGAACGTCTTGCGCTCCGCCGGAAGCAGGTTGCCGATGGTGCCGCCGAGGAACACGACCAGGCGGGCAGGCTCGCCGGGAAGCAGGCCCAGGTGCTCGGTGAAGTCACCGACGACACCGTTGACCGTCGTGTCGGGGTATTCCTCGCCCAGGGCGGCCGAAGCCTCACGCAGGGCCGACTCCGAAACGTCCAGGACCACGATGTGCGACAGGGTTCCGCTGTCGCGCAGGGCGTCGAGGAGGAGGCGGGTCTTCTCCGAGGAGCCCGAACCCAGTTCCACCATGGTGTGCGCGCCGGTCACCTCGGCGATCTCAGCGGCCCGGGTGGCGAGGATCTCGCGTTCCGCGCGGGTCGGGTAGTACTCGGGCAGCCGGGTGATCTGCTCGAACAGTTCGCTGCCTCGGGTGTCGTAGAACCACTTCGGGGGCAAGGACTTCGGCGTGCCGGTCAGTCCCAAGCGGACGTCGGCGGCGAGCGAACGGGCGGCGTGGTCTTCGGGCAGGTGTACTTCGACGACTGTGTCGGTCGTGGTCACTGCGTTCCCCTTAGGTGATTCGGCGATCGGCCCCAGTTCGGTGACGCGCACATCCGGTGCCGGGTCAAGCATGGCGGTGACCAGCAGTCGGTCACCCAAAGTCGTCCACTGTGGATCGTCGTCCCACGGCTCGGAGGCCAGGACGACGCTGTCTTCGTTCTTCAGCACGGAAAGCGAGTGCCACCAGGTGGTGGCGACCAGCGTCCGCCCGTCGGTGAGCAGGAAGTTGAGCCGCGAGTCCGGTGCCACCGCGCCGATCGCACGGGCCACCTCGGCCAGCGCGTCGGCCGGGTCGACACCCGCCCGCAGCCGGTGCCGCACCAGGGCCCACACAAGGGCGCTGTCGGTGGGCGCGTCGAGCGTCATCAAGTCCACTGTGGGCAGGTCGGCGGCAAGCCCGGCCACGCTGTGCGGCCACCCGCCGACCCGCCCGTTGTGGCTGAACAGCCAGG
>NZ_JBOHGC010000218.1:0-2352 GCF_050699995.1 Actinokineospora sp. | reverse complement strand
GCCCGGTGATGTGCCAGCCGTCACCGCGCAGTTCGGCACGCGTGCGCAGCGAGGCGAGGTCGGAACCGGAGTCCGGCTCGGAGAAGCCCTGACACCACATCTCGTCACCGGCGAGGATGCCGGGCAGGTAGCGGCGCTTCAGCTCGTCGGAGCCCAGGGCCATCAGCGTGGGGCCGAGCAGGATGATGCCGGGGGTGTTCACCGGTTCCGGGGCGCGGGCCAGCGCCAGCTCCTCGTAGTACATGAACTGGGTCAGCGCGCCGGCGTCGCGGCCGCCGTATTCGGACGGCCAGTGCACCCCCACCCACCGGTCGGCGGCCATCGCGCGATGCCAGGCGCGGCGGAACTCGAAGCGCTCGTCCTGGTCGAGCGGCTCCGCCACGCCCGGAGCGTTGTCCGCCAGCCAGGACGAAAGCTCCGCGCGGAACCGATGGGCGTAGGGCGCCTCGGGAAGGTCGGGCCCGAGCAGGCTTCGGTCGAGCATCGTCTGCGTACCGTTGTAGATCACAGGATCGCCACCGCATTCGAAGGAGAGCTGACGCCACCGGGGATCGGCAGCGGGACGGCCACGAAGAGGAACTCCCACCGGGACAGCTCCGCGCATCGACGGGCGAGCCGGTCCAGGTCGAGGAGTTCGGCGACCGCCATCCCGAGGGTCGGTTGGAGACGCCAGTGCAGGTAGCCCACGGTCGGGTCGCCGGGGGCGGGCTCGATCGCCGGGTTGTCCGCCCCGATCGCGGCGACGTGGTTGTCCCAGAAGAAGCGCGCGGTTTCGCTGTCGGCCCGAAGCCCGGAGAACCGCTTGGAGAGCAACGGGTCGGCTTGGCCGTCGGCATCGAGTTCGCGGTAGGCGGACACCCATCCGGTCCGGACGCACAGGATGTCCCCATGCCGCAGTTGCACGCCTTGCGCGCGTCGGGTCGCCTCCAGGTCCGCGGCGGGGATCTCGTCGCCCGCGAACGGGTCGAGCGCCCGGCCCTGCGCGGCCAGGAAGGCCGCGACGTCGAGGAGGACACCGCGACCGACGATGCCGCTGCGCGCCCAGTGCTCGACGCTCAGGGTTTCCGTGTCGTCGTCGGCGATGTCCGTGACGCCGCCGAAGAAGCCGTGCTCGCGGGCCCGAATGTGCCGCAGACCGTCCCACTGGGACGACGACTGGGGGTTGTACTCGTCGAGTTGGTCCTCGTTCGCGTTCCGACCGACAGGAATCACCTTGTGCCGGAAAGGATTGCGCCCGAACAGGGGCGGATCGATCAGACCGAGCGAGAGGTTCAGCGACACGACCTCGCCCTCGGTGACCGTGCCCGCCGCCGCTCGCACCTGGTCGGACCCGATGAGGGAAACCGATCCGGTGTTCCGGTCAAGGACGTCCCAGGCGTGCGGGATGCCCAGACCGGGCACGAGGGGAAGCTCGTCGTAGAGCGGGATCACACCGCACCCTCTCTCTACCAATCGTTTGGTAGTAATAGTATCCGAGGAGAGGCGCGGCGCTGTCAAGACCTCAACCAAACGATCGTTTGACAAGGAGTTGAGATGAAGGACCTGCTCGCTGCGATGGCGGTGGACGAGCACGACGACGACACGTTCAGCGCCCGATGTGCGACCGGGGCGCCCGGCCGGGTGTTCGGCGGCCAGGTCGCCGCGCAGGCCCTGTTCGCGGCCGCGAAACGCGCACCCCACGGGAGTGCGCCGCACTCGGCGCACCTCTACTTTCTTCGCCCGGGAAATCCGGCCACGCGCATCACGTACTCGGTGACCGCTTTGAAGATTGGGCGCGCCTACAGCACCTTCCAGGTGCACGCGCGCCAGGGCGGGCGCGAGATCCTGACCGCCTTGTGCTCGTTCTGCGTGCCCGAGGCCGGACCCGCCTACCAGGAGACGGCGCCTCGGGTGCCCGAACCGGAGCAGTGCCCGACCCGAGCGCTTGTGCCGCCTGCCGCGAACGGAGCCCTCCGCGCGGCGTGGGAGTTCCGCGACGTGCCGCTCGAAGGCGACCGGATTCCGCCCCGACAGCGGACCTGGCTTCGGGCGCGTGCGGCACTCACCGACGATCCCGTCGTGCAGGCGTGCGCGTTGACCTATGTCACCGACCTGACGTTGCCGGTGACCGCGCACCTGCCGCTGCACGACTTCGACCATTACGTGGCAGGCGCGTCGCTCGATCACAGCATCTGGTTCCATCGACCGTTCCGCGTCGAAGACTGGCTGCTGTTCGACCAGCACACGCCGACGTTCGCCGCCGCGCGGGGGCTGTCGCTCGGAAGGCTCTTCGACCGCGCGGGCGCACTTGTCGCGTCGGTCGCGCAAGAGTCCGTCATCCGGGTCTGACTGTTGCGCGGCATAGCCCTCCCG
>NZ_JBOHGC010000217.1:0-12763 GCF_050699995.1 Actinokineospora sp. | reverse complement strand
GGACAGCGCCTCGATCTCGGTGGCGTCGCCGACCGCGGTGCCGGTGCCGTGACCCTCGAAGTAGGACACGGTCTCCACCCCGTAGCCCGCGCGGCTGTAGGCGCGGGTCAGGGCGAGGCGGTGGCCTGCCTCGGCGGGCCGGGTGATGCCGCCCTTGCCGTCCGACGAGATGCCCCAGCCGGAGATGCAGGCGTAGATCTTGCCGCCGCGGGCGATGGCGTCGGACTCTCGCATCAGCACGACGACACCGGAGCCCTCGCCCGGCCAGAAACCGTTGGAGTCCTTGTCGTAGACCTTCATCTCGCCGGTGGCCAGCGCGCCGGTCTTGGCGAAGCCGATGACCTCGAACGGGTCGATCGACAGGTCGACGCCGCCGGCTATGGCGACGTCCATGTCCCCGTCGACGAGCGCCTTGGCGGCCGTGGCGATGGACAGCAGCGACGACGAGCAGGCGCCGTCGACGGTGTAGCCGCCGCCGCCGAGGTCGAAGTGGTTGCACACGCGCCCGGCGATGGTGTTGGCCAGGCCTCCCGCGAGAGTGTCCTCGTCGAACAGCGGGAACGGCGCCTTGTACTGGGTTTCCAGTTCAGCCAGGAAATCGGTGGTCTCGTCTTCCGACCAGCCTTTGTCCGCCAGCGTGGCCGCGACCGTGCGGCGGACGTAGGGCCAGCGCACCCGCATGATGTTCGCGCGGGAGAACTCGCCGGTGAGGCTGTTGCCGAACACGACACCGGTGGACTGCCTGGGCAGCCCCTCCCCCTCGGGGAAGCCCGCGTCGGCCAGCGCCTGGGTCGCCACGGCGAGGGCGAGCCAGTGGGTCATGTCCGTCGACCGGAACGTGCTTCCGGCGATCTTGAACTTGACCCGGTCGAATTCGAAGTCCTTGAGCACGGCCGCTTTACTCGCGTAGAAGCGGTCCGGCGCCTTCGGGTCGGGCGACCAATAATCCGCGTGGTTCATCCGCTCGTCCGGAAGCCGCCGGAACGCGCGGCGGCCGGACAGTACGTTCTCCCAGAGCTCCGCCGGGGAACTCGCATCGGGATAACGAAGGCCGATGCCGACGATCGCGATCCGTTCACTGCTCATACCTTCACCGCCTCTGGACTGAAATGGACCATTTCCCCGGCACTGTTGAATAAGCCCCGCAGGCCGAATGGTCGCCATTTATGACTTCGCGAGTCCAAGTTTGCGGCGGAATGCAATCATTGTCGTCTCCGACCGTGCGCGCACCGACCTTCAATCCTGCGCCGGGCGGGTGACCCCTTAATCGGACAACCCACTCCGAACGTGCGCACTTTCCCGGCCAACGCTTTTCTGCCAGCGTCGCTCAGTACCATCTGAAGACTCGTAGGTCCGCTATTCGCAAGCACATCCGCCTTTATCCGAAAAGGACAGCGCATGAGCAGTAGCGATATCCGACAAGAGCGGGAGCCGGCCGCCGCACAGGCGCCGACCTCCACGTTCGTCAGTGGCGTCTTCCCACGCCGCCGGGGGCTGATCGTCGGCCTGAGCGCGCTGGTCGGCTTCCTCTTGACTGTCGTGTGGTCGGCGAAGTTCGTCGACAGCACCATCGGCGACAGCATCGCCGACACCATGCTGGGACACACGGCCAAGGGCGCGGAGATCGGCGGCATCGCGGGCGGGATCGCGTTCGCCTTCGTCACCGGCCTCGCGGGCACCTTCACCGCCTGCAACGTCGCGGTTTTCGGCGCGATGACCCCGATCCTGGGTACGACCGCGACCCGCTGGGGCCGGGTGCGGGCCACCCTGCGACCACTGCTCTGGCTGTCGGTCGGCATGACGGCGGTGTCCGCGACCTACGGGGCGATTGTCGGGCTCGTCGGCACGTCGATGCCCCAGTTCTCCACCGCGAAGAACGTCGCGGGCAGCCTGTCCGGCCGCAGCATCCAATCGATGATCGTCTTCGGGCTCATCGGGCTCGCCATGGTCTACCTGGGCCTGGCCGCCCTGGGCATCGTGCGCGACCCGTTCGCCAAGCTGTCACAGCGCTTTCCCAACGCGACCATGGTGTTCATGGGCGCGCTGGTCGGCGGGTTCCTGATCGGCAGGCCGTTCGGGCTGTTCCGGCAGCTGTTCCGCGACGCCGCGGAGAGCGGGAACGCCCTCTACGGCGCCGCCGCGTTCACCCTGCAGTCACTGGGCAACATCCTGATCATGGCCGTGCTGCTGCTGGTGACCAGCGCGGTCCTCGGCGGGCGGCTGGGCCGGTGGTTCGCCGCCGACGGCCGCCGGATGGCGATCGTCACCGCCTCCGCGCTCATCGCCGCCGGCGTGTTCACGTTCCTCTACTGGGACGTCCGGCTGCTCGCCGGACGCGGCATCCTGCCGTGGTATCCGCTCGCGCCCTGGACCTGATCGCGCAGTAATCGAGAAGAACGCCCCGCCGAATCGGCGGGGCGTTCTTCGCGTTTCGGGCCGGTTATTCCCGGCGGGCAAGACAGGAGATGCACCGCAGATATCGGACACCAGACCATGGTCAAGGAAAGCGGGGTGACATCCATGCCGACAATTCTCGGCACGCTACGCAGAGTTCTCCTGACACCCAAATTGGCCGAGGTGACTTTCCGGGTCCGCGGCTTCCCGGGTGCGGACTCGGCCGCGGCCGAGACCCTCGAGGCGATTCCGCAGTCGGTCATCTGCGGGTTCGAATGGGGTATCGAGGCGAAGACGCTCTGGGAGGTCGAGCGGCGCCTGGCGCTGGTCGAGCCGCAGCAGCGCGGCTTCGCCTACGAGGGCGCGGCGATGGCCGCCACCGTACGCGACGCCATGGCGGGCGGACGCGGGACATGGTCGAGGAAACTGCTCGGCGGGCCCGGCCACCCGCACATCTTCCTGACCTACATCGGCATCGGGTTCGCCATGGCGCGGCTGCCGCGGGTCCTGTGGAAGAAGGTCATCCCGGACCTGGCCGAGTCGCCGTACCACCCCACGATGACCTGGCTGGCCGTCGACGGGTACGGCTTCGACCGCGCGTACTTCCAGACGAAGCGCTGGGTGGACGAGCAGCGGGTGCCCAAGCCGTACCCGTGGGAGGGCACCGGCGAGTACTTCCTGCGTGCCTTCGACCAGGGGGTCGGGCGCGCGCTGTGGTTCATCAACGGCGCGCGCCCCGACGCCGTCGCCGAAGCGGTGAACCGGTTCGCCCCGCACCGGCACGCCGACCTGTGGAGCGGGGTCGGCCTGGCCGCCACGTTCGCGGGCGGCTGCGACGAACCCGGCCTCACCCGCCTGCGCGCGGCGGCCGGGGCGCACTGGGCGGAACTGGCACTCGGGGTGGTGTTCGCGGTCAAGGCGCGGACCTACGCCGGGTTCACTCCCCCGCACAGCGAACTCGCCGCGCGCGCCCTGGCCGGGCTCTCGGTGTCGGAGGCGGTCGACATCGCCGACGGCACCGAGGCCGACCCGTGGGGCACCGGCCTCGATCCCGCGTACGAGCGCTGGCGCGAGCGCATCCGCACCCGGCTCGTCACCGCCACCGTCAGCCAGGCGGCGGCTCAACCATCCGCAGATCGAGTCCCGTGAGGGGGAAAGTCAGTTGGGCACTGCATGGCGGGCGCTACGGCGCCGCATCCTGACACCGAACGCGTCGGCCACTTTGCTGGACGTGCGCGGCTTCCACAAGAAGAGCCCGGCCGCCCAGGAGAACCTGGAGACCGTGGGCCGCAGGTTCCTCGACGGCTACGCCTACGCGGCGGAGGCGGCCACCACCGACGACGCCGTGGCGAAGCTGGAGCAGATCGAGCCCTACTACCGCGGCTTCGCCTATGAGGGCGCGGGAATGGGCTACGCGGTCCGCGACGGGCTTCCGCTGGGCGGCAAGCACCACCTCGACGACTTCCTCGCGGGCGAGGGCGACAAGCACGTCTACATGGTCTACGTCGGCCTTGGCTGGGCGATGTGCCGGTTGCCGAAGTTCGCGTGGCGCAAGGCCGAGACACTCGACCCGCTGCTCGTGGGCCTGGTGCTCGACGGCTACGGCTTCCACCAGGCGTACTTCAAGACCAAGCGCTATGTCGAGGAGCAGTACGTCCAGAAGTTCGACTGGCTCACCAACTGGGGCGAAGGCCAGGCGAACCACGGGATCGACCAGGGAATCGGCCGTGCCCTGTGGTTCATCGGCGGCAGCGACGGCCCGCTCGTCGCGTCGATGATCGCCAAGTTCCCCGAGCACCGGCGCGCGGACCTCTGGGCGGGCACCGGGTTGGCCGCCACCTACGCCGGTGGCGCCGACGAGGCCGAACTGCTCGCCTACCGGGACCTGGCGGGCGAGTACGCGCCGATGCTCGCCCAGGCCTCGTCGTTCGCCTCCGAGGCCAGGGTGCGCGCGGGACTTGTCATCCCACACACCCGGGTCGCCTCGAAGGTCTTCTGCGGCATGTCCCCCGAGGACGCCGCGCAGCTCACCCACGACGCCCGTCGCGACCTTCCGGCCGACGGTGATGTACCCGCTTACGAGGTCTGGCGCCAGCGTGTCGCAGGCCGATTCGCCGCAATGGGAGGTGTAAGTCGATGACCACCAAACCTGGATGGCTGCACAGGCAGCTTCCTGGGATCATCGCTCTGGTCTTGGTGGTGACCACGTTCATGGTGGCCCGCCTGCCTGAGTCGAGTGCCGCCGAGAAGACGGCGCTGGCCAAGGACTTCAAGTTCACCGCGAAGTCCATCGCCATGCCGAGCGGGTTCGCCCAGCAGGAAGTCCGCAAGGTCAACAAGGACTACAAGCACATCGACGCGTGGATCTCCTCGGTCGGCGCGGCCATCGCGATGAACGACGTCGACGGCGACGGCCTGCCCAACGACCTGTGCATCACCGACCCGCGGATCGACCAGGTCGTGGTGACCCCGGTGCCGGACAAGAACGGCCACCGCTACCCGGCCTTCGCCCTGAACCCCGGCTCGCTGCCGATGAACGGGCAGATCGCGCCGATGGGCTGCCTCCCCGGCGACTACAACGAGGACGGCCGCACGGACCTGCTGGTCTACTACTGGGGTCGCACGCCGATCATCTTCCTCACCAAGCCCGAGGCGAAGAAGCTCGACGCCGAGTGCTTCACCGCGGTGGAACTGGTGCCCGGCAAGACCGGTGGCGCCTACGACGGTCCACAGTGGAACAGCAACGCCGTCACCTACGAGGACTTCGACGGCGACGGGCACTACGACATCCTCATCACCAACTACTTCCCGCACGGACCGGTGCTCGACGACCGGGTCTCCGGCGGGGTGGAGATGAACGACTCGATGTCGGACGCCCGCAACGGCGGCGAGGACTACTTCTTCCTCGCCAACGGCGACGGCAGCTTCCGCAAGGTCGACGACGCGCTGCCCGTCGAGGTCTCCAAGGGCTGGGAGCTCGGCGCGGCCTCGGCCGACATCGACGGCGACGGACTGCCGGAGCTGCACCTGGCCAACGACTTCGGCCCGGACCACCTGCTGCACAACAAGTCCACGCCGGGCAAGCTCGCCTTCGAGGAGATCGTCGGCGGCCGGTCCCCGGTCGTGCCCAAGTCCAAGGTGATCGGCCAGGACTCGTTCAAGGGCATGGGTGAGGACTTCGCCGACCTCGACGGCGACGGTCTCTACGACCTGTTCGTCAGCAACATCACCACCTCGTGGGGCATCGAGGAGAGCAACTTCCACTTCCTCACCAAGGCCGACAACCAGGCGGACCTGCGCTCCAAGCTGCTCGCCGGTGAGGCGCCGTTCGACGACGTCAGCGGCTCGGCCAACACGGCGTGGTCCGGCTGGGGCTGGGACGTCAAGGCCGGCGACTTCACCAACAGCGGCACCAACCAGGTCGTGCAGGCCACCGGCTTCGTCCGCGGCTACACCAACCGCTGGCCGCAGCTGCAGGAACTGGCCACCGCGAACGACGAACTGCTCACCAACCCGTCGTTCTGGCCGAACGTGACCCTCGGCGACGACGTCGGCGGCGACCACACCATGAAGTTCTTCGTCAAGGGCGCCGACGGCAACTACGACGACCTCGCCCCCGAGCTCGGTCTGGCCATCCCGGTTCCGACTCGCGGTGTCGCCACCGGTGACGCCGACGGCGACGGCAGGCTCGACTTCGCCATGGCGCGGCAGTGGGACCAGCCGGTGTTCTACCAGAACAACGCGCCGAACGCGGGCCACAGCCTCACGCTGTGCCTGTTCCACGACGCCCCCACCGCGGACGGCGCGCCCGGTTCCCCGGTCGTCGGCGCCCAGGTGGTCGTCACCAAGGCCGACGGCACCAAGGTCATCGGTCGGGTCGACGGCGGCGGCGGGCACTCCGGCAAGCGCAGCAATGATGTCCACATCGGACTCGGCGATGACGCCGGACCCGTCCAGGTACACATCACCTGGCGCGACCGGGCGGGTCAGCGCCACGAACAAGACCTGCAATTGACCTCGGGCATGCACGCGCTGCGGCTCGGCACCCAGGCGAAGGAGAAGTGACCCGTCATGGCTGAGACCAAGACAGCCGCGCCAGTGCGCCATGACCCCAAGGTCATCAAGGCGCTCCGCAACTTCGCGATATCCATCAGCGTGTTCAACATCGTCGGGTACGCGCTGCTCGGCTTCGAGCAGCCGTGGATCTGGCCCTTCATCGCCCTGGCGACCGGCTACACCGTGGAACTCGGACTGGAGAAGATCGGCGCTCGCGCCGAGGGCCGCGACCCGCGCTACCAGGGCGGCGGCTTCAAGGGGCTCGTGCAGTTCCTGTTCCCCGCGCACATCACCAGCCTCGCGGTGAACATGCTGATCTACGTCAACGACCGGGTGTGGGTGCTCGTCTTCGGCGTCACCCTGGCGGTCGGCGCGAAGTGGATCCTGCGGGCGCCGGTGAAGGGCCGCATGCGGCACTTCATGAACCCGTCGAACTTCGGCATCGCGATGATCCTGGTCCTGTTCCCCTGGGCCTCGATCGCCCCGCCGTACCACTTCACCGAGCACGTGTCGGGCTGGGTGGACTGGCTGATCCCGGGTCTGATCATCATCGGCGGCACGATGATCAACGGCAAGCTGACCGGCCGGATGTGGCTGATCGCGGGCTGGGTCGGCGTGTTCGCCGCCCAGTCGATCATCCGCGGCTGGCTGTTCGACACGTCGATCCCGGCCGCGCTGGGCATGATGACCGGCGTCGCGTTCATCCTGTTCACCAACTACATGATCACCGACCCGGGCACGTCCCCGTCGAAGCCGTGGGCGCAGTTCGCCTTCGGCGGCGGCGTGGCGCTGGCCTACGGCGTGCTGATCGTGGCGCACGTGGCGTACAACATCTTCCTCGCCACCGCGCTGGTGTGCCTGATCCGCGGGCTCTACCACTGGACTGTGCACTTCGTCGAGAAGTCCAAGGCGTCCGCTCCCCCGGTCACCTTGGTCCCGGCCGTCCCGGCCACCTCGGAGCCTAAGGCGGCATGACCATGACCCCCTCGCACCGCGTTCCCCCGGGACCGCCACGCAGTCAGACGTTCAGCCTGCTCAAGCAGCTCAAAGGCGACCGGCTCACGCTGATGTCCACGGCGGCGGCGACCTACGGGGACGCGGTGCGGGTGGGGATCGGCCCGAAGACGCTCTACTACTTCAACCACCCCGACCACGCGAAGCACATCCTCGCGGACAACAGTGCCAACTACCACAAGGGAATCGGCTACGTGGAAGCCCGCCGAGCCCTCGGCGACGGCCTGCTGACCAGCGACGGGGAGCTGTGGCGGGAACAGCGGCGGACGATCCAGCCGGTGTTCCAGGCCCGCCGGATCACCGCCCAGGCCGACACCATCGTCGAGGAGGCGGCCAAACTTGTGGCCCGCCTGCGGACCCGCCAGGGCCCGACGGACGTCCTGCACGAGCTCACCGGGTTCACCCTCGGCGTCCTCGGGCGGACCCTCCTCGACGCGGATCTGGACGCGTTCGAGTCGATCGGGCACTCGTTCGAAGCCGTGCAGGACCAGGCGATGTTCGAGATGGAGACCATGGGCATGGTCCCCACGTGGCTCCCGCTGCGCAGGCAGCGCGAGTTCCGCAAGGCCAGCGACGACCTGTCGCGGATCGTCGAAGCCCTTGTCGCGGAACGCCTCGGCAATCCGCGCGACCCGGCGGACGATGTGATCTCCCGGCTGATCCAGTCGACCAGCAAGGAATCCGACCCCCGTGTCGCCCAGACCCGCATGCGCGACGAACTGATCACGTTGCTGCTGGCAGGCCACGAGACGACGGCGTCGACAGTCGGGTGGGCGCTGTACCTGATGGACCAACACCCTGAGGTCGCTGCCCGCCTGCGGGACGAGGCCATCGCGGTGCTGGGTGACCGGACGCCGGTGCTGGAGGACCTGAAGAGCCTGACGTACACCAACATGGTGCTCGAGGAGGCCATGCGGCTCTACCCGCCGGTGTGGATCCTGACCCGTCGTTCGGTCGGGGAGGACGAGGTCGGCGGCTACCACGTGCCGGCGGGCGCGGATGTGATGGTGTGCCCGTACACCCTGCACCGCCACCCGGAGTTCTGGGACGCGCCGGAGAAGTTCGACCCGGACAGGTTCGATCCTTCCCGGGCGAACACCCGGCCGCGGTACGCGTATCTGCCTTTCGGGGCGGGACCGCGCTTCTGCGTCGGGAGCCACCTTGGACTGATGGAGGCGACGTTCGTGATCTCCATGCTGGCGCGGGAGATGACGTTGAAGCTGGTGCCGGGGTATGAGGTGATCCCGGAGCCGATGCTGTCGCTGCGGGTCAAGGGTGGGCTGCCGATGACGGTGCATCCGATCTGATCTGTGGTTCAAGGAGGGCCCCGGCGTGCCAGGGCCCTCCTTTCGTTCGGGTCAGATGTGCCCGCGCCACGTCAGCGGAGAAGTCCGAAGGGCAGCGTCAGCGATCCGCCGAGCCGCGTCGGTCCGCAGCCCCGCTCGGGACGAGTCAATCCAGGACTGGACGTTCTGATGGCCGGCGGCACGGTATTCAACGGCTTGGATGAGGCATTCGAGCTTGTCGGCGTCCTTGGCGCAGTGCGCCTCGGCGGTGTCTTGACTCTCGTATTCGTCAACCGCTTCCCGAACAGTCTTGGCGGCCGTATCGGGCATGCGCGCAGTCTGGTCCGCGGTGATCGCCCGATTGTCGATCCGGCCCGCGAGATAAGGCTTCGCGGTGTGCGGGATATCGCCCGTCCGAGTCTCCTGGCTGTCGTGCCACAACCCGAGAAAGGCGGCCCGAGCTGGGTCCGCCCCTTCCTCCGCGGCGATCAGCGAAGCGAGCTGGGCGACGCGAAGGCTGTGCTCGGCTACCGACTCCGGATCACGAACTCCCGCATGCCACCAGCCTGCCCGGCGCATGGTCTTGAGAACGCCGAGCTCGAAGGCGAAAGCAGCGGTCGCGGAGGCCTCGTCGTCCTCGGGTCGCCGGGTATGGTCACCGGACACGTTGTTCCCCTCTCATCTGTCGGCCAGCCGGATGGCGTACGCCACGCTATCCAGTTCACGGCGAGCACGGTGGGTGAGATGGGGGTGGGCGCTCATCCGATCCACGACTTCACCTGCCCGAGCTTGGGCATGCCGCCGACCCCGCAAGACGATTGGCCGAGCAAGCAACAGTGCCCAGAGCGTGTGGATGTTGAGGTCGGCGTGATGTGAGCCCGGATTGAGTCGATCAAGCAGGTGATCAAGCACGCGGGCACCAAACCACTGTTCGGGGTCCACGGTAGTCATGAAGTCGTCGTTGACCTGCGGATCGGGGATTTCCCCAAGCCAATAGGCCCAGTAGTTCAGATTGGCGATCTCCTGCGCGTCGGTGCTCAACTTCCGCGCGACGAAGGCATCCAGAGCGTCGCGGTGTCCTTTCTGCGCCAAGGCAATGGCCGAAGACCGATGCGCGACCCAGGACGACAGGTGATCGGCGCGCCCGACACCGCGGTTGGCGTCCTGTAGCTCAGAAGTGAGCCACCGAGCGGAGTCCGGGCGTTGATCGAAGCCCAGCAGATAAACGGCTTGGCGCCGCAGCAACGCGTTTGCTGTTCCCCTTGAGGCATCTGCAGTGACCTGAAGGTGGTCGAAGAAGCGCGCGCGTTCCTCCGAGCCCAGAAGTGGTCTGTCGGCAACGGGACCACGGCGCGCAGTTTGCCTGGGCACTGCCAGAACACCCGGCACGATTCCCGTGAACGGCCAGGTGAGCAGGCTGGTGAGCGTTCGACGATGCACAACGGCGGCGAGCGGATGGGTGTTGGCGGCCAACACCGCGGGGCCTGCCTCGACAGCGTCAAAGAGGATGAGGTCAGCCTCGATCGCGAGGTCCAATACGGCCAAGGCGACCGCAGGCGCTCCTAGACGGCGCATGCTCATCCGCAGTCGGACAAGGTCTGCGCTGCGCAATGCGCCCAGGGGCCGACGGCCGCTCTCCCAGCCCTGAACTGTGGCCACATCCACGATCAGGGTTTCGGCAAGACGGGCCTGAGTGAGATGGGTCGACTCACGAATCAGCTTGAACACGTAGCCCGAGATGCACGCACGGCCGGGCGAACGTTGACCAGCACGCGGTGTTGCCGGCCTGTCGCCCACGTCGCCCCCTGCACACCGTCGCCCCGAACCCTGCCGTACTCGTACCCGTGGTCAGTCCTGCACCCGACCGAACAAGCCTAGCGTTCACTATGCGGTGGTCAATGGCAACGCAGGGTGATGCGACCACCGGCGACAACCTGCCCGACCGAATCAAGAGGACATCAATGCCGAGGCCCGGATACCGACCGATCGTGGCTGTCGTCGTGGGATCAGACAGCCTCCTCGGCCAAGTCGCGCGGGTGATCGACGATCTGACCGCTCATCAACCGGCTGAAGGGACCGAACCGTGCCTCCTCTGCTCGACCGAGCATTGGCCATGTTCGCGATTCACGGCGGCGGCGCAAGACGTGATGGGCGCTGGGCTCCGGCTGGACGACCTCGTGTCATCTGATCTGCATCAGCGGCTGTGGCCGCCGCAGGCGGGCACTGAGTATTCGTCGACATTCAACTCGACACAATCATTCGGTCGTCGCTATGACTAAATCTGTCAGTTCCATTACCCGGTTCCCAGAGCTTGCCGAACTGGCGGCGCTACGGGACCACGGGTGGCAATTCCGGCTGCTTCATGACGACAACGGCGAACTTGTGTGCGTCGCCTGTTCCAGGAATCACGGAGCGCACACCGACGCGGTGTTCGTTCTTGATCGCACCCATGTCGTCGCCAGCCGCGTGGTCACCGAAGAGCATGGCGGGGTCGTCTGGCTCAAGGACGGCACTGACCTGGTTGAGGTGGTGCGTGAGCTTGTCAACCTACCCGCTCCCGGCGAACCGGGGGCGCCGTCGTTGGTGATCAGGGGCAGCGCCCTGTGGTCGCCGTAATGATGAGTACTTCAACGAAAGGAACTATCCAATGACCACGGTTTTTCGCCTTGACTCCCGCCGGGCCCGCACTCTGATCTCGGAGGAGTTGTTCGACCTCCTGACCTCGAGGCTCGCCCAAGAACGCAACATCGATCTGGACGAGGCCACACGAATCATGGACCAGACGCTTGCCTTCCTGGCGGCTGCCGGACACACGGGCGAGCGTCTGTCGCCCAGCCCCGCAGTCGACGCGGGGTGGCACCTGTTCCTCCGCTGGACCAAGGACTACGCCGCGTTCTGTGAAAGGGTGGCAGGTCGGTTCATCCACCATGTCCCGGGCGAGACCTCGAACGCCGCGACCGTACGCTGGAGGCGATCGAAGCCGCGGGGTATCTCGTCGACCACGAACTGTGGGCGCTCGACGGCAAGTGCGGCAGCTGCCATGAAGACGGCAACTGCCGCTCCAGCGGGGAAGACGGCAACGAGAACACCGAGACCAGGAAGCGATAAGCGGCCGACATGAGGGCTCGACGATGAAGGTCGGCTGGACCGACCTGTCCCCACAGGTGCGGGCGACGATCGAGAGGCGCATCGGCCCAGTAGCCGACTTCATGGACGTCACCGCGGGCCAGACCTGTGACCTCACGGCGATCCTGCGTCCCGCCACCGGCGAACCTGTGTTCGTCAAGGGTGTCGCAGGGCGATCACCTCGGATGCGGTGGCTGCGCAACGAAACCCGCGCAGCACCGTTCGCCGCGAACCTGGCTCCGGCGGTGCTGTTCGCCGAGGATGTCGAGGACTGGTTGGTGGTCGGGTTCGAATTCGTTCCGGGCCGCCCGGCCGATCTCACACCTGGCTCGCCCGATCTGGCACTGGTCGGTGCGACAGTCGATCAGCTCAGTGCCACGCCCGCACCCGCACTCCGCCCGCTGAGCGAGCGGTGGGCTGTCACGGACTGGTGGAGTCGACTCGACACGGGGATGGACGCCGAGCGCCTGGACTCAATCGCCGCGCTGGTGCCCGAGCTCGTGGACGGCGATCGACTCGTGCACACCGACCTGCACTCCCATCAATTCCTGATCGACGCCTCCGCAGTTCGGGTGATCGACTGGGGTCTGCCTGGGCGGGGCGCGGGCTGGGTCGACACCGCGTTCCTGCTGCTGCGTCTCATCGATTCCGGACACCACCCAGCCGAGGCCGAAAGATGGGCACGGACGCGCTCGTCGTGGTCTGCCGAAGCGGATGCCGCGCTGACGCCGTGGGCGGTTTTCGTGGCCGGTCTGTGGAGCTGAGGTTTCGCAGTTATGCGGTGGCTGATGTGCTGGTCGCGGACCTGGCGGGATATTGATCGAGTGTGGCCTGGCCTGCGGTGACGGCGGTAATTCGGGCTCGCCGGAAGGCGATGAGCATGTCGT
>NZ_JBOHGC010000216.1:0-1992 GCF_050699995.1 Actinokineospora sp. | reverse complement strand
GGCTTGTACGGCACGCCGCCGGCAGCGCAGGCCACCGCGTCGACTCGACCGACCTGCTCGTACATCGCGGCGATCGAGTGCGGGTCGCGGATGTCGACCCTGACGTCACCGCTGCTGCGTGACGCGGTGACGAGCTCGTGGCGCGCGGTCAGGGCTTCGTGAACCGCGGTGCCCAGGCGGCCATTCGGACCGATGAGGAGAATGCGGATGGTTGTCCTCTCGAGTTTCGGGATTCTCGGGGGCTAGGAGCGCGGGTGTGATGCTCGGCGCGGGTGGCGCCGGCGGTGGCGGTTTGCGGGCCTGAGCAGGCGAAAGGAGGGGTGGCGGCGACCCCGAATCCGGTGGGTGTCAAAGCCCATCGGGCCGCGGGGCGCTGGTGACGCTGGCCGTGGCCCTTTCACCGGGGGGTCGCCGCCGTGTTGCAGGTTCCCACTTCGCTCGCTGGTCTGCTGTCCCTCTTTCGCCCGGCGTTCACGCAACCGACATTTCAGACGTTCAGCGCGCTGGTGGTCGGGTTCGTCGGGCGGGTCCGCGACTGCACGATCACGGGGATGCTGCAGGCGGCCGGGCTGGCCGGCGGGTGGCATCACAGCCGCGCGCATGACTTCTTCGCGCGGCGGCGCTGGGACCCCGACGAGCTCGGACTGGTCTTGCTGGACTTCCTGGTGTCGGTGTTCGTCAAGGCCAGCGCACCGATCCGCTTGGCCGTCGATGACACGCTGTTCGGGCGCTCGGGGCGGCGCGTGTGGGGCGCGCACTACCTGCACGACGGCGCCCAGCCCGAAGGATCCGGGCGCCGCACGCGCTGGGGCAACTGCTGGGTCGTTGTGGTCCTCGTCGTCGAACTTGAGTGCCTGGGCGGCCGGCCGATCGGGCTTCCGATCCTGTTTCGCCTGTTCCGGCCCAAGGACGCCAAACACGACGACCGCCCGTCGCAGCCCGAGCTGGCCAGAACGCTGATCGACATGGTGCTCGCGCGGTTCCCGGCCGGGAGCGTGGAGCTGGTCATGGACGGCGCCTACGCGACCAAGGCCTGGCGCGGCCTGCCCGAGCGCGTCACGGTCACCACACGGATGCGCTCAAACGCCGCCGTCTTCGCGCTCGCGCCGCCGCGCACCGGCAAGCGCGGGCGGCCGCCGCTGAAGGGCGCCCGCCTCGCCAGCCTCGCGCAGCTGGCCGCCAGCGCCGTCTTTGCCCCGGTCACGATCACCGGGCCCGACGGACGCAGCCGCGTCGAGCACGTCTGGAGCACGACCTGCCTGTGGTACGGCCCGTTCCACACGCGGCCGGTCACGGTCCTGCTGATCCGCAAGCCCGACCGCACAGACGGCTTCGACGTCGCGCTCGCCAGCACCGACACCACCGCCACCAGCGAGCAACTGATCGCCCGCTACGACAGCCGCTGGACGATCGAGACCGCCCACCAGGAGGCCAAGAACCACGGCGTCGGCCAGGCCCGCAACCGTGTCCGGCGCGCCGTCGAGCGGACGGTCCCGTTCGGCTTCCTCGCCCAGACGATCACGATCACCTGGTACGCCCTGCACGGCAACCCAGACGCCGACCTTGACGCCCGCCGCCGACAGGCGCCGTGGTACCGCCAGAAGACCACGATCAGCTACAGCGACATGCTCGCCGCGCTGCGCCACGAGCTGATCCGCCACGAATATTGGGCACAAGCACCCGCCGCGACCAGCACGCCACAAATCACGCCCGCCCAGTCACGATCACGCCTCGCCGCTGCGTGAGATCGCGAAAGTCGAGTGCCCTTCTCCGCACGGGTCGTCGCCATTTGGCAACTCCTCCCTCGACATCGACGACGCTAGGTGTCCTGACTCCAACGAGTGGCCACGATACCGGACGGTTGCGGGGATCTGGTGGCCCCGGCCGAGGTGTATCACGACATTTGACACATCTGGGAAGGGGGTTTATGGTTCCGTCGTATGGCTCTTTCTCTAGTCCAGCAGCGCGAGACGCCATGGCCCACCCCGAGCG
>NZ_JBOHGC010000215.1:0-4273 GCF_050699995.1 Actinokineospora sp. | reverse complement strand
GTGCCCGGCCGAGGAACGGAGTGGTCAGCGGCCGGGCACCGGGTCTGGGTGGAGATGGCTGTTCGACGCTGACGGACCTGGTACGGCGCGAGCAGATGGTCGTCTGTGCCCGGCTTGTCGAAGGTGTGCTCGAAGTTCTGCCCGTCACTGAGGTGTTCGGAGCCGAAGGACCGGTCGGATGCCTCCACTTCGCACTTGACCGAATTTCGAACAGCCACACGATCCACCGCTGCCGCCCCGAACGATTCACCGTCGCGGCTGCGATGCGACGATTCACGCACGCGCAGTTCGGACCGCGCGCGAACCTTCGATATCTGGAGCACTCCATGCACGACGACGAATCCGGCCGACCAGCCGTGGCGCTTGCTCTGCTCCTCGGCGCCGCCGGGCTGACGCACTTTGTCCGGCCCCGGTTCTTCGACGCCATGATCCCCAGCCGGCTGCCCGGGAAGCCTCGCCACTGGACCTACGCGTCCGGCGTCGCCGAACTGGGCGTCGCGACGGCCGTCGCCGTGCCGCGGACGCGGCGGCTCGGCGGCCTGCTCGCCGCGTCGCTGTTCGTCGCGGTGCTGCCCGCCAACGTCAAGATGGCTGTCGACTACCACCGGTCCGGCAAGCCGCTCCCCATGCGCATCGGGTCGGCCCTGCGATTGCCCGCGCAGCTGCCGCTGATCGCCTGGGCGCTGCGGGTGCGTGCCGACGCGGGGCACCGCCGGTAGTCGTCGGATGGGCTGGTGGGCGGCGGTCCGTCCGCTTGAGCACCCGCCGCGTGTCCATTGGAGAATCACAGCGATGGGCGGCCCGGTCAGCGCGCGCCGCGGCCGCCGGTGCGGTGCCAGTCATCGACGTCATATCGCGACCCGCGGAGTTTCGCCTGCCACGCCAGCTCTTCCGCGGTGGGCGGGCGGGGTGAGCCGGAGCCGTACATCTCGGCCATGGCGGCCTGGACGGCGGCGGTGACCTGGGGTCAGCTCAACGGTGACACCGTGGTCGGCCAGCGAGGCGGCGGGGCTGCGGTGCGAGTCGAGCGGCCGGGCCCGCGTGGGCTGCGGCGTCAGGTAGGCGCCGACGGCTCGCGAGTCGGTGGTCACCAGCAGCGTCGAGTGCGCCAGCACGCCTTCCCGCGAGCGGAAAGCCGCGAACCCGCACAGCTTCAGCCCACCCACGAACAGGCCGCGGTCGCCCACCCGGGCGTCGAGCCCGAGCCTGCCCACGGCGTCAGCCATCAGCGGACCCAGCGACTTCAGCGGCTCGACCTCCCCCGGCAGCACGGTCGTGATGTTGAGGTTGCCCAGGTCGTGGAACACGGTCCCGCCGCCGCTGGCCCGGCGCAGGACCGGGACACCGTCGCGCTCACACGCGACGACGTCGACCTCCCGGTCCACGTGCTGCCCGTGTCCGACGACCACCGTGCTGTCGGCCGCGGTGGTGGTGACCACGGTCGGCAGGCCCAGCCGTAGCGCGGCCTTCGCCAGGCCGGACACGTTGTGCTTGGGTTCGGCCACGGTGAGGTCGCGGACGCCAGTGAACAACCCGATCTGGTGGTCGACCAGCAGGACCGCGGTGTTGTCGGCGGTGAGCGGTCGTGGAATCGGTTCATGTTCTTTCCTATCACTCGGTGTTATCGGATTTCGTTGGCCGCGCATGCGCACGGGTCCACCCGTGAGCAGCGCGGCGATCGCGGTCACGACGCCGATCAGTCCGACGCCGCCCACAAGACGTGCGGGCCCAAGGGACATCGAGAAAGCGCCACCGCCGGGGGCCCCGGTCCGCGGGACTCCTGGCGGCGCTTGTCACCGTGACCGGGTCGGCCGCGTGCGGCACCGAACCCCGGATCTGGTTCCTGCACCGAGACCGCGATCGCGGTGGAAGCGGTGCGTGTGACCGATCCGGTCGCCCCACGGACGTTGACGGCGACGATGACCGTCGGCGGCAAACCGGTCGAAGGGGCCGACCTTGCGCTGAAGCACGACTACTCCGCACGCGGCGTGTCACCTCCCGAGGGTCACATGGGCAGGGAACCGGTCGTCGCCAGGAGCAGCGCCACCGCCGGGAGGAAGTTGTTCGTCTGGTGCGCCACGACACTGGCGACAAGATTGCCGGTGAACATCCGGGCCAGACCGACCGGGATCGACAGCACGAGCAGCAACGGTGTGCGCAGCAGTTCCAGGTGGGCGATGGAGAACAGCACGCTGGTCACGGCGAACACCGCCCACCGGTTCCAACGCCAGCCGGACCGGTGGTCGCGTCAAGGTCGAGGACGCGATCGGCGCGCGCGTGGCACGTGGCGGCCGGCCGGTGGCGACGGGCGCGGTGACGCCGCCACCCACCACGGCGGAAGAGGTCTGGCCTCTTCGGCCCTGGCGATGCGGGGTCTAGCAGGAGCTGATCATCAGGTCGTCCACGCCGAAGGTCTGGCTGCCCGACTCATCGACGACAGCTGTCACGGATGGTAGGAATACCCGCGTTCACGTCGACTGGGGGCTAGACCGATGCGAAGACTCACGGGTGTGCTGGTGTGCGTCCTTCTGCTGTCCGCCTGTACCAAAGTCCAGACCGGAACCGCCCTGGAGGATCCCGCGGCAGCCGGGGTCCAGGAGCGGATGGGCAGTGCCGATAACGCGGTCGGCGGGGTGCGCGGGCTCGACTACTGCTCGATCATGCGTCCCGAGGCCGTTGGCAGCGAACTCGTCGCGCCCGTCGCGGCTACCGAGTTCTGTTCGACGCTCAGGCAGTCTGACGGTGGCCAGATCTGGCTTACGATCGGACCGATCGAGAGTCGG
Source organism: Actinokineospora sp. (assembly GCF_050699995.1). Taxonomy (GTDB): domain Bacteria; phylum Actinomycetota; class Actinomycetes; order Mycobacteriales; family Pseudonocardiaceae; genus Actinokineospora. The sequence continues at coordinate 1,490 of NZ_JBOHGC010000215.1, read as the reverse complement.
CCGAAGGTGGCCCACCAAGCGCGGCAGGTGGATCGGGTGCCGTGGCCATTGCGATTGGGGTCCAACGTCGAGTATGACGACGGCTGCACCGCGCAACTCGTGTTCCGGAATCTGGATGTCGTTGATGTGACCGCCGCGGCCGCGCCCGACCAGAGCACTCCACCGAATACGTCTGTGCTGTGCGCAGCCGCGCAGGAGGTGGCAGTCCGCGCGGCTCAGGACATCGTGGCGGGAAAGGCCACTCAGGCGACCGCGCCGGACGGGCTGCTCGGCGCCATCGACCCGTGCTCGCTGCTGTCCCTGGCCGAGGCAGGGCCTGCCCTGCACATCGTCGACCAGCACGAAAAGCTTGCCGCGACCCTTAATCCGGCCGGTCGGCGATGCCAGTGGGGTTCGACGGGAACATTGCGCTGGCATCACGCGGAGATCGCCCTGGGCACCCGGTTCGCACCGGAGGGGCCGCACGAGATGATCGGCGGGCGAGACTCCGTCATCGAGGAACAACCGGGCGGCCACTACAAGTGCGCGTTCGTCCTCACCTACGCAGCGCGTGGTGAGCACCTGGTCGAGACCGCAAGCCTGGCCGTAACCAGCCAGAACAACGCCATCGACGCCTGCGCGAGTGCCCGGCGGCTCGCCGAGGTCGTGTGGGCTCGACTGCCCAAGTGACCGGGTGATCGATCCACGCGGCGGGGCACGGTGATCGCCGTGGTCGTCGTGGCCGTGACGGTCGCGGCGACCAGCGGCCGACCTGGGCTTCCAACAGCCCGGACACTGGGTCTACGGCGCCGAGGGCAAGACGATCTACCACGGACGTCCTCACAGATCAATGTCAGGTCCCCACGGGCCGCCGCCGAGGCACTCCCCCGAATCCTCGTGGTTCCCAGCCTCTGCCGCGAGTAGTCCGAGGGAAGGCCGACCCGCGGGGCGCGACATGCTGAACATTGACGATCGCAGACGTCTCGAACAGTTCCCGAACGCTGGTTCCGGCCGGCGCCGCTTGCCAGCACGGACAGCACAGGCGCTCGCGTCGGGCTGACCGGCCACGTGCAAGCTCAGGATCTACTCTTTGCACATGGTCGGCTACGGCACCAGCCGTCGCTCAGGGTGAGGTGCGAGGGTTCATCGCAGTCGCAAGAAGGTCCTTTGTAGATGAAGCTGGCGCGGTGTCGCGGTCCTTTATGGACATTCCGAGCTGCATCCAGAAGCATTGCGTCGCGCCGTGAACACGTTGCGGTACGGGAGATCTCCCGGTGTGGATCACACCAATTCGTGTCTGCTAAGCTGCACCTGTGGCATACCGTGACGTTTTCGTCACGCGAGATATCCCGGTTTCGGGTGTTCAACCAATCCTCTCGGACACCTGAGGTTTCGCAGTTATGCGGTGGCTGATGTGCTGGTCGCGGACCTGGCGGGATATTGATCGAGTGTGGCCTGGCCTGCGGTGACGGCGGTAATTCGGGCTCGCCGGAAGGCGATGAGCATGTCGT
>NZ_JBOHGC010000214.1:0-1206 GCF_050699995.1 Actinokineospora sp. | reverse complement strand
CACTTGAAGGTCGAGTTCGAGCAGCGCCGGGACCGGCTGCGCGAGGCAGGGGTGATCGCCGACCCGCGCGAGGCGCAGATCGTCCGGCTCAGGGACCAGGTCGAAGCCCTGCGGACCCGATTGTCCGATCGCGACGTCGAGATCAAGGACCTGCACGACTTCAAGACCACGGCGGTTTCCCGCCTGGCCGCCCAGCACGACGAGATCACCCGACTGCGTGCCGCGCTGGCCAGTCGGGGCAACGTTCGCCCCCTGGACTCCGGGCGAGGGCGAACCTCGCCCTGACTGGCCACCGCCGGGGCATCACCCGATCGCTCCGGCTCGACTGCGGCCGCCGCATACCCGGCTGCCCGCGGTGAACGCTATTTCAGGCGGCCCCGAACGCGGTGCGGGAACACCGGCCGGGGCCTTGATCGCACAGGAGCTGCGACCCGATGACGAACACTATCGACAGCCCACCGACCGCAGTCGACAACGCGGAGCTGGTCGACATGATCCGCACACTGATGGAGACGGCACGGCTGGCCGGGCAACCCACGCCGGGCCGGCCGACACTGGCGAAGTGACCGGAGCCTCGCCGTACCGGGTGCGGGTTGCCCTGGCTGAGCTGGCGAACCAGGAAACCTCATCGGGAGCGGACGTCACCAGCACTGGCGAGAACGACGCCGGCGACGCTCCCGATCGCCAGGACAACGCGGAGCACGCCATCGCCGCGACAGCCCCTCTGACGGTTGTCGACCCTCCTGCCGACGCGGAGGCACCGAAGCCCACCGAAGCGCTTCGCCAGCCAGCGGCTGTGGTGGCGCCAGCGCCCGCTGGTGGCGGCCGGTTCGTGGCGTGGGCGGGGTTCGTGTTCGGGTCGGTGATGTCGGTGGCGGCCAACGTGTTGCACACCTGGTTGCCCGCGGATCGGTTGCCGCAAGGATGGGCGCCGGGGATCGCCGCGCAGGTCGGTGCGGCGGTGTGGCCGATCGGGCTGCTGCTGTCGGTGGAGGTCCTGTCGCGGGTGCCGTGGCGGCCGGGTTGGCAGTGGGGGCTGGCCCGGTTCGGCGGGACCGGCACGGTCGCGCTCGGGTCGGCGGTGATCAGCTACGGGTATGTGCGCGACGTGCTCGCCGCGTGGGGCTACGACCCCGTGGCGGCGCATGTGGGCCCGTTGGTGCTCGACGGGCTGATGGTGATCTCCGGGTTCGCCCTGCTCACCAT
>NZ_JBOHGC010000213.1:0-1226 GCF_050699995.1 Actinokineospora sp. | reverse complement strand
GTCCCGACCCGCGAAGTGAACCTCCCGCTGGTGACGAAGGTGCGGTCGGCGACGTTGGGCAGGTATTGGCTGAGCTGCTTCTCGAACGACATGCCGAAGTCGACGCCGCCGTAGGTCAGTCCCTTGGCGTAGACCGTACCGTCGACGACCACGGGCGCGGTCCAAGTGGCGGTGGCGCTTGACGGCGTGACCACCAGCGAAGCGTAGGTCGACATGTGGGGGCTGACGTTGACGTTGACGGTCCGCGACCAGGATTTGTCGCGGGTCGACGTGGTGGTGGCGGTGCTGCTCAGCGAGACCTCGGTCGAGAGGGTGGTGCCGGCCTCGACGCCGGCCGGCAGCCCCACCGAGAGCGACACTTCGACGCCCACCGACAATGCCTTGGTGGTGGAGTATTCGAAGGTGTCGGTGTAGGTGTCGGTCAGCGTCGAGCTCCAGGACTGCGGCTCCGACGTGCTGTTGGTCCACAGCAGGTGGTCGAGGGACTCCGGGTTGCCGGCCACCAGCTGAGTGCCGGTCCAGGCGAGCTGGTTGGCATCCGCCGTCGTCGAGTACACCATGATGAGCACGTTGGCGGCGGACCAGTCCGCGGGCACCGTGCCGTAGCCCGTCCACGCCGGCGCGCCCGTGGCCTTGCCCCGGATCTGCGCCGCGATCTTGTCCTGCATGTCGCTCATGAAGTCCGAGCGGGCCGGTACGGCCAGCGCGGTGCCCAGCACGAGGATCGCGATGACCACCTTGGCTGCGAGTCGAGTCGCCATCGAGGGGACCTCCCTTGTTACCGAAACCGTCCACAGCGAGGAGCAGCAGCCACGCGGCCCTGCTCTCGGAAGGGAGGGAACCTGACGCGGGCCGCGTCCCGGGTGGGCAGCGACGGAGAGCAGCGCCGCGAGCTAGAGGGTGCGGGGCGCATTGTAACGCCGAGGGCGGCGCCCTGCACGGCGTGCCGTGGTGCCCCGGGGCCTCGCACAAGCGCTCTGCCACTTCGAGCTCGCCCCTGACCGGGCTCATCGAGGAGGGCGCGCCCGGCCGCCCGCGTCGACGTCCGCGGCCCACCGCCGCGGAAGCCGCGCGGCACGTGCCCAGGCTGCAGGTGCCACGTCGAGGTGCGTGTTACGCTGCCCTCCCATGCGGCGAGGCGCTGGACGCGCGGCCCTTCTCGGCGGGGTCGTGGCGAGCTGTCTCGGCGGCGCGTTGCTCGGCGGCGGCCGGGCCTCCGCGCAGGA
>NZ_JBOHGC010000212.1:0-7100 GCF_050699995.1 Actinokineospora sp. | reverse complement strand
GCCGCGGGCGGCATCGACCTGGGTGTCGCCTCCGCCGACCTGGCGCTGGGCGCCTCGGGCGAGTTCGCCGCGGGCGGCTCGCTCGTCGGCCAGGAGCTGTCCCTGCCGGAGCTGTCGGCTCCGTCGCTGGGCGGCATCCCGTCGCTGGACGGCCTCCCCCTCGACGTCCCGTCGCTCGACGCGCTGCCGGGCCTGCCGGGTCTGCCGGGCCTCCCGGCCCTCGAGGTCCCGTCGCTGGGCGACCTCCCCTCGGGTGGCCTGCCCGAGTTGGGCACCGACCCGTCGGACCTGCTCGACTCCGACCTGCTGCGCGGCGCCGACGACATCTCCGGCACCACCGTGGCGAACTACGTCTCCACCGGTGGCAGCCTGCTCGCGGGCACCGTCGCGTCCGGCACCGCCGACCTGGGCGGCTTCCTGACCAGCACGGGCGCCGACGTGGCCGACCACATCGAGTCGGGCTCGGCGACCGTCGCCGACCAGATCGCGAACCTGCCCGCGGCGCCGGTCTCCATCCCGACGGACCTGCCCGTCGACCTGCCGACGGACCTCCCGACGGACCTGCCGACGCAGCTCCCGGTCGACCTGCCCACCGACCTGCCGGTCAACCTCCCCGGCCTGCCGGACCTGCCGGTCGCCAACCCGCTGCCCGACCTCGGCGCGGCGCTGCCGGACGTGGGTGGCCTGGTCAACGACAGCCCGCTGGGCGCCGTGACCGGCAACGCCGGCCTGCCTGACGTGGGCGGACTCGTCGACGACCTCAACCTCGGTCTCTAAGCGCCGAGTGCGGTGAAGGCGGGGTCCTGGTCACAACGGACCCCGCCTTCTTCACCTTGATGGCCGAACACGGCACACTCGACCGGGTGATGGCACCGCCCTGGCTCCAAACCCTGGACGACACCATCCGTGCCTGCGCGGCGCACGACCGCTCGGATCTCGCCGAGAGACTGCTGCTGCGCCGGGCCCGGCTGCTCGAACCCGGCAGACGCGTGGTCATGTTCGGCCGCGCGGGCCAAGGCAAGAGCCAGCTGGTCAACGCCCTGATCAACGCCCCGGTGTGCGCGGTCGGCGACGACGTCACCACCGTGGTCCCCGCCGTGGTGCGCCATGCCGAGACCCCGACCGCCTCGGTCGTGACCGGATCGGTCCGGCCCGCGCTCGGCGGCTCGATCGAACGCTCCGGCGCCCCCGTCGAATCGGTGAGCGCCCGGGCCAACAAGCTCGCGAAGGTCCGCGACGACGTCCTTCGCTCCGAGATCGGCCTGCCCCGCACGCTGCTGAGCGCGGGCCTTGTCCTGGTGGACGCCCCCGCCGTCGGCGACGCGCGGTGCCCCCGGACCATCCGGGCGATGGGCGCGCTGGCCGAAGCCGACGCCGCCGTGCTGGTCACCGACGCCACCGGCGAGCTGACCGCGCTGGAACTGGACGTGCTGAGCCAGATCGTGCGGCTGTGCCCGACCGTCGTGGTCGTCCTCACCAAGATCGACATCGTGCCGGACTGGCGGGATGTGGCCGAAGCCGATCGGCGCGCCTTGGAAGAGGCCGGGCTGCCCTCGACGGTGATCCCCGTGTCCTCGGCGCTGCGGCTGGCGGCCGTGCGGGCCGATGACCGCGAGCTCAACACCGAGTCCGGCTTCGGCGACCTGATCACCCACCTGCAGAAGGCGATCCTGGCCGACCCGGGCGCCGTGGTCGCGAAGGCGGCCGCCGCGACCACCAGGCTGGCGCTCGACCAGCTCATCGCGCCGCTGCGCGCGGAGTTCGAGACCGCGGGCCCGACCACCGACGCCGCCGCGCTCGCCGACTGGCACGCCGCGGGCCGCCGGGTCGAGGAACTGCAGCGCGAGGCGGGCCGGTGGCAGACCCAGCTCGGCGACGACGTCGCCGACCTCATGTCGGACGTGGAGTACGACCTGCGTGACCGGACCCGGCGCATCCTGCGCGAGGTCGACGACTACTTCGAGGTCGCCGACCCCGTCAAGGTGTGGGACGAGTTCGAGGAGTGGATGACCGAGAGCCTCACCGTGCTCGCCGAGGTCAACTCCGACTGGCTGCTGGAGCGGTTCGAGTGGATCGCCAACCGCATCGCCCGCGAGGTCGTGCCCGACGCCGACCGGCTGCCCGCGTCGGTGCTGCGTGAGCTCTCCGGAGAGCGCACCGAGGGGCTCCGCAAGCCGCACATCGAGAAGTTCACGCCGGTGCAGAAGCTGTTCGTCGGCCTGCGCGGGTCTTACAGCGGCCTGCTCATGTCGGGTTTGGCGACCACGCTCGCCGGTATGCCGCTGATCAACCCGATCTCCATCGGCGCGGGCGCGGCGTTCGGCGCGCGGAGCGTGTTCGAGGAGCGCGGCGCCCGGCTCAAGCGCAGGCAGGCGATCGCGAAAACCACCGCACAGCGCCATGTCGACGACTTCTTCCTGTCCTACGGCAAGGAGACGAAGGACGCGATGCGGGTGATCCACCGGGCCCTGCGGGACCGGTTCACCGAGGTCGCGCAGCGGTTGCGGGAGGAGGCCACCGCGTCCGCCCGCGAGATCAAACGCGACCTGGAGGCGACGGCCGCCCTGCGCAGCGGTCGCGCCGCCGAGGTCCGCCGCGGCCTGGAAACCCTGACCGCCCTGCGTGGCCGGGTCGACGCTATCCAGGCACTGCCCGCGCCGCGGGGACTCACCGCTTGACATCCTCCCCTGCCTGAGGGCCGGGGATTCCACCAGCAACTACACACCGACAACCAAGGAGGCTCTGGTGAGTCTCGACGAGTCGGCCTGGGGTCTGCTCGACCGCGCGCTCGCCGTCTACCGGGACAGCCCGCGCGCGGACGGTTTCCTGCGGGCGCACCAGGCCCGGCTGCGCGGACCGCTGCGGCTGGCCATCGTCGGGCCCGCGGACTCCGGTCGCACCACAATGCTCAGCGCGATCGTCGGCGACGTGATCGGCACCGACCGGCTGGTCGTCGACTGGCCGGGCGAGGTCGAGCTGATCGACCCGAGCGCCGACCACCACGTCGACGCCGACGCGACCGTGTACCTGTTGCCGCAGCCCGGTTCCGACCTCACCAAGCTGCGCCCCGACCACCCGATCGCCCGGGCGACCCCGGTCTCGACCATCGTGGTCCTCTCGCGCGCCGACGAACTCGGCGCGGGCCGGATCGACGCACTCGTCTCCGCGCGGCAGGTCGCCCGCCGAAACGCGAAGTCCCCGGAACTGACCGGCCTGTGCCAGGACGTGGTGGCCGTCGCGGGCCTGCTCGCGGTGGGCGGGTCCACCCTGTCGGTCGACGAGTTCGCGGCGCTCGACCGCATCGGCCAACTGCCCCGCCCGGACGCGGACGCGGCCCTGCTGTCGGTGGACCGGTTCATCGCGATGGACCCGATGATCCACACCGCCCTCCTGCGTCGGCTGGGCCTGTTCGGGGTCCGAATCGGGATCAGCCTGGTACGCAGAGGAATCCGCGACCGCGACGGCGTGGCGACCGGTTTGATCCGGGCCAGCGGCATCACCGACCTGCGCGAGTCGATCGGCGCCTGCTTCGTCGACCGCGCCCCCGCGCTGCGCGCCCGCTCGGCGATGATGGCTCTGGACATGGTGCTGCGCATGGAACCCCGCCCCGACGCGGCAACGATCGCAGCGGACCTGGAGCGGGTCTTGGCGGGCGCCCACGACTTCCGCGAACTCCGCCTCCTCGCGGCCCTGCGCACCGGCCGGGTGTCCTTCGGCGAAGCGGCCGAGGAGGCCACGGCGCTCTTGGGCGGCCACGGAACCGACCCGTCAAGCAGACTGTCGATGTCCGGCGAAGCCTACGACGCCCTGTTGAGATGGCGCGCCCACGCCGAAGACCCACGACTCGCCGACCGGGAACGACGGGCGGCGGCGGTGATCGCCCGCAGCTGCGAGGCCTTGGTCAGCGCCTACACGCACTGATCGACCTCAGTGCGTCCGAACGCTGATCAACTCGAAATGCCGGATAGCAGCAGGGACCCGCGCCCGACAAGTCAACGGAGTGTCACTGCGCTCGAACACCGCCCGCACCCGAACGACCCACCCCACCAACTCCACCTCCCACTCCTCATGCGCCACCCGCTCAACCGAAACCGGCGCATACGACGAAATGTCACGCACCCCAGTCCGCTCCCGCACAAACTGCTGCGCGGCCTGCGCCGCGGGAGGCAACGTCGACCGCCCACGCAACCGTCGCAGATCAAGCCCTCCAGCTTCGAACTCGTCAGCGATCCCCGACGCGGCGCGCGCTTCGACCTGGCCGAAGTAGAACCCGTGCGGCAGCACCAAAAGGTTCGCGGCATACCGGTCACCACCCACGTGTGAGCACTCCCAGACCCGGCCCGGCCTCCCCACCGCCAGCGCCGCCGCGACCGGCCTCCCCCGGACCGCGCAGCACGTGTCATGCCTGCCGTGGGTGCACACCAGGTAGATCGGCTCCTCCGAAGGCTCCCCACGCGGGTCGGTCAACCCTAGGTCCAACAGCTCGTCGTGATCGGTGAACTCGCTCCACCACAACCGTTCCCGACGCGCGTCGACCAAGGCCCACTGCCGCGGGCCCGGTCCGGATCTCCCCGGGCGGCGGATCAGCAGCACCCGTGCCCCGATCTCGGCGGCCTGTTCGGTCACGGACCGAGCGACCTTCGGGGTCAGCGCCGACTCCCACAGCGCGTCGGGACCCCATGGCCCGGGTTGCTCGATCAGCACCCAGTGGTGGACCGGCGGGGCACTCGCCCCGATCAGGTCGCCGCGGCGCAGGCAGCCGTCCGAGCACCGCTCCCGCGTCACCTGAACCTCCCGCGGATGCTTCGGCGTTCACGTCGGGGAGGACTCGGGTGCAGGCGGCTCGCTACGGCTCGATCAGGCCCCATCGGTGTCTTCCGATTCTGTCGGTGGTGGTCGATAGGTTGGCAGGCATGTCCCGATTCCGTCTTCAGCCGACCCCCGCCCAGGAGCGGGTGTTGTTGGAGCAGTGTGGGCATGCCCGGTTCGTGGAACCTTGCCGTAGAGCAACACGCTCACTGGAAGCCAGGACGCAAGGCGGCGCCGGGGATCGTGGAGCAGTGCCGCCAGTTGACAGAGACTCGGGCCGCGAACCCCTGGCTGGCGGCCGGGTCGGTGATCGTGCAACAGCAGGCGTTGAAGGACTTCGCCCAGGCGATGGCGAACTTCTTCGGCCGAACCCACCGGCGCCCGACCTGGCGCAGACGCGAGCGGAGCGAAGGCTTTCGGATCGTGGCAGTCAAGCTGGGCGATCTGCGCCGGATATCCCGCAATATCGGCGAGGTGCGGGTCCCCAAGGTGGGTTGGGTGCGGTTCCGCTGGTCGCGTGCGGTCGCCGAGGGTGTCAAGTCCCACCGGGTCACCCGTGACCGGGCGGGTCGCTGGCATGTGGCGTTCGCCGTGGCGCCAGTGCCCATCGCCGGACCGAGCACGGGCGCGATGGTGGGAGTGGATCGAGGTGTCGTGGTCTCGGCGGCCCTGTCCACCGGGGAACTGCTGTCCGCGCCCACTCTCCGCAGCACTGAAAAGGCGCGGCTGCTGCGGCTGCAACACAAACTCGCCCGTGCCCAACGCGGCTCCAACCGGCGCGGCAAGGTCAAGACCGCTATCGCGAAGCGCTGCTTCGCCGCCAACGCCGACGTGAACGCGGCAATCAATATCCAACACGCGGCAGGGCATGCCGTGACTGCACGGGGAGGCCCACCGTTGGGTGGGCCCGCGAACCGTGAACCTCAACATACGACCACCTCCTCACCCGGTAGTCGCTGTTGGAATCCCCTCGCTTCAGGCAGGGGAGGATGTCAAACTGGATCACCCATGGTGGCCCGCCACCATCACCAGCATTCCTTCCCGGAGCAACCTGCGCACCAGGACGAGCTGGTCGGCCACGGGCAAACCGGGGATTTCCCCCACCACACAAGGCCCTCCGCCGAGCAGCACGGCCAGCGCGGGGGCCGTCGAGATCGGCAGGGACAGCTGGTCACCGGGTAGGTCGAGGCGCACCCGGTCGCCCTCGGTCTCGATCCGGTGCCGCAGGCCCGGACGCAGACGCACCCGCAGGCCTTCCGCGACCGACTCGGCGGCGGCGACCTGGGCGAGCGGGCCGATCGGGGCGGGCCGGTTGCCCTGCCACACCCGGCCACGCACCGCGCGGGCCACGTCGGCCGGGTCCGCCTTGGCGAGCACGTCGGCCAAGGCTGCGACAGTCTCGGCGAGGTGGGGGGCGAGGTGAGCGGGGTCGGCGGCATCGATGCCGAGGGGCAGCGTGGACCGCAGGTTCACGTCGTCGGCGGCCAGCGCGAGCAGCGCCTCGGCCAGCGCGTACCTGGTCAGGACGTGGACGCCGACGGTCAGGTGCGCGGAGACGCCGCCCAGCGCGGTCGCCGAGTGGAGGTAGCCGCGCGGGAGGTAGAGCGCGTCGCCTGGGGACAGCACCGTGTCGATCAGCGGGGGCTGCTCCGCCCGAGCCGCCACCGCGTCGGCGCGGCGGTCCCAGGGCTGGTCGCGCAGCGGGTCGCGGTGGACGGGCTCGTGGATATGCCAGCGCTTGGTGCCGTCGAGTTGCAGGACGAACACGTCGTGCACGTCGTAGTGGGCGGCGAAGCCGCGCGACGACGCGGGCGTGATGTAGGCGTTGACCTGCACGGGATGGCCGAGGTCGACGCCGAGCTGCCCGGCGAAGTCGATCAGGGGCGGCCACAGCCGGTGCAGGCCCTGCAGGACGAGGGTGTGGCCATCGGCGAAGAGTCGGGTGACCTGGTCATCGGCGACCTGGTCGGCGATCTCCGCGCCGACACCGCCGCCGCGGGTGAACTGGCTCGAACCGACAACGGCGCCGTTCTTCGCGACCCGCAGGAAGGGAGCGCGCAGGCCGCGTCGGGACAGCAGTTCGTCGACGCCCGCCAGGGTCAGCAGGTCGTCGAAGCCCTTCGGCAGGTCGGCGGCGGGACTGAGCAGCGGGGACCGGCCCCAGTGGACCGAGGCGAAGTGCTCGGGATCGGCCGCGACACAGCGGCTGAGGGCCGGGCGGTCAGTGGACCGCCCGGCCCGCCCGCCGGGAAAAATGGTCACCTGGAGCCGACGCCGCCGGAGTCTTCCTC
>NZ_JBOHGC010000211.1:0-4423 GCF_050699995.1 Actinokineospora sp. | reverse complement strand
CGACCGGGCCCTTGGCGGCGAGGCCGGCGATCGACTTGACGCCCAGTTTGTCCGCGGTCTCCTTGGTGACAACGACCGCGTCCTTGTTCTCCGCCGCCGACTTGGCCAGCACGGTCAGCTTCTCCGGCAGCGCCTTCTGCAGGGCCGCGTAGACCTCGTCGGGCGCGGTCTCCTTGGCTTCCTTGTTCACGTGCAGCAGCAGGACCCCGGTGTACTCCGGGATCAGGTCGATCGACCCGTCCTGCAGGCCCGCGTAGTAGGTCTCGCGGCTGCCGATGTTGAGCTTCTTGGTGACCTTGACACCCTTGGCCTCCAGCGCGTTCGCGTAGATCTCGGCGAGCAGGGTGCTCTCCGGGAAGTTCGCCGAGCCGATGGCGATGGTGTCCGTCGCCGCCGGTGGTGCGGCGGGGGTCGAGGTGCCGAGCGGGTCGGACCCGCCGCCGCACGCGCTCAGGGTGAGCACCGCGGCCAGGGTGGTCGCCGCGCCGACGAGTACGCGCTTCATCGGGGATCTCCTCACGTCGTTGCTTTCCGTTTGCTGGTGCGGGTCGGCCGCAGTCCCGGCGAGACCACCAGCCATTGCACACCCGTGAGAACAAGCTCCACGGTGATCGCGAGCGCCGCGATGAGCACCGCGCCCCCGGCCATCTGGTCGAACTCACGGAACGAGTTGCCGTCGATGACGAACCGGCCGAGTCCGCCGAGCGCCACGAAAGCCGCGATGCTGGCCGTCGCGATCACCTGCAGCGTCGCCGCCCGCAGCGCGCCGAGCATCAGCGGCAGGGCGTTCGGCAGTTCGACTTTGAACAGCACTTCCCGCTCACTCATACCCATCCCGCGCGCGGCGTCCACAATGGACGGCTCGACGTTGCGGACGCCCGCGTACGTACCGGCGAGCAGCGGCGGGACCGCGATGAGCACGAGGACGATCGTGAGCGCCTCGAACGCGAGCAGCAACCCCATGGCGGGCACCAGGAGGACCAGCAGACCAAGCTCGGGCAACGCCCGGACCGAGTTCAGCAGGCCGACGACCAGGGTGCCGCCGCGTCGGGTGTGGCCGATGTAGGCGCCCAGCGGAACTGCGATCAGGGCGGCGATGGGAATCGCGGTCGCGGTGTACCGCAGATGCTGCAGCAACCGCAGCGGGATCCCGTTGGCCGCCCAGTTTTCCGGGCTCGTGAGCCACGCCCAGACCTGGGCGAACACGCTCATCGCGCGCCTCCCGCCCGGGTCCAGGGAGTCAGCATCCGGCCGGTGAAGACGAGGACGATCTCCACCAGCAGCGCCAGCACCATGATCGCGATGATCGCGGCGATGATCTCGGCCGGGTTGCCGCGCTGGTAGCCCTCGGTGAAGAACTGCCCGAGTCCGCCGACGCCGATGAGGGCGCCGACGCTGACCAGACTGATGTTCGACACGGCGGCGACCCGCACACCGGCCAACAGGACCGGCACGGCCAGCGGAAGCTCCACGGCGAAGAAGCGACCCAGCGGGCGGTATCCCATCGCGGTGGCCGCGGCGGTGACGGCGGGCGGGACCGCGGCCAGGGCGTCGGCGACCGACCGGACCAGCAGCGCGACCGTGTAGATCGTCAGAGCGGCGATCACGTTGAGCGGGTCGAGGATCCGGGTGCCGAGGATGAGCGGCATCAACACGAACAGCGCCAGCGACGGGATCGTGTAGAGCATCCCCGCCGTGGGCACCAGGATCGATTTCGCCGGCCGCCAGCGGCTCGCCATCCAGCCCAGCGGCAGCGAGATCAGCAGGCCCGCGACCACCGGGATGAGCGCCAGCCAGAGGTGGTCCAGGCTGACGCTGAACAGCACGTCGAGGTGGTCGAGGGTCCAGGTCATGTCGGCACCTCGCCCGAGCGGCGGGCGTCGGCCAGTGCCTTGACCACGGTGTCGGCCGCGACGCCGCCGACGACCGCACCCTGGGCGTCGATCGCGATCCCAAGGGCGGCAGGGGAACTGAGCGCCGAGTCGAGCGCGGTGCGCAGCGTCCCACTGTCCACTTCGAACAGAGAGCCGCCGGAGACGAGGTCCTCGGCGCGGACCTGATCCACTGTGGACAAGGAAACGTCGGACACCCAGCCCAGGGGACGCTTCGCCTCGTCGACCACCACGGCCCAGCCGTTGTCGAGGTTCGCCCGAGCTTGCTCGGCGGAGGCGCCCAGGGCGACCGTCGCCACCGGTCCGACCGGAACACCTTGCGCGGAAAGGAAACCGAGCGCGCGGTAGCCGCGGTCGCGGCCGACGAAGGAGGCGACGAAGTCGTCGGCGGGCTTGGCCAGCAGCTCGGCCGGGGTGGCGTACTGGGCGAGCCTGCCGCCCACCCGCAGCACCGCGACCTTGTCGCCGAGCTTGATGGCCTCATCGATGTCGTGGGTGACGAAGACGATGGTCTTGCCGAGGTCCGACTGCAGGCGCAACAGCTCTTCCTGCAGGCCATCGCGCACGACCGGGTCGACCGCGCTGAACGGCTCGTCCATCAGCAGCAACGGCGGGTTCGCGGCGAGCGCCCTGGCCACGCCGACCCGCTGCTGCTGCCCGCCGGAGAGCTGCGACGGATAGCGTTTGCCCAGCTCAGCGGGCAGGCCGACGCGTTCGAGCAGCTCCGCGGCCTGCTTGCGGGCGGCGGACTTGCGGGCGCCGAGGAGCACCGGGACCGTGGCGACGTTGTCGAGGACCGTGCGGTGCGGGAACAGGCCGGCGTGCTGGATGACGTACCCGATGCCGCGGCGCAGCTTCGCCGGGGACTGCGCGCGGATGTCCCCGCCGTCGAGCAGGATCGTGCCGGAGGTGGCGTCGATCATCCGGTTGATCATCCGCAGGGAGGTCGTCTTGCCGCAGCCGGACGGGCCGACGAGGACGGTGATGCCGCCGTCCTCGATCGTCAGGTCCAGGCTGTCCACCGCGACCGTGCCGTCGTCGTACCGCTTCGTCACGGCCTGGAACTCGATCACTCGAAGCCCCTCGGGTCGCACGGCTCCTTGCCGGCCGTTGATCGTTCGACCTTAACCCGCAGGACTGACAGTGGCAGGCCGTTCCACGATCTGAGGGGCCCTGGACTTCGGGCCGGTCAGCGTCCTCATAGGCTCTCTTGACTGTGGCCGACTCCCTCGCGAACTTCCTCGCCGATCGCGGCGTGCACTCCCGCCCGCTGCGCCTGCTGGCCGCCGCGCTCACCGAGGGCCCGCGCACGCTGGACTGGCTGATCCGCACCAGCGCCGTCCCCCGCCGCACGGTCGAAGACCTGCTCACGGCGGCGGGCGCTCGGCGCGACGGTGACCAGTGGCGGCTCGACCGGGTCGACCCGGACCTCATCACCCCGCTGCCCACGGCGAGCGACGACGAGTTGCGGCCGGTCTTCGAGCGCTACCTCGACGGTGTACCGAAGCCGCGGCGCGCGCTCGACCACGTGCAAGCCGACCTCGACACGATGCTGCGCCGGGCCCGCTGGCTCGACGAGACCTACCACCTGCCGGGCGCGCGGCTGCTGTGCGTGGGCGACCACGACCTGACCGCGCTCGCCGCCTGCACCCTGCGGCCCGAGCTGTCGGCGACGGTCGTGGACCTCGACGAGGACCTGCTGGCCTACATCGACGCGATGGCCCAGGAGCGTGGGCTCGACATCCGGTGCCTGCACGCGGACCTGCGGTTCGGGATGCCGGAAGTGGAAGCGGACCTGGTGTTCACCGACCCGCCCTACACCCCGGAGGGCATGCGGCTGTTCCTGGCGCGGGGCGTGGAGTCACTGCGGCCGGAGGGTCGGGTGGTGGTCGCGTATGGGTACAGCGAGCGGAACCCGGCGCTGGGGTTGAAGGTGCAGCAGGAGGTGCTGCGGCTGGGGTTGGTGTTCGAGGCGGTGCTGCCGGGGTTCAACCGGTACCTGGGCGCGCAGGCCGTGGGCAGCGCGAGTGACCTCTATGTGCTGCAGCCGACGGGTAAGTCGGCGAAGTTGGCCGAGGTGGCGGTCCGCGGCGGCGAGACCGGGATCTACACCCATGGGCCGCAGTCGATCGAGGCAGGCGGCCCCGATCCTGAGGCCATCGCCGCCCTGCTGCGGTTGACTCGTGGCGAGGACGCGGCCCAGCCGACGCTGCTCGGGCCGGGCTGGTCGGCGCCGGTGAAGGCGTCCGGCCCGGTCGCGTTCGACCTCACGGCCGACCCGGGCCCGTGGCTGGCGCGCACGTTGCTGGCCGGTTCCCCCGCGCGCGTGGGCGCGCTGGTGGGGAACAACCACTCGGACATCACCGACCAACGTGGGCAGGTGGCGTTGCGGGAGTTGGTGCGGGCGAAGTACCGGCTCACGTTCCACCGCAGCACTCCGGACGGGAAACACGCCGTCGTGATCGCCGAGCCGGTCGCGGCTGGTGGTGTGGCGTCGGCGCTGCTGGAACGTGTCCACGGCAAGCTGGGGA
>NZ_JBOHGC010000210.1:0-9014 GCF_050699995.1 Actinokineospora sp. | reverse complement strand
CCTTCAGCAGGCAGCGGCACACGGCGGGAGGAACGGTCGACCACGCACGCCAGCGTACGTGAGCCGGTGTGCTGAGCGCGTCAGGAAGCGGTCTGAGGCTCGCGCTTCTCCTTGATCTTCGCGGCCTTGCCGCGCAGCTCACGGAGGTAGTACAGCTTGGCGCGCCGGACGTCGCCGCGCTTGGCGACCTCGATCTCGGCGATGTTGGGAGTGTGCACCGGGAAGGTGCGCTCCACGCCGACACCGAACGACACCTTGCGAACGGTGAAGGTCTCGCGGATCCCGCCACCCTGGCGACGGATGACGACGCCCTGGAACACCTGGACACGAGTACGAGTGCCCTCGATGACGCGGACGTGGACCTTCAGCGTGTCACCCGGGCGGAAGTCCGGGATGTCGGAACGCAGCGACTTGGCGTCCAGGGCATCCAGGGTGTTCATCGGTAGTCCGTCCTCGTCAATTCGGAGATGTTCGTACGTCGCTCCCGGCCGCAGGCGGCAAGCCGCCGATGTGTCCAGCCTGGGAGTGGGCTTGTGAGGTGCGCGCTCGGGAAGACCCGGACGCGACAACTCAGGAAGTATGTCAGACGGAGTCCTCGGACCGGAAATCGACCCCTGGCGGGGCCTGCCGCAGGCGTTCGAGCAGGGCCCGGTCGTGCTTGTCCAGCGACGCCGGGGGCAGGGCGGCGAGCAGGTCGGGGCGGCGCTCGAAGGTGCGCTCGATCGCCTGGTCACGGCGCCAGCGGTCGATGGCCTTGTGGTTGCCCGAGCGCAGCACCTCGGGCACCGCGCGGTCGCGCCAGACCTCGGGGCGGGTGTAGCTGGGACCCTCCAGCAGGCCGTCGGAGAACGAGTCCTGCTCGGCGGAGAGCGGGTTGCCCAGGACGCCGGGCAGCAGCCGGGCCACCGCCTCGACCATGACCAACACCGCGACCTCGCCGCCGACCAGCACGTAGTCGCCGATGGAGACCTCGTCGACGCGCATCCGGGTCGACGCGTCGTCGATCACCCGCTGGTCGATGCCCTCATAGCGGCCGCAGGCGAACACCAACCGCGGCTCGGTCGCGTACTCGTGCGCCATGGCCTGCGTGAACGGCCTGCCTGCCGGGGTCGGCACGACCAGCCGCGGCGGCTCGCCCGCGCACACCTCGTCGAGCGCCTCACCCCAGACCTGGGGCTTCATGACCATGCCGGGACCGCCGCCGTACGGGCTGTCGTCGACGCCCTTGTGCACGTCGTAGGTCCAGCGACGCAGGTCGTGGACGTCGAGGCTGAGCAGGCCGCGCTCGATGGCCCGGCCCAGCAGCGCGCCGCGCAGGGGGTCGAGGTACTCGGGAAAGATCGTGACAATGTCGATCCGCACCGGTGCAGGCTAGCCGCGCGCCTCCAGGCGCTCCGCGATGGCCGGGACCAGGTCCAGGAACAGGTGCTCGAACCAGCGCATGAGCCCGCCGGGCAGGTCCAGCGGCGGCACCGGCATCGGGGCGCGCGCGTATTCCTGCTCTATGACCGGCCACAGCGCGTCCCAGCGTTGACCGGACGGCGGGTGGCCGCTCGGCGCGGGCGGGTAGCCGACGACCTTGAGTTCGCCGTCGAGTTCGTGCAGCACCAGGTCGAGCAGCAGGAAGTACAGCGGTCCGGTGGCGGCGGCCGCGGCGGCCAAGCCGTGCCTGCGGACGAACTGGGGATCCTGTTCGGCGGCGGCGGCCAGCCACTGCTCGGTGAGGACCAGCTGGGCGCCGATGCGGTCGGCCTCGAACTCGTCCTCGGCGGAGCGGGTGTGGACTTCGACCTTGGAGTCCACCGACGTCAGCGTGGTGCGGCCCGCGTGCGGGTGCTTGGCCACGATGTGGCCGTACTCGTGGCCGATCGCGAACCGCACCGAGGCGTTGACCAGCAGGTCCAGCATCACTTCGCGGTGCCCGGTGAGCGGGGGCAGCGGCGCGGACCGCCACGGGTCGCCGTGGCGCAGGTGCGCGGCGAACACGTCGGCCAGCGCCGCGAGCGTCTGCGGGCGGTCCAGGATCGGGGGTTCGCCGAACATCTGGGCCGACATCATATTGATCTTCAGGGTGAGGGAGACCAGGCCCATCGCGCCGCTGCTCATCACGATGAGGTCGCCGCCCGCGGCGGGAGTGGTCCATGCGTTGAGGTCGCCGAGCGGGTAGAGGCCGGCGACGATCTGGCGCGGGTCGAACGACAGGTCGAGCGAGTGGGCCGCGGCCTCGACCTCTTCGACCCGGCGGTCCAGCAGGTCCTGGGCGGAGCTGAGCCTGCGCAGCGGGTCGGCGACGTGGTCTTCGGTGGCCGCGAGCAGGGCCCCGACGCGCTCAGCGGTGTTGTGCCCGCCCACGGCGGGACCGATCAGCCTGCCGCTGAACCCGTCCCGCTGCACCAGCGCGAGATAGGTGGTGACCAGCTTCCTGGACCGCGTGCTCATCGCGGATCGACGGCGCCCCTGCCCGTGACGGCCTCGGCTAAGGCGACGTCACGCAGGGACTCGGCTAAGGATTCGACAGGGGTCGGCGACGGCAGTCGGCTCGTGAGCATGTTGTCGGACATCCGCCACCCCCAGGGTCGAAGCGGTCGCCAGACTAGCGGAGGCTTTTGTGGATCAGTGGGTACCCGGGAGCCGGGTTTATTCGATGAGACCCTCGGGCGGGTCGAGGACCACGCGACCGCCCTTGACGTCGACTTCCGGGACGATCTGGCGGACGAACGGCACCAGCACCTCTTCGCCGCCGGGCCGGTTGATCACCAGCAGCTCGCCGCCGAGGCCGTGGGCCACTTCCTTGACCTTGCCGACCTCGGTCCCGTCCAGGAGCACCGCGGACAGGCCCGCGAGTTCGTGGTCGTAGAACTCGTCCGGGTCGTCGATGGGGGCCAGCGTCGAGGGGTCGGCGAGCAGCAGGGCACCGCGCATGTCCTCGGCGGTGTTGCGGTCGGGGACTTCCTCGAAACGCACCAGCAGCCGCCCGGCGTGTGGCCGGGCGGCTGTGATGGTGAGCGTGCGCTTGGAGCCGTCACGCAGCTGGGCTGTCACCGACTCGCCGAGCGCGAAACGCTGCTCGGGCGAGTCGGTGTGCAAATCGACAGCCAGTTCGCCGGTGATTCCGTGCGCCTTGGCGACACGGCCGACGAGGACCAGCGCGTTCATTCGCTCCACAGTCCGATCAGTGATCGGTGTCGACCACGTCGACCCGGATACCGCGTCCGCCGACACCGGCCATCACGGTACGAAGAGCCGTGGCGGTGCGGCCGCCCCGGCCGATCACCTTGCCCAGGTCCTCCGGGTTGACGTGGACTTCGAGCGTGCGGCCACGACGGGTCGTGACCAGCTCGACCTGGACATCGTCGGGGTGGTCGACGATGCCGCGCACGAGGTGCTCGAGTGCGTCCGCGAGGGCACTCACTCGGCCGGCGCCTCGGTCTCGGTGGCGGCCGCGGCCGGTGCCTCGGCGTCAGCCTTCGGCTCGGCCTTCTTGGGGGCCGCCTTCTTCTTCGGCGTGGTCGCGTCGGTCGAGGGCTCCTCGCCCGCGGCCTTGAGCGCGGCCTCGAACAGCTCCTGCTTCGACGCCTTCGGCTCCTTGACCCGCAGGGTGCCCTCGGCGCCCGGCAGGCCCTTGAACTTCTGCCAGTCGCCGGTGATCTCCAGCAGGTTCTTCACCGAGTCGGTCGGCTGCGCGCCGACACCCAGCCAGTACTGGGCCCGCTCGGAGTCGACCTCGATGAGGCTCGGCTCTTCCTTCGGGCTGTAACGGCCGATCGTCTCGATCGCCTTGCCGTCACGACGGGTGCGCGCGTCGGAGACGATGATGCGGTAGTACGGCGCACGGATCTTTCCGAGGCGCTGCAGCTTGATCTTGACAGCCACGGGTTGGGGTGCTCCTCAAAGCTCTCGGTACTGCGATGTGTGAGCGCGGCGTTCCGAGTGGGGTCGGTCGGCCTTGCCCGAAGGTTCAGGCGTCACGGCACGGTGAGAGGGTCCGGCCATGACGGACAGCGGGTAATTGTGCCAGACGCGGGGCGGGCCTGCCGCCGTGGGTCACCCGACGAAGGCTGCGACCTCGATCCCCGCCTGGTCGAGCGCCGCTCGGACGGCCCGCGCGTGATGCACGGCACCCGGTGTGTCGCCATGCAGGCACAGCGACCGGGCGGGCATCTGGAGCACGGTCCCGTCCACGGCGACGATCTCCCCGGACACCGCGAGGCGCACCGCGCGCTCAACCACTGCGGCGGTCGCGGTGATCAGCGCTCCGGGTAGGCCGCGCGGCACGAGTGTGCCCTCCGCCGTGTAGCCGCGGTCGGCGAACGCCTCGAAGACGCACGGCAGCCCCACGGACTCCGCCGCGTCGAGCAGCCGGGAACCGGGCAGGCCGAGCACGGGCAGCACGCCGAACGCGCGCACGGCGTCCGCGACGGCGGCGGCCTGCGCGTCGTGGTGAACCACGGCGTTGTAGAGCGCACCGTGCGGCTTCACGTAGCTCACGGAGGTCCCGGACGCGCGCGCGATGCCGTCGAGCGCTCCGATCTGATAGAGCACCTCGTCGGCCAACTGGGCCGGGTCGACGTCGATGAAGCGCCTGCCGAACCCCGCGAGGTCGCGGTAAGAGACCTGGGCGCCGACAGCCACTCCCCCGGCGGCCGCGGCCTGGCAGACCGCGCGCATGGTCGAGGCGTCGCCCGCGTGGAAGCCACAGGCGACGTTGGCGGAGGTGACGATGTCGAGCAGGGCCACGTCGTCGCCGAGGCGCCACACGCCGAAGCCCTCGCCGAGGTCGGCATTGAGGTCGAGTATCAGGGCTGCATCACCCCGAGCGTGGTCAGCAGGATGGCGAGGGCGGGCACGAAGTTGTTGATCTGGTGGGCGACGATGCTCGCGCCGAGCCTGCCGGTGTAGAGCCGTGCCAGGCCGATCGGGATGCCCACGACCAGCAGCAGCGAGGTGCGCAACGGTTCCAGGTGGCTGATCGCGAAGATCACGGTGGTCAGGCCGAACACCACCCACCGGCCCATGTTCAGCCGCTCCAGCGCCCCCCATAGGAGGCCGCGGTAAATGATCTCCTCGAACACCGGGCCGATAAGCCACACATAGATGAACAAGGTGATCGCGGCGGCCACCGGCATTGACAAGTCGTTGACGAGCTGGCCGATGGAGGACTTGGCGGCCTCCTCACCCACGACCTTGGTCCACACCGTGCCCGCGATGGTGGTGGATACCAGGCCGAGCAGGCCGAACTTGAAGCCCGCCTTGACGTCGGCGCGGGTGTACGACCACCGGAGGTCGATCTTCGGGCCGTTGCCGCGCAGCTTGGTGACCAGCAGGGCCAGCAGGGTGGTCAGGGCGGTGGGCACCATGGTCCCGACGAGGATCACCGCGACCGAGTCGGTCTTGTTGAGTCCGTACATCCGCGCGATCGTGCCGATGACCACGGCGGTCAGGATGTAGACGCCGAATACCAGCAGGAACGCGCCGAATCCCCATTTGTGGTCTCGAATCCGCGGCGTCGTCTCCGCGGGCGTTTCCGTCACCGGGGTCATCTTCGCCTCCCCTGTGTCCGGATGTCGCTATTCCAGTGTGGGGCAAAAGACTAGCCGCGGTGGAACGAGCGGGTTAACCGACCACCCGGCCGCGCAGCACGATCCGCTTCGGGGAACGCAGGATGTTCAGGTCGAGGCGGGGGTCGCTGTCGAAGGCGAGCAGGTCCGCGGCTGCGCCTTCGGTGAGGCCCGGCCAGCCCAGCCACGACCTCGCTCCCCATGAACCGGCGGCGATGGCTTGTTCGGCGCTCATGCCCGCCTTGTGCAGCGCGATGATCTCGTCGACCAGCCTGCCGTGGGCGATGCCGCCTCCCGCGTCGGTGCCCGCGTAGACCGGGACGCCCGCCTCCACGGCCTCGGCGACCATGCCGGACGCGCGCGCGTGGAGGTCGAGCATGTGCTGGGCGTACTTCGGGTACTTGCCCGCGCCCGCCGCGATGCCGGGGAAGTTCTCGATGTTGATCAGGGTCGGGACCAGGGCCGTGCCGCGCTTCGCCATCTCGGTGATGACGTCGGTGGTGAGGCCGGTGCCGTGTTCGACGCAGTCGATCCCGGCGTTGACCAGCCCGGGCAGGGCGTCCTCGCCGAAGACGTGGGCGGTGACGCTCGCACCCGCCGCGTGGGCGACCGAGATCGCCTCGGCGAGCACGTCCTCGGGCCACAGCGGGGCCAGGTCGCCTTCGGCGCGGTCGATCCAGTCGCCGACCAGTTTGACCCATCCGTCGCCGTACTCGACCTGTGCGGCGACGGCGGCGGGGAGCTGTTCCGGGTCGCCGACGTCGATGCCCAGGTGCGGGATATAGCGCTTGGGGCGCGAGAGGTGCCTGCCCGCGCGGATGATGCGCGGCAGGTCGAGGCGCTCCTGCAGGGGGCGGGTGTCGATCGGCGAGCCACAGTCGCGGATGAGCAGCGTGCCCGCGTCGCGGTCGGTCTCGGCCTGTTCGGCGGCGGTGTCGAGGTCGACCGGGCCCTGGGGGCCGATGCCGACGTGACAGTGCGCGTCGACCAGGCCGGGGACCAGGTAGCCGCCGTCGAAGACCGTTTCCGCGCCCGGGACGGGCTGGGTGCGGACGCGGCCGTTCACGATCCAGATGTCTTGTTCGTCTTCGCCCGGGAGGATCACCCCGCGCAGGTGCAACGCGGTCATTTGTTCTTGGGGAACTTCAGCTTCGACGGGTCGAAGCCGGGCGGCATCTGGTCGAGCCCGCCGAAGCCGGGCGGCAGGCCACCCTGCGGGCTGGGCGGCAACTGCGTGAGGTCGGGCATCCCGCCGGGGAAGCCGGGCATGCCGCCGCGCATCTTGGGCGGGGTCGGGCCGCGACCCTTCTTCCCCTTCTTGCCCTTTTTGCCCTTCGCACTGGTGCGGCCGCCGGGCATGCCGAAGCGGCCCGCCATCTGCTGCATCATCTTCTTGGCGTCGTAGAAGCGGTTCACCAGGTCGTTGACCTCGCGGACCTGCACGCCCGAGCCCTTGGCGATGCGCAGCCTGCGCGACGCGTTGATGATCTTCGGGTCGTTGCGCTCGGCGGGGGTCATGCCGCGGATGATCGCCTGCAGCCGGTCGATGCTCTTCTCGTCGACCTGGGCCAGCGCGTCCTTCATCTGGCCCGCGCCGGGGAGCATGCCGAGGAGGTTGGCGATCGGGCCCATCTTGCGGACCGCGAGCATCTGCTCGAGGAAGTCCTCAAGGGTCAGCTCGCCGGTGCCGATCTTGGCCGCGGCCTTCTCGGCCTGCGCCTGGTCGAAGTGCTGCTCGGCCTGCTCGATCAGGGTGAGGACGTCGCCCATGCCCAGGATGCGCGAGGCCATCCGGTCGGGGTGGAACGCATCAAAATCACCGAGTCCTTCACCGTTGGAGGCGAACATGATCGGCATGCCGGTCACTTCGCGGACCGACAGCGCGGCGCCGCCTCGGGCGTCGCCGTCGAGCTTGGTGAGGACCACGCCGGTGAAGCCGACGCCGTCGCGGAACGCCTCGGCGGTGGTGACCGCGTCCTGGCCGATCATCGCGTCGACGACGAAGAGGACTTCTTCGGGCGAGACGGCGGCGCGGATATCCGACGCCTGGCGCATCAGCTCCTCATCGACACCGAGCCGGCCCGCGGTGTCGACGATGACGATGTCGTGCTGGGCGCGGCGGGCCTCGTCGAGGCTGTCGCGGGCGACCTTGACCGGGTCACCGACGCCGTTGCCGGGCTCGGGCGCGTAGACCGCGACACCGGCGCGCTCGGCGACGACCTGCAGCTGGGTGACGGCGTTGGGGCGCTGGAGGTCGCAGGCGACCAGCATCGGCGCGTGGCCCTGGCCCTTGAGCCAGCGGGCGAGCTTGCCCGCGAGGGTCGTCTTACCGGAACCCTGCAGACCCGCGAGCATGATCACGGTCGGCGGGGTCTTGGCCAGGTTGAGCCTGCGGGTCTCGCCACCGAGGATGGCGACGAGCTCCTCGTTGACGATCTTGATGACCTGCTGGGCCGGGTTGAGCGCGCCGGAGACCTCGGCACCCTTCGCCCGCTCCTTGATCTTCGCGATGAAGGTGCGCACGACCGGCAGCGCGACGTCGGCTTCCAGCAGCGCGATACGGATCTCGCGCGCGGTCGCGTCGATGTCGGCGTCGGTGAGACGGCCCTTGCCCCGCAAGTTCTGCAGGACGGATGTGAGCCGGTCGGAGAGTGTGTCGAACACGAGTGTGGCGCTCCAGCCAATCAGGTCAACTCAGTCGGCAAGCGGGCCGAGTGCGAGCCCAGCCCGATCGAGGGTAACTCGTCCGCCTCCCCGGAATTTTATCGGTGGTCACCTACCTCGTGATCGTGCGGCTGGTGGGTGACCGTGGTCGGCTGACGTCACGGTCCCCTTAGGTGCCGATCCGTAGCGTTTGTCGAACCTGATCAACTCGCGTGGGGGACACAATGAGCGACCCGGAAGTCGGCACCAACCAGCTTGCGGCGCGGTTGACGGTCGCCGCCGCCCTCCTGCTCGGCGTCAGCACGGTCGTGCTGTTCGCGGCGATTCCCGGCCCGACTGGCCGGTTCGCGTTGCTCGCGGTCGTGGTTATGTCCGGTGTCGCCGTGTTCGCAGCCGGGTCTCGGGCGTTCGGCCGGTTCTCCTACGCCGTAGGCCCGGCTGTGTGTCGCGGCGTCGGCGGCGGGGCGATCGTGCTCGGCGCCTATTTGACCGGCCCGCTCGTAGTCCACGTCGTCGGCGAGACCTCGCTGACCGTGTCCGTCCTGCTGACCTTCCTGCCCGCGTTCCTCGCGCTGCTGGTGCTCGCCATGAAAGGCGTACGCGCCGGGGTGGTGGGCGCGGCGATCGTGGTGCCGACCGTGTTGGTGCTGCTGCCGGCGGCCACTGGGGCGGGGCCTGGCTTGACCGCGCTGAGCCTGCTCGCCTTGTCGGTCCTGGCCGCCGTCGTCGCCGTGCCCGCGCCGTCGTCGTGGAGCACGGCCGGGATCAGCGCTGGGGCGACCGCGGCGGGCG
>NZ_JBOHGC010000209.1:0-69978 GCF_050699995.1 Actinokineospora sp. | reverse complement strand
CGACGAGGTTCTCGCTCAGGAAGTGGGGTGTCCGCACGGATTCCATGGCAGCGCCGCCGCCGACCGCAGGAAGCGGCCGACAGCGGCGACGACGACTACCTCCAGGCCGTCACCAAGGAGGCCATGCGACTGCGCCCGGTCATCTACAGCGTCGCCCGCAGGCTGACCGAGCCGACCGTCGTGCGTGGACACCTGCTGCCGAAGGGCACGATCGTCACGCCCAGCATCGGTCTCGTGCAGGCCGACCCCGACAACTTCGCCGAGCCCGAGGAGTTCCGGCCGGAGCGCTTCGTCGGCGCCCAGCCGGAAGCGGGCACGTGGATCCCGTTCGGCGGCGGCGTCCGACGCTGCCTCGGCGCGGGCTTCTCGTTGCAGGAGGCCGCGGCCGTCCTGCGCGCGATCCTTGTCCGGTACGACATCGAGCCGGTCGGACCGCCGGAGGCCACGATCACCCGCAACATCACCCTGGTCCCCGCGAAGGGCGCCCGGATCGTGGCCCGCCGCCGTTGATGGCGCCGGTCACAGCCGGGTCAGCGAAGCGTCAACGAGAACTCTGAGCCCGTAAAGATCGCGTAGCCGACTCCACCACCGTGCCCCTGCTCGGCGTTGTGTTGTCCATGGATGACACCCGAGTTACGCGGAGGACACGGTGACACTCGTCGACCACATACCCACGCTGCGCGGCTCGCTGAACCGGCGCCTCGAACCTGGCCTCTGGCCCCGCGGCGCCCACCTGCGTACCGACAACGAACTGGAGATCGGCGGGGTCGAGACGACCCAGCTCGCCGCCCGCTTCGCCACCCCCGCGTACGTGCTCGACGAGGACGACATCCGCGCCCGCTGCCGCGCCTACCGCGCCGCGCTCCCGGACGTGGAGATCGCCTACGCGGGCAAGTCGCTGCTGTGCCGCGGCGTGCTGCGGATCATCGCCGAGGAGGGCCTGTCGCTCGACGTCTGCTCGGCGGGCGAGCTCGCGGTGGCCCGCTCGATCGCCTTCCCGGCGGAGCGGATCCTGTTGCACGGCAACGTGAAGACCGCCGAAGACCTCAAAGCCGCCCTCGGCTACGGCGTGGACCGCGTGGTGATCGACTCGCTCGACGAGATCCACCAACTCGGCGCGCTGACCACCGCCGCTCAGCCGGTGCTGATCCGGGTGACCCCCGGCGTCGACGGAAGCACCCACCACGCCATCACCACCGGCGTCGACGGCCAGAAGTTCGGCTTCTCCCTGGCCGACGGCGCGGCCGAGCGGGCGGTCGCGCGGGTGCTGACCGAACCGGGACTGCGGATCGTCGGGCTGCACTGCCACATCGGTTCGCAGATCACCAGGGTCGCAGCCTTCGAGGAAGCTGCCCGCCGAATGGTCGGCCTGCTGGCGCGGATCCGAGACCGGCACGGTGTCGTCCTGCGCCAACTCGACCTCGGGGGCGGCCACGGTATCCCTTATCTCCCAGGGGAAGCCGAGTTCGACCTCACCGGGTTCGCCACCCGGCTGCGGTGCGCGGTGAACTACGAGTGCGGCAGGCAGCGGATCCCCGTGCCCGCGCTGACCATCGAACCCGGCCGGTCGATCGTCGGCCCGGCCGGAGTGACCCTCTACCGGGTGGCGGTCGTCAAGCGCGGCGCCACGACCTTCGTCGCCGTCGACGGTGGCATGAGCGACAACCCGCGGCCCGCGCTGTACGGCGCCCGGTACACCGTGCGGATGGTGGGCAGGCCGTCCTCGGCCCCGTTGGTCCCCGTAACTGTCGTCGGCCGACACTGTGAGGCAGGCGATGTCCTGGCCGACGTCGCCCTCCCGGCCGACATCGCCGCGGGCGACCTTCTGGCCGTGGCGGCCACAGGCGCCTACCACCACAGCCTGTCGTCCAACTACAACGCCGTGGGCAGGCCGCCGCTGGTCGCGGTCCGCGACGGGGTGGCCCGGCTGCTGGTGCGCCGGGAGACCGAGGACGACCTCCTCGCCCGCGACCAGGGCTGAGTCAGGCGGGCAGCGGCTTGCCGCGGTCGGTGGCGACGGTGATGGCGAAGAACGCCAGCAGCGAGCCGGTCACGTAGCGCTGGACCCGCAGCCAGTCCGGCCGCCGGGCGAAGAACGCGCCCACCGCGCCCGCGGCCAGGACGAACGTGCCGTTGAACGTCAGCGCCACCGCGATCTGGGTCAGCCCCAGCAGCAGGCTCTGCATGGCGACCGAGCCCTGCGTCGGGTCGATGAACTGCGGCAGCAGCGACACGTAGAGGATGGCGATCTTCGGGTTGAGCAGGGCGGTCAGCAGACCCATGCCGAACAGCTTGCGCGGCCGGTCGATCGAGAGCCCCTGCGGCGCGAACGGCGACGTGCCACCGGGTCGGACCGTCTGCCACGCCAGCCAGAGCAGGTACGCCGCCCCCGCGAGCTTGAGCGCCAGATAGAGCTGCGGCACATAGGTGAAGAGCGTGACCACCCCGGCGGTGGCGGCGACCAGGTACACGAACAGCCCCGCCCCGACACCGGCCAGCGAGACCAGTCCCGCGCGGCGACCCTGGGTCACCGACCGTGAGACCAGGTAGATCATGTTCGGCCCGGGCGTCAAGACCATGCCCAGGGAAACAAGTGCGACACCGACGAACGCGCTGAGTTCAACCCCCATGGAACCCATTGTCCCAGTCAGAGCCGACGGTTCTCCAATACTGGGATCGCCGCCCGCGTGGTGTCCACAAGGTCGGTGTCGATGTCGACGACAAGCACGTCCGGCTCACCGCCCGGCGCGGCGTTTCAGTCGAGGGTGAAATGGCGGCAGGCATAAAACATCCAGTCCGATGGAACAGGACGTTTCTGGCCTGCAGACACTCCAATGGAGTCCATCATCCCGGCGTGACGCGCCTATCAGGTGGCAGCCGAGTCGTTCCTCCCTGTCAGGGGCACCCCAGCACCAGTGCAACTGGTACGGAACCGCTTGACGTGGGCGAGCAGGCTCGCGAAGGACATCGGCGGGACTGCGAGCGCGCCCGCCTCAGCGGCCTTGGAGTCCCGGATACCTGCGTCGGCGCCGGCCAAGGCCAGCTCCACGCAATCGCTGTCGTTGGCACTAAAACTGCTCTTGACCCAGGCCACTTCCACGCAGTTCGCATCATTACCACTGAAGCTGCTCTTGCGCCAACTGTTCTCGGACTTGTCGACCACGTCGGTCATCCTCCTTCAAGATCGCGCGCGATGGACCGCAGCAGCTTCACCGAACCTGCCTTGTCCAACGCCACGGCTGTCAGCTTCTCCACGGTCAGCCTATAGAGCGCGACCTCGTCGTCATCGTCGCGAAACAGCCCGGTGGTCCTGGCCTCCATGAAGACCACGTCAGGGTGGCCGGCGAACTCCAACAGGACGAACTGGCCCATTAGCCCAGCATGCGCTGGCACGGTCATCGGGATCAGGCGCAGGCTCACGTTGTCTCGATCGGCCAGGTCGATCAGGTTGCGGATCTGCCTGGCCATCACCTTGTGTCCTCCGATCGGCTGCCTCAACCCAAGCTCCGTCAAGATCATGTTGAACCGGGGTGCCTTCTTTCGGGTGATAATCGTCTGTCGCGCCATGCGCCGGGAAACCCGTGCTTCGACGTCAGAATCGTCCTCGTCCACCTGAATGGCGGATATGACCGCACGGGCGTACTCGGGGGTCTGTGCAAGCCCGGGAATCAGCAAGGGCTCGAAGTTCGTGATCATGCTGGCCTGGGTCTCGAATCCGAGATAGGTGCGGCTCTGCCTGGTCGGGTTGCTATGTTCCACCATGCCGGAAGACCCGAGCCCGCCACGAGCGAGGTCGACCAACCGGTTCCGCTCGTCACCGGTAACGCCGAGGACCGCCAGGATCGCGGCCACCTCCTCGCTGGTCGGCTCGCGCTTACCGTTCTCCAGTCTGCTGATCGTGCTCGTCGAGACGCCCAGTGGCACGCATACGTCTTCCAAGGTCTTGCCTGCGGCTCGACGGTGAGCCAACAGTTCCAGCCCGATCCCTCGCGTGCCTACCCCCTGGCGCTGCCCCATGGAATTTCCTCTCACAGTCGGCAAGATCGTCGCTCCGCGACGCTAGCGCTGCGCCACCGCCTGTACCAGTTCTGTCACTCGGATGGGCAGGTTGCAAGTTTCCACACCGCAGGCATTCTTGGAGCCATGACCGAGATTCCGGAAGGGCGCACCGCGACCGCGCTCGACGTCGATGTGCGGCGGCACCTGTCCATGCTGCTGACCGGCACCCAGTGCGGCACCGACGACCAGGTCGTCGCACTCGCCCGGATGGAGACACACCGACTCATCGGCGCGGTCGTCGCCGGACTCCGCAACCACCGCATCGACGCCCACGGCACCTGCACTGTCTGCTGTGGACAGTTCTGCGCACTCCGCAGCGAGATGAGCAATTCGCTGTTGCCCATCAGGAGACTGCCTATGAGCGGCGGCTGATCCCCCAGCCGCCGGGGGCGACGTTTCTCCACTCGCCCGCCCGCGTCGGCCCGCCACCCCGAACCAGCGCCTGCGCCCGACGTGCCCCCGACCGATCGGGCGCAGGCGCCTCCCACCGAACGGAGGGCCATGCGGTTCTCACCGCTACTCACCCACAATTACTCGCCGGCGGCCCGGTCCCGGTGCGAACACTGCTCTGTCGACGAACACAGGTGGGGTGAGCCCGAATACGAACACATCGACGACCAACTTGCCCTGTGCCGCTGGTACTGCACCTGCCCGCAATGCCCGTTGTGCCCAGGCCTCTCGGTCGCGGTGTCGACCTTCGAACGATGGCACGGCCAGCACCGGTTGATCTGACATGCCAACCCGTGCCGAGTCCGTCGCCGACCTCGCTCACCGGTGTGAGCACGTAGAACTGGCAGAAAAGCAACGGCGGAGCACTGTGGCCGCGCTCGCGGAAGCGAGCCCCCTGCTGCGATCATGGAATCGCTGGACTCGCCTGTTCGGCGCCCTGTTCCCGGCAGGTGTCACCTGCCAGTACGCGGGTCTGCTCACCATCGCACTCGACGGCCCGCCCCTGTTGGCCGCAAGCCTGCTGATCACCGGCATGGCCACGGTCTCCGTCCTCACCATCCGCCTTCACCACGCCACCCGGAAAGGACTCGACATCGCTGCGGCCCTGGCCACTGCGACACACAAGTGACCCATGCGTGCGCATCG
The DNA here is from genome assembly GCF_050699995.1 of Actinokineospora sp. Taxonomy (GTDB): domain Bacteria; phylum Actinomycetota; class Actinomycetes; order Mycobacteriales; family Pseudonocardiaceae; genus Actinokineospora. Next base: position 64,824 of record NZ_JBOHGC010000209.1, on the reverse strand, counting down.
AAGGGGGCGCGCCAGGAACGACCGGTCAGGCGGGACTGGCCCTCGAAACCTTCGCGCACGATCAGCGTGCTGATCGTGCCGCGTAAGAGCTCCCCACCGCGTGTGGCAGCGAGCCGCCCGGATACTTCACTGCCTTGTCGGCTTCGTTCAGGTCGACCGCGAATCCCCCATCAGGCATCTTCATCCCCTTCTTCCGGCATTCCGGTGTATCCCCAGATAGACGCCATCGGCTTGTGATCAGTTCCCACCCGAGTCGCATCAGGTTACCGAGCATGTGCCGTGCGTCACGGCGTTCAGGCGCGCGTTCCGCCGCTCTAGAGCCGGCGGTTCTCCAATACTGGGATCGCCGCCCGCGTGGAGTCCACGACGTCGGTGTCGATGTCGACGACAAGCACGTCCGGATCGCCCTTCAGCGAGGCGACCACCCGCCCGAGCGGATCGGCGACCAGGCTGTGCCCGATTCCCAGCGGCGCCGTGCCGGTGACCGCGCCGGGGTCGGCTTGCCCGCAGGCGAGCACCCATGACGTGCAGTCGAGTGCCCGCGCGCGCACGAGCAACTCCCACTGTTCGCGCTTGCCATCGCCCGCACCCCACGACGCGCCCAGCAGGATCGCCTTGGCGCCGTGGTCGGCCAGTGCCCGGAACAGTTCGGGGAAGCGGACGTCGTAACAGGTGGCCAGTCCGAGTGTGATCCCGTCGACCTCGATCGTCACCGGTGCGTCGCCTGGCGCGACGGTGTGGGACTCGGCGAAACCGAAGGCGTCGAACAGGTGGATCTTGTCGTAGCCGAGGTGCTGTCCGCGCCCGGTGACCAACAGCGTGTTGCGCACCCGCCCGTCCGGGGCGGGGGTGAACATCCCGGCCACGATGACCACCCCGGGCTCGTCGGCGATCGCGCGGACCGCCGTGGCCCACGGCCCGTCGAGCGGCTGCGCCACCGGACCGAGGGGGACGCCGAAGCGCGACATCGTCGCCTCCGGGAACAGGACCACCGACGCGCCGTCGGCCTGGCGCACGCCTTCGCGGACCAGTGCGAGGTTCGCCTCCGGGTCGGCGGTGGCGGAGATCTGGCAGAGGGCAACTCGCACAGTCGCTCCTTACGATTCGATCGACCACTACTTTGACATCCTCCCCTGCCTGAAGGTCGGGGATTCCAACAGCTACCACACGGGGAGGTGGTCGCGTTGAGGTTCACGGTTCGCGGGCTCACCCAACGGCGGGCCTCCCCGTGCAGCCACGGCATGCCCTGCCGCGAATCGAATATTCAGTGCCGCGTTCACATCCGCGTTGGCGGCGAAACCGCAGGACCGGCACCGGAAGACGGCTTGGCTCTCGGGCGCCTCCCGATCCACGACCCCGCACGCCGAACAACGCTGACTGGTGAACCGCGGGTCGACCTTCACCATGCGACCCGGTGCCTTCTGTTCTAGACGGGTCACCAACTGGTCCCATCCGTTGGCCAGGATTCCCCGGTTCAGGCCCGCCTTCCGCCGCACACCCCGACCGGGTACTTCGGCGGTGCCTTTCGCTGACCTGGTCATGTTAGCGATCTTGAGGTTTTCGACCGCGATCACGTCGAACTCCCGGGCGAGACGGGTGCTGGTCTTCTCCACCCAGTCCTTTCGCCGGTCGGTTTCGCGGGCCTTGAGCCTCGCGATCGCGGTCTTCACCTTGCCGCGCCGGTTGGAGCCGCGTTGCGCCCGGGCGAGCTTGCGTTGCAGCCGCAGCAACCGTGCCTTCTCACTGTCGCGTAGAGCGAGCGCCGTCAACAGTTCCCCTGTGGACAGCGCGGCCGACACCACCACGCCCCGGTCCACTCCTACAGCCGCACCCGTGCCCGGTCCGGCGATCGGCGCGGGCACCACGGCGAACGCCACATGCCAACGCCCCGCCCGATCACGGGTGATCCGGTAGGACTTCGCGCCGTCAGCGACCGGCGGAATCGCACCCATCCGACTTTGGGCACCCGGACCTCGCCGATAGTGCGGGAGATCCGACGCCAGTCGCCAGACGCCACAGAGACGATCCGGAAACCCTCTCCGCGACCGCGTCTGCGCCACGTCGGCTGTCGATGAGTCTTGCGGAAGAAGTTCGCTTTCGCCTGAGCGAAGTCCTTCAACGCCTGCTGCTGAACCATTACCGAGCCGGCCGCCAACCACGGGTTCGCCGCCCTCGCCTCGGTCAACTGACGGCACTGCTCGGTGTGTCCCGGCGCTGCCATGCGCCCCGGCTGCCAGTGCGCGTGCTGCTCCACCGCGAGATTCCACACGAACCGGGCATGCCCACAGTGCTGCAGCAACACCCGCTCCTGGGCGGGGGTCGGTTGAAGACGGAACCGGGACATGTCGATCAACCTAATGGCCACCACCGACAAAAACAGGAGACCGAGTTTGAAACCGGACATGCCGGGCAGTAAGCGCTCCGGCACGCGGTTCCTCCCCGGCATGAACCCGTAGCATCCTCGGAAGGACCATGAACGCAGCATCCTCGGGGGATACTGTGGGGTCGTGCCGGTTCTGCGTGCGGTAGCCGCTGTCGTCCTGATGATTTCCCTGGCCGCCTGCACGGCCGAACCTACCCCGCCCGCCTCCGGTGATCCCGACGGTCGATCGATGGTGATCGCCGCGGCCGTCGCGCCCGCCTCGCTCGACCCGGCCGCCGGATACGCCCCGCTCGGCGCGGGGAAGATCTACGACGGGCTCGTCGAGTACCAGCCGGGCGGCACGCTCCGGGCCGCGCTGGCCGCCGCGCTGCCCCTGCCCGCGGCCGACGGTCGATCCTGGACGGTCACCCTGCGCGGCGACGTGAAGTTCCACGATGGCAGCCCGTTCGACGCCGACGACGTCGTCGCGACCTACCGGCGTGTGCTCGACGGCCCGGTGCGCCCGAAGTTCTGGATGCTGTCCGACGTCCGCGCGCTCGACGCGGCCACGGTGCGCTTCGAGCTGTCCCAGCCATACCCGGCGTTCGCGGGTCTGCTGGTCCTGGGCGTCAAACCGGCCGCGGAGGGGACCAACGGCACCGGCCCGTACCAGGTCGCCGCGTGGGAGCCCGGCCGCAAGCTCGTCCTCAAGGCCCACCCCGGTTACTACCTCGGCACACCGAAGCTGAGCGAGGTCACCGTCGAGTTCATCGCCGACGACGAGACCCGTGCCCAACTCCTGCGCGACGGCAAACTCGACGGCGCCGTGCTGCCCACAACCCTGGCGTCGGGTTTCGCCGCCACCTCAGGCCTCACCGTCGTCGACCACGCCGCGGGCGACGTCCGGCTGGTCTCCCTGCCCGAGGGCCCCGTCACCGGCGACCCGGTGGTGCGGCAGGCGCTGAACCTCGTCGTCGACCGGCGCGAACTCGTGGAGGAGGCGCTGGCGGGCAAGGGCGCCGCGACCTCGATCCCGCTGCCCGCCGCGCTCGCGGAGTTCGCCGAGCCCAGCGCTCGCTTCGACCTCGACGTGCCCCGCGCGAAGGAACTCCTCGAAGCCGCCGGGTGGACGGCCGCCGCGGCCGGGCCGCGCACCAAGGCGGGCGTGCTCGCGGTCATCCCCGTCGGCTACCCCGCCGGTGATCTCACCGCGCGTGACCTCGTCGCGGGCTTCGCCCGCGCCGCCGCCACGATCGGCGTGCGGGTCACCGCCGAGCCGGTCGCGCGCGACGCACTCACCGGGTCCACCGCCGAACTTTGCGCGGTGGGCGACCCATTCGACCCGGGCCGGGCACTGTCGTGGCTGGGCGACGCGGCGGCGCGCGCCGTCACCGACCCGGCCCAGCGCGCGGTGGCGTACCGGGCGCTGACCCGTGCCTACCTCGCCGCGCCGTCCGCCGTGGTACTCGCCGAGACCGGACACAGCTACGTGATTCGGCAGAATTGGACCGGATACCGGGCCGTCGTCGACGGTCCGGGCACCGACCACACGTGGGGGGCATGGTGGAACCTGCAGACCTGGGCACCTCGATGATCGACCTGGAAGCCGTCCGCGCGCTCACCCCGGGCGCGGCGAACGGCGTGTTCCTCGACAGCGCCGGAGCATCCCTGGTCCCGCGCCCGATCGTCGACGAGGTCGTCGCGCACCTGCGCCGCGAGGAGGAGGTCGGCGGCTACCGCGCGGGCGCCGAACGCCTCGACGACCTCGAAGCGGGCTACGGCGTCTTCGCCGACCTGCTGGGCTGCGCCGCCGATGAGATCGCCTTCACCGACAGCGCGACCCGCTCCTACCTCGCCGCCTTCGACGCGCTGCCGCTCGGACCGGGCGACCGCCTGCTCGCCACCGAGGCCGAATATGGCGGCAACGCGATCCCGCTGCTCCGCCGGGCCGAACTCACCGGCGCCACGGTCGAGCCGATTCCGTCCACATCGGACGGCGAGGTCGACGTCGACGCGCTGCGCGGGATGCTCGACGAGCGAGTCAAGTTCATCTCACTGGTCCACGTGCCGACGAACAACGGCCTGGTCAACCCGGTCGAAGCGGTCGTGGAGGCCGCGCGTGAGGTGGGTGCCATGGTGGCGCTCGACGCCTGCCAGTCGATCGGCCAGCTCCCGCTGTCCCTGAGCGGGATGGGCGTCGACTTCATCAGCGGCGCGGGCCGCAAATGGCTGCGCGGCCCGCGCGGGACCGGAGTGCTCGCCGTGAGCCGGGCGGCCCGCGAGCGGCTGGTGCCCCGGCTGGTCGACCTGCACAGCGGCGAGTGGACCGGCGCGAGCGAGTTCGAGCTGCGCGACGACGCCCGCGTCTTCGAGCTGTGGGAATCCGGCGTCGCCGAGCGTCTTGGCTTCATCTCCGCCGCCCGCTACGCCCTGGACCTGGGCATCGACGCCATCGCGGCGGCGGTCGCCGACCGGGCGGGCCGACTGCGCGACGGTCTGGCGTCAATTCCCGGTGTTCAGGTGCGTGACCAGGGCAAACAGCAGTGCGGCCTGGTCACGTTCACCGTCGAGGGCATGGCCGCGGCCGAGGTCCGCGACAAGCTGCGCGGCCACGACATCACCGTGACGGTCAGCGGGTTGCCGTCCACCCGCTACGACATGACTCGGCGTGGTCTCAGCGAGGTCGTCCGGGCCTCGCCGCACTACTTCGTCGCCCCAGACCAGATCGATACAGCCGTGGAGGCGGTCGCCTCCCTGCGGTGACGGACGCGACGGTCACGCCGGGAGGGCGACGCCTTACTCTTGAGGGGTCCCCGCGCTGATGGAAGGACCCCATGCTCACCCGTACTGACCTGCGCTCCGCCGTCCCGTCGCCCGTCGAGCTGCGCCACGCGCTGCCCCGGGCCGAGGTCGACGTGGACGCGGTCATCCATCAGGTGCGGCCGATCGTCGACGGGGTCCGTGAGCGCGGGGTCGAGGCCGCCCTGGAGTTCACCGAGCGGTTCGACCGGGTCCGCCCCGAGTCGGTCCGGGTGCCCGCCGCGGAGTTGACGCGCGCGCTGGAGGAGCTGGACCCGGCGGTGCGCGCCGCCCTTGAGGAGTCGATCGCGCGCGCCCGCGTGGTGCACGCCGAACAGCGCCGCACCGACGTGACCACCCAGGTCGTCCCCGGTGGCACGGTCACCGAGCGCTGGGTGCCGGTCGCCAGGGTCGGGCTCTACGCGCCGGGCGGGCTCGCGGTGTACCCGTCGAGCGTGGTCATGAACGTCGTTCCCGCGCAGGCCGCCGGGGTCGAGTCGCTCGTCGTGTGCTCGCCGCCGCAGGCCGAGTTCGGCGGCCGTCCGCACCCGACGATCCTCGCGGCCGCCGAGCTGCTCGGCGTCGAGGAGGTCTGGGCTGTGGGCGGCGCGCAGGCGGTGGCGCTGCTGGCCTACGGCGGCGTCGACACCGACGGCGCCGAGTTGGCCCCGGTCGACATGGTCACCGGGCCGGGCAACATCTACCTGACCGCGGCGAAGCGCCTGCTGCGCGGTCTCATCGGCATCGACTCCGAGGCCGGGCCGACCGAGATCGCCATCCTCGCCGACGCCACCGCCGACCCGGCGCACGTCGCCGCCGACCTGATCAGCCAGGCCGAGCACGACCCGCTCGCGGCGAGCGTGCTGGTCACCGACTCCGTCGAGCTGGCCGACGCCGTCGACGCCGAGCTGGAGATCCGGGCCAAGGCGACGAAGCACTCCGACCGAGTCACGACCGCGTTGCGCGGCAAGCAGTCCGGCTGCGTCCTGGTGTCCACTGTGGATGACGGGCTGCGGGTGGTAGACGCCTACGCGGCCGAGCACCTGGAGATCCAGACCGCCGACGCGCGGACCGTCGCGGCTCGCGTCCGCAGCGCCGGCGCGATCTTCGTCGGCGCGTACGCACCTGTTTCGCTCGGCGACTACTGCGCCGGGTCCAACCACGTGCTGCCCACCGGCGGCTGCGCGCGGCACTCATCGGGGTTGTCGGTGCAGACGTTCCTGCGCGGCATCCACGTCATCGACTACTCCGAGGACGCGCTCCGCGAGGTGGCGGGCCACGTCGTCGCCCTCGCCAACGCCGAGGACCTGCCCGCGCACGGCGAAGCGGTCACCGCGAGGTTCGAGTCATGACCACCCCCGGACAGCGGGCGGCCCTGCGCGACCTGCCGCTGCGCGACGACCTGCGCGGCCGGTCGCCCTACGGCGCGCCGCAGCTCGATGTGCCGTTCCCGTTGAACACCAACGAGAACCCGTACCCGCCGCCGCCGGAGTTGGTCGCCGACATCACCGCGGCCGTCCAGGAGATCGCGGGCACGTTGCACCGGTACCCAGACCGCGACGCCATCGCGCTGCGCGACGACCTGGCGCGCTACCTGGCCGAGTCGACCGGTGTGCCGCTGACGGTGGCGAACCTGTGGGCCGTCAACGGGTCCAACGAGATCCTGCAGCAGATCCTGCAGGCGTTCGGCGGTCCCGGGCGGGTCGCGCTCGGGTTCGAGCCGTCGTACTCGATGCACCCGATCATCGCCGGTGGGACTCGCACCGAGTGGGCGCCGACCCCGCGCCGCGCCGACTTCTCTCTCGACGTGGACGAAGCGGTGAAGGTGCTGGCCGAGCGGTCGCCGGACGTGGTCTTCGTGACCAGCCCGAACAACCCGACCGGCCAGTCGATCCCGCTCGACGACCTGCGCGCGCTTGTCAAGGCCGCGCCGGGCATCGTGGTGGTCGACGAAGCCTACGCGGAGTTCTCCCCGCAGCAGAGCGCCGTGCACCTGATCGACGAGTTCCCCACGCAGGTGATCGTCAGCCGCACCATGAGCAAGGCGTTCGCCTTCGCGGGTGGGCGGCTGGGCTACCTGGCCGCCGCGCCCGCCGTCGTCGACGCGCTTCTGTTGGTGCGCCTGCCGTATCACCTGTCCGCGCTCACCCAGGCCGCCGCCCGCGCGGCCCTGCGCCACGCCGAGCAGACCCTCGCCTCGGTGCACGCGCTGGCCGCCGAACGCGACCGGGTGGCCGCAGCCCTGGCCGGGCTCGGCGCCGACGTGGTGCCCAGCGACGCCAATTTCGTCCTCTTCGGACAGTTCGACGACGCGCCCGCCGCCTGGAAGTCCTATTTGGACGAAGGCGTGCTCATCCGGGACGTCGGCATCCCCGGGTTCCTGCGGGTGACCGTGGGCACCCCGGTGGAGAACGACGCTTTCCTGGCTGCCAGCAAGGAGATCATCAAATGAACCGTGTCGGCCGCGTCGAGCGGATCACCAAGGAGTCGTCCGTTCTGGTCGAAGTCGACCTCGACGGCTCGGGCAAGGTCGAGGTCTCGACCGGTGTCCCGTTCTTCGACCACATGCTCACCGCCTTCGGCGTGCACGCCTCGTTCGACCTGACGGTGCGCGCCACCGGCGACATCGAGATCGACGCCCACCACACGGTCGAAGACGTCTCCATCGTCCTGGGCCAGGCCCTGCGTGAGGCCCTGGGCGACAAGTCGGGCATCCGCCGCTTCGGCGACGCCTGGATCCCGATGGACGAGACCCTCGCGCACGCGGCGGTCGACGTGTCCGGGCGGCCGTACTGCGTGCACACCGGCGAGCCCGAGGTCATGACCGGTTTCGTCGTGGGCAACAACTACCCGACGGTCCTCAACCGCCACGTCTTCGAGTCGATCGCCTTCCACGCCCAGATCGCCCTGCACCTGCGAGTGATCCACGGCCGGGACCCGCACCACATCACCGAGGCCGAGTACAAGGCCTTCGCCCGGGCCCTGCGCGCGGCGACCGAATCGGACCCGAGGGTCGGCGGCGTCCCGTCGACCAAGGGCGTTCTCTGAGCAGTCGGGAGACTGAGTTGCTGTCGAAGGACCTCGTCGTCATCGGCCTGATCGCGTTGGCGGGAATCCTCATCGGAGGCGTCTACACGACCTGGAAGACGGCCAAGGGCATGGCCATCCTCCTGGCCGTCTTCGCCGCGATGGCAGGCGGCGGTGCCCTGGCTTGGTACCTCTCCTCATGAGACTCGAAGAGCCGCACGTGCTTGCCCGATGCCACCCGCGCGTCCCCGGTGCGCAGGTCCTCGCGGCGGATCGGGTCGGTGATGTCGCCGAGGTCGCGGCCGCCGCCGGGGCGCGGAGTGGCGTAGCTGCCATGTCACAGCCACATCAGATCCCGCCCTCGGTCGCCGCCTTCAGCCGCGGCGCGCCGGGCCCGAACTTCGCCAGCGCGTCCTCACTGTTGATCAGCCCACAGGACTTGAGCGACAGGCACCCGCACCCGATGCAGGACGTCAGGTTGTCGCGCAGCCGTTGTAAAGCGTCGATGCGTGCCTCGATCTCGCCGCGCCAGGACTTGGACAGTTTGCTCCAGTCCACCTTCGTCGGCGTCCGCCGCTCGGGCAGCAAATCGAGCGCGTCGTGGATCTCTTCCAATGACAGCCCGACCCGCTGGGCGGTCCGGATGAACGCCAACCGCCGCAACACCGCCCGCGCGTACCGCCGCTGGTTGCCCGCCGTGCGCTCGGAGGTGATCAGCCCGCGCTCTTCGTAGAAGCGCAGGGCCGTATGGGGAACACCGCTGCGATCGGCGACCTCGCCGATGGTCAGCATCTCTGGAAGCTTGGACACCCCGAGAGCCTACCGGGGACCTCCAGGTAGGTCGAAGTACCGCGACGGCACGTGGTCGGTCAGCCAGACGCCGTTGGCGCTGACGTGGAAGACGTGGCAGTCGGCCGTCATCGCGGCCGCGTCGATCACCAGGATGACCGGCTTCCCTCGCCGCGCCCCGACCCTCACAGCGGTCTCGCGAGTCGCCGACAGATGCACGTGGTGGCGGTTCATCGGCCGCAGCCCGTCCGCCATGATCGCGGGGAGTACCGCCGCCACCGTCCCGTGGTAGAGCACGTCCGGCGGGGTGGCGGGCAGCAGGCCGAGGTCGACGGGGACGCTGTGGCCCTGGCTGGCCCGGATCCGCGTCCCGGACTCGTCGTAGGCGAACCGCTGCTTGTTGTTCTCGGCCACGACGGCGTCGAGGCTGGCGCGGTCGACGCGCAGGGCGGCGAGGACGGCGGTGATGTCGGTCCAGCCCGCGGCGTCCAGGGTGAGGCCCAGGTGGGCCGGGTCGTGCCGCAGCGCCTTCGACAGGCGCTTGGAGAGTTTGATGTGCATAACGGGGTGTAGTGGATCACAGTGCCGGTCAGGATCGCCAGCAGGTTCTTGACCTCCAGTGAACTCGAAGTTGCACCGTAGGCCCATGACATCCGACACCACGCACCTGGCGGCCTTGTTCGCCAGGATGACCGGCGACGAGAAGCACGAGTGGGCCGCGGCGTCGACGCTCGACGTGCTGTGGGTCCTCTATGACCGGGTGCTCGACGTCGCCCCGGACCGTGTCGACGACCCCGACCGCGACCGCTTCCTGCTGTCCAAAGGCCACGGCCCCATGGCTTTCTACGCCGTCCTCGTGATCGACAACCACAGCTCCGACCACGGCTGGCCGGGCGGCATCGCGGAGCGCTTCGCGGTGGAGAACTGGGCGACCGCCACCGTCGACGGCCGCGACCACGACGCCATCCACGCCGCTCTCACCGCCGACCACCCCGGCAGGACGCTCGTCGTGGTCGCCGACGTCCAGAAGGGCTGACAGCATGACCACCGTCGACCTGCGCACCATGGGTGAGGCGTTCGCCGTGCACCTGACCGAGGCGCTCGACCAGGACCCGCGGGTGGCGCTCGTGCTCGCCGCGATCTCGCGCGACCTGTTCGACCGGCCGCTGCGCGACTACCCGGACCGGGTGGTCAACGTCGGCATCCGCGAACAGGCGATGATCGGGGTGGCGGGCGGTCTCGCGCTGACCGGTTTCCGCCCGGTCGTGCACACCTACGGCCCGTTCCTCGTCGAGCGGCCCTACGAGCAGATCAAACTCGACCTGGGCCACCAGGACGTCGGGGCTGTCCTGGTCAGCGTCGGCGCCTCCTACGACAACCCCGCCATGGGCCGCACCCACCAGGCGGCCGCCGACGTCGCGCTCTTCGACACGCTGCCGGGCTGGACGGTGCATGTCCCGGGCCACCCTGATGAGGTCGGCCCGCTGCTCGCGGGCGCCATCGCCGGCGACGACCGCGTCTACCTGCGGCTGTCCGCGCGGTCCAACTCTCGACCGCAGCCGGTGACCGGCGAGTTCGTCCCGCTCAAGCACGGCAGCCTGGGCGCCGTCCTCGCGATCGGCCCCACCCTGGACACCGTGCTGGCCGCGAGCGAGGGCCTGGACGTCTCGGTGCTCTACACCCCGACGATCCGGCCGTTCGACAGCGCGGGCCTGCGGGCCGCGGTCGACTCGGCCGCGCCGAACGTGCTGGTCGTGGAGCCGTACCTGCGGGGGACCTCGGCCGCCCAAGTCGCCGACGCGCTCGCCGACGTCCCGCACCGGCAGCGTTCGGTCGGCGTGCGGCGGGACCTGGAAGTGCGTGCCTACGGAACGCCCGAGCAGCACGACGAGATCCACGGGCTCGACGCCGCCGGGATCGCGAAGACCCTGAGGGAACTCCTCGGGTACTGACCGCTCAGACGTGTGCCGCGCGCGTGGGTGCGGGCGCGGTCCGGGGCCGGGGGACCTCGATGGCAGGGGAAGCCGGGCGCGGCGTGATGAGCGCACCCGCGATGCCGAGCCAGACGACGGCGAGCACGGCGGGCCACACCACCGACTCCGACATCGCCAGGTAGGCGTCGACGATCGCGGCAAAGAACAGGATGACGGCCAAACCCCAGCGCACCCGGGTGTTGGTGGTCATTGTCGCCCTCCTCGGACTCCGGCCCGACCTGGCCGTGACCTGGTGATTACCCACTTTCGAGTGAATTGACACGCCAGTTTGGTCACGGTTAGGTCACGCGCGTCCAGCGACTAGGCTGAACGGCGTGGCACGAGTCGTCGTACTTGATTACGGATCCGGAAACCTGCGCTCCGCTGAGCGAGCCCTGCGCCGCGTCGGCGCCGAGGTCGAGGTGACCGGCGACTTCCAGGCAGCCGTCGAGTGCGATGCGCTGGTCGTCCCCGGTGTCGGCGCGTACGCCGCCTGCATGGCGGGCCTGCGAGGCATTCGCGGCGACCGGATCATCGGTCGCAGGCTCGCGGGCGGCCGTCCGGTGCTGGGCATCTGCGTCGGCATGCAGATCCTCTTCGAGCGCGGTATCGAGCACGGCGTGGAGACCGAGGGCTGCGCCGAGTGGCCCGGCGTCGTCGACCGCCTCGACGCCCCGATCGTGCCGCACATGGGCTGGAACACCGTGCGCGCGCCGGAGAAGTCGGTGCTGTTCGGCGGAATGGACCCGGAGACCCGGTTCTATTTCGTGCACTCCTACGCGGCGCGCACCTGGGACCTGCACCCGGAACCGCCGATGATCCCGCCGCTGGTCACCTGGGCGAACCACGGCGGCGACTTCGTGGCCGCGGCAGAGAACGGGCCGCTATCGGCCACCCAGTTCCACCCGGAGAAGTCCGGCGACGCGGGCGCGCGGCTGCTGGAGAACTGGCTCAAGGACGTCACGGGATGACCGCCCCGCGCAAGCGGCGCACCACACCCGCCAGCCGACGGCGCTCGACCACGGCGCGCAGGCGCAGGCGGTCCACCGCCACGACGCTCGGCGGCGCGGTCGGCGCCGCCCTCGCCGGGGTGCTGACCGCGCTGATCGGCACCCTGCCGCTGTGGGTGTGGGCACTGCTCCTGGTCGTCGGCTTCGCCGTGGGCTACCTCATGCACCGCCGCGCGCACCCGGCCGCATAGGCTGCTCCGGTGAGCTTCTACTTGCTACCCGCCGTCGACGTGGCCTACGGCCAGGCCGTCCGACTCGTCCAGGGTGCCGCGGGCACCGAGACCGACTACGGCTCCCCGCTGGACGCCGCCCTCGCGTGGCAGACCGACGGCGCCGAGTGGGTCCATCTGGTCGACCTCGACGCCGCTTTCGGCCGGGGCAGCAACCGCGACCTCATCGCCGAGGTCGTCGGCACCCTCGACGTGAAGGTCGAGCTGTCGGGCGGCATCCGCGACGACGACTCCCTGGCCGCCGCACTGGCGACCGGCTGCGCCCGGGTCAACCTGGGCACCGCGGCGCTGGAAGACCCCACCTGGTGCGCCAAGGCCATCGCCGAACACGGCGAGAAGGTCGCGGTCGGCCTGGACGTGCGCATCGTCGACGGCGTCCACCGGGTCGCGGCCCGCGGCTGGACCACCGACGGCGGCGAGCTGTGGGATGTGTTGGAGCGCCTCGACAAGGACGGCTGCTCCCGTTACGTGGTCACCGATGTCAGCAAGGACGGCACCCTCCAGGGCCCGAACCTGAAGCTGCTCAGCGACGTCTGCGCGCGCACGGACGCCCCGGTGATCGCCTCCGGCGGAGTGTCCAGTGTGGACGACCTGATCGCCCTCGCGGGCCTGTCCGACCTCGGCGTCGAGGGTGCGATCGTCGGAAAAGCCTTGTACAACGGCAACTTCACCCTTCCCGAGGCGCTGTCGGCCTTGCCGTAGTGGCAGCTGCCCACCAGGCTCGACACCACCTCGCGGCACGCCGCGCATGGGGGGGTCGATCCTGATGGGATGCTCCGGCGCAACAACCTGATCAGCGATGCGGACGTCGAGCGGCTCGAAGCGTGGATCTCGACGATCTCCTACGCGATGGCCTGCGTTCTCGAAGGCAGTGTCGCAGAGGCGTTCCACGAGTACGACCGGCGCGACGCCGGGCACTGAGGCGTCAGTCGGTCGCACCCACGGTGATCTCGACGCCGATGGTGCCCTCGGAGCCGCGGCGCAGCCTGCTGCCGAGCATGGTGATCCGGCCGACCAACCCGTACTTGCTCTGGATCAGTGAGCGGGCCCGGTCGGACCCGTCGGCGTCGAGGAGGCGGGCTTTGCCCTCGAAGGTGTCGCCGAGGGGCTTGCCGCCGAAGTCGCACTCGGTGAGCTGCACGCGGCCGTTGTTGCGGATGCGCTTGACCTTGCCCGAGTCGGTGACGGTCCAGAAGTAGAGGGCCTCACCGTCGCGCGCGACCCAGACCGGGGTGGGGACCGCGGTGCCGTCGCGCTTGAAGGTGGTGACCAGGAGGTATTTGCCGTCGCCGAGTCGGGTCAGCCCGTCCGATGCCATGGGAGGACAGTACAAGTTACCGGCAAGTTCATCCGAATAGTGGGTGTGACACTTCATGTCGAGGTGTACCACTTGTAGGCGTGACTCCCACCACATCGTTCGATCGCCGCGCCTTCCTCCGCACCTCAGCGGTGGCCGGTGGCGCCCTGCTCATCCCGGCCGCGCTGGCTTCCCCGGCCAGTGCGGCGGCCGTGCCGCAGTTCGCGCACGGTGTCGCCTCAGGTGACCCCTTACCCGACGGCGTCCTACTGTGGACCCGTGTCACGCCCACTCCCGAGGCAACTCCAGGCTCCGGTGCGGGCCCGGAGGTCGAGGTCCACTGGGACATGGCGACCGACTCGGCGTTCGCCAACATCGTCCAGTCGGGCGCCGCCACGACCGGCCCCGCGCGCGACCACACCGTCAAGGTCGAGGCCGGGGGACTGGCTTCGGCGACCGTCTACTACTACCGGTTCACGCTCGACGGCATCGCCTCGGCGACCGGGCGCACCCGGACCGCCCCGGCTGTGGACGCGGCCGTGAGTAAGCTGCGCCTCGGCCAGGTGTCCTGCTCGAACTGGCAGGCAGGCTACTTCTCCGCCTACCGCCACCTCGCGGCGCGCGCCGATCTCGACGGTGTCCTGCATGTCGGCGACTACCTCTACGAGTACCAGGTGGGCGGCTTCGGTGCCGGTGGCGTGACCGTCCGCCCGCACGAGCCCGCCCACGAGATGCTCTCCCTCGCCGACTACCGCCGCCGCCACGCCCAGTACAAGACCGACCCGGATCTCCAGGCGCTGCACGCCGCCCAGCCGTGGTTCATCACCTGGGACGACCACGAGTACGCCAACGACACCTGGTCCGGCGGCGCCCAGAACCACCAGCCGAACGAAGGCGACTGGAACGCGCGCAAGGCCGCGGCGCGACAGGCGTACTTCGAGTGGATGCCGGTGCGCCAGGGACCCGACGGCCAGATCTACCGGCGGTTCCGCTGGGGACGGCTCGCCGAACTGTCCCTGCTCGACCTGCGCAGCTACCGCTCGCTGCAGACCACCCCGTCCTCCGGCGACCCGAACGACCCGGCCCGCACGATCACCGGCGACCCGCAGATGGCGTGGCTCAAGTCCGGTCTGTCCGGCACGGACGCCACCTGGAAGCTCGTCGGCAACTCGGTGATGATCACGCCGATCTCGGTGGGCAACGTCGAGGCGCGGTTCCTCGAAGCGCTCGGCAGCCTGCTCGGGCTGCCGCTCGGCGGCGTCGCGGCCAACTCCGACGCCTGGGACGGCTACACCGCCGACCGGCAGGAACTGTTGGGGCACCTCAAGGACAACCGGGTCAAGAACACCGTGTTCCTGACCGGCGACATCCACTCGTCGTGGGGCGCGGACGTGCCGATCGACCGCTCCAGCTACTGGTGGAACGGCAACAGTGTGGCCACCGAGTTCGTCACGACCTCGGTGACCAGCGACAACATCGACGACATCCTCAAGATCCCGGCGCGGACCGGGTCCGTGGTCGCGGAAACCGCGCTGTACGCGGGGAACTGGCACCTCAAGTACATCGAGCTGGACTCGCACGGCTACTCGGTGGTCGACGTGAACCCGCGGCGCGTCCAGATGGACTGGTACTACATCGGCGACCGGCTCAGCCCGACCTCCGGCGCGCGGCACGCGAAGTCGCTGGCCACGCCGGTCGGCACGCAGAAGGTCAGGCCCGCCGGTTCGCCGGTCGCCTAGGAGGCCGGATTTCCAGAAAGACGGGCGAGTCAGGGGGTGCGGCGGCGCAGGGTCGCCGCACCCAGGACCACGGCGAGCACGACGCAGGCCCCGACGACCACCAGGTTGCGCAGCAGCGTCAGGTCGACCTCGGCGGAGCGGGTGACCTGGGTGAGGGCGTCGACGGCGTAGGACAGCGGCATCACGTCGGACAGCGCGTTGAGCACCCAGCCCATGCTGTCGCGCGGCTGCAGCAGCCCGCACAGCAGGAACTGCGGCAGGACGAACAGCGGCATGAACTGGATCGCCTGGAACTCGCTGGTCGCGAACGCGCTGACCAGCAGCCCGAGTGCCATGCCCAGCAGGGCGTCGAGCACCGCGATCAGCAGCAGCGTCCACACCGAACCGGCGACGTCGAGTCCCAGCCACAGCACCGAGACGCCGGTCGCGATGCCCACTTGGAACACCGCGATCCCGCCGAAGGCAATGGCGTAGCCCAGGATCAGGTCGAGCTTGGCCAGGGGCATGGTCATCAGCCGTTCGAGCGTGGCCGTCGTGCGCTCGCGCAGGGTCGTGACCGAGGCGATCAGGAACATGATCACGAACGGGAACACGCCGAGCAGCGCGGGCGCGATCCGGCTGAACACCTGCTCGTTGTTGAACACGAACCGGAGCAGCGTCATCAGCAGGGTGGGGACCAGCAGCAGCATCGCGATGGTGCGCGGGTCGTGCCGCAGCTGGGTCAGGATCCGCCGGGCCGTGGCCAGGGTGATGGTCGCGTTCACGCCGCCTCCCTCGATCGCACCAGGTGCAGGAACGCCTGTTCCAGGTCGTGTTTGCCGGTGTCGACGCGCAGGCCTTCCGGGGTGTCGTCGGCGAGGATGGCGCCCTCGCGCATGAGCAGCAGCCGCTCGCAGCGGGCGGCCTCGTCCATCACGTGACTGGACACCAGCAGCGTCGTGCCCGCCTTGGCGAGCCTGCCGAACAGCGCCCAGAGGTCGTCGCGCAGGACTGGGTCCAGGCCGACCGTGGGCTCGTCGAGCACCAGCAGCTCCGGCTCGCCGAGCAGCGCGACCGCCAGGCTGGCCCGGCTGCGCTGGCCGCCGGAGAGCTTGCCGACGAGCTGGTTCGCCTGGCCGCCGAGGTCGACGTCGGCGATCACCCGGTCCACATCGGACGCGGGCGCCTTGAGCACGGAAGCGAAGTAGCGCAAGCACTCCGCCACTGTCAGGTCGGCGTAGACGGCCGGGTTCTGGGTCGCGTACCCGACCCGGTCGCGCAGCTTCGGGTCGCCCGCGGGCAGGCCGAGGACCGTCACCTCGCCACCCTCGACGATCTGTGCGCCGACGATCGCGCGCATCAGCGTCGTCTTGCCGCACCCGCTGGGCCCGAGCAGACCGGTGACCGATCCGCGTGGCACCTCGAACCCGACGTCGCGCAGCACCTCGAGACCGCCGCGGCGGACCCGCAGGCCGTGTACCAGCACCGCAGAATTAGTCATGCGTTTAATTCTGCGCCCGTGGAGTTCGCCCGTCAAGAGGTACGCACGGGACCGTTCGAGTCGTACGGTGATCACGCCGACGCACTACCCGGAGGTCCGATGCCCGCCGCCCAAGCCATGTCCGCGCTGTTGCTGGCCATGTCCGCCGACCGTCCCAGGTTGCGCGTCGACGAGATGCCCGAGCGGTTCCTCTCCACGGTGCGCGGCGGGATCGGGACGTGGGAGGCGGCGGTGGCGTCCTTCGACGCCGGGGGCGAGGCGACGGCGGCGCTGCCGGTCGTCGAGGCGCTGTTCGAACCGGACACCGCCATCGCCCGGGCCGCGGCCGCCGCCGAGGACTCCGTGCGGTTCGGTGTCGGCAAGCCGATCGACCAACTCGTCGTCGGCTTGGTGAAGGTCCACCGCGAACTCGTGAAGGAGAATCGCAGGCCAGTCGCGATGATCCGCAAAGCCGCCCACATGGAACGCCGCGCGACAAGCCGCTGGCGCGGCGCCGAGGGGCGCAAGGGCCTGCTGGTCGACCGCGATCTGCAACTGGAGGAAGCCCGAGTCGAAGTCCGGGTCCTGCTCGATGACGCCCGAGCCGTGGCCGACCTCATGCACCGCTGGCGCGCACAACCAGTGGCTTAGCTGACACCCTGGTCTCGATGGCACGACACCGCGAGGCCGCCGAAGAGCGGGTCGAGCAGGTCCGCGACGACGCCGCGGGCCGGTTCCGGCTCGCTGGGGAGTTCTACGAGACCCCCGCCCGGCGCGGTTTCGCGCGGGGCGAGCTGAGCTTCCTGCGCTGGGAGTTCGAGCGCGGCGTGCTGTCGCCGGTGCGGGGGAGCCCGTGGTGGCGGGCGGTCAACGAGCGCCTGCTGCGCGACAAGATCGAGGCCGACCTGGCCCGCGGTGGCCACGTGTCCTCGCGCGCGGTCGAACTCTGGACCGACTTCGTCCGCACGCCCACGCCGGTCACCTGGTACCGGGCGCACAACGCCAGCATCGTCGCCGGCTACCTCGAACACGAGGAACTCGCCCACGACGAGACCCCGCTCGAACGTTTCATGATCAACGTGACGCTGGTCCGCGCGCTCTACGCGCACGCGCTGGTCGCCGAGCCCCGGCTGGCCGCGGGCAGACTCGGCCGCGCGGCCAGACATCTCGGCGACCCTCGCTATGGGACGGTCGGCCTGTTCCTCAGCCTGCGCCGGGTGTTCCCGCAGCACTACCCGGTGGCGGGCGGCTCGCTGGCCCGGCTCATCGCAGAGGAAGGCCGCCTGCCCCGGCTGCTCGATTTCGGCGTGATCATCCCGCGGCTGCGACAGCTCTACGACTTCGCGGCGAAGTCGCTGGACGAGCCGAGAATCACCGAGCTGATCACCGACGGCATCCCGTCCTACGGCCAAGCGCCGGTGGAGCCCTCGGCGTGGCGGGTCGCCCGCCCCAGCCTCGCCATGCGACTCGTGCGCCTGGCCACGAAACCGGTCGCGGGCAGCCGTTGAGGTCGCGTTCACCCTCTTCGCCACAGCTGTCGCTGGGTCACGGCCGCGCTGCCGCGCAACGCTCGCGGAGAACGGCGACGCCGTCGCCGTCGAGTTCCTCGCAGTAGAGGGTGCGGCCGGTCATGGCCATGATCAGGGCCAGGGTCGCGCCGGACACCAACGGCCCGGAGCCGGTGGCGAACGGGCCGTCGGCGGCGACCAGTCGGAGGCCGCCGATGCGGCCTTTGGCGAGGACGACGAGGTCTGAACCCTGGTAGTAATCGGCCAGCCGAGTGAGCGTGGCGACCGGGTAGTCGCGTCGGACACCCAGCGGCCTGCGGATGTCCTCGCCGTGCACGACCGCTTCGCCGAGCATCGCGACGACCGGAAGGGGTGGTTTGGTGGTGCTGATGACCACCTGTCGGAACCGCGCGAGCGTATCGGCAGGCGTCGCGCCCAGGTGCTGGGCCAGCCGCATGGCGACCTGCTTGTCGAAGTCGAACCGGCAGCGGATCACCCCCGCCAGCCATCGCACTGGGGTGAGGCTCGCCGCCGCGGTGAGGTGCGCGAGCACCTCGCGCACCGTGAGATCGGCGCTCAACGACCGCGTCGCCCACTGGCGGTCGGTCAGGTCGGCGAGGTCCGCCGACAACGCCACGCGCTCAGCGTGCACCAGTGGCCAGATATCGGTCGCGCGGCGGAGGTCTGTTGATCGTTCTGGTGTGGTCATGGCGGAACTCCTGGGTCAGGACGAATCGTTCGCGGTCGTTCACCAGCGAGACCGCGCCGCCCGCGCGGAATCGTCGCTCGGGCTTGAAAGAACTTCGCCTGCCTGGACCGGCCCGTCGCCGTCCAGGTAGTGCTGGATCACCGGCGCGACCACGGCGACGACCTCGTCATCCGACGCCGAGGCCATCGGCTCCACCCGCACCACGTACCGGACCATCGCCAGGCCCACCAGCTGTGCGGCCATCGCCGTCATCCGCAGCCGGGGGACCCCCAGCGCCTCCGCGACCTTCGTCAGCACCGCGCGCTCCAGGAATTCGCGGAGCATCTTGGCGGCCTGTTCGTTGGTCGACACCGAGCGCAGCAGGGCCAGGAAGGACTTGCTGGGTTCCGGGGCCGACCACAGGCCGAGCATCAGCCGCACCAGTCGCTCGCCCGCGTGGTCCCGGGGGCCGTTCAGCACGACCTCGGCCATGACCGTCGGGTTGACCGGCAGGCTCAGCGCCTCGACGAAGACCTGCTCCTTCGTACCGAAGAAGTGGTGGATGAGAGCCGGGTTCACCGAGGCCTCCGCCGCGATCCCGCGAATGGTCGCGCCGCCGTACCCGAGCGCGCCGAACTGGCTGCGCGCGGCGGTCAGGATGTGCTCGCGCGTCTGGGTCTGTCCCGGTCTGCGGCCTGCCATCGCCTCCCCTTCGTGGTCCTTCGGACCCCAGTATCGCCGCCACGTAGGCTCGAAGGCATGTCTGTAGCGGTGCGCGTGATCCCTTGTCTCGACGTCGACGCGGGCCGGGTGGTGAAGGGTGTCAACTTCGCCGACCTGGTCGACGCGGGCGACCCGGTGGCACTGGCCGCCGCCTACGACGCCGAAGGCGCCGACGAGCTGACCTTCCTGGACGTCACCGCGTCCTCTTCGGACCGTGAGACCACCTTCGACGTGGTCCGCCGCACAGCCGAGCAGGTCTTCATCCCGCTGACGGTCGGCGGTGGCGTCCGCGAGGTCGGCGACGTCGACAAACTGCTCCGTGCGGGCGCCGACAAGGTGAGCATCAACACCGCCGCGATCGCCCGCCCCGAGTTCCTCCGCGAGGCCTCCCACCGCTACGGCGCCCAGTGCATCGTGCTGTCGGTCGACGCCCGCCGCGTCCCCGAGGGGTTCGCCCCGACGCCGTCCGGCTTCGAGGTCACCACCCACGGCGGCAGGCGCGGCACCGGCATCGACGCCGTCGAGTGGGCCGCCCGCGGCCAGGAACTCGGCGTCGGCGAGATCCTGCTCAACTCGATGGACGCCGACGGCACCAAGGCGGGCTTCGACCTCGACCTGATCGACCTGGTCCGCGCCGTCGTGGACGTCCCCCTGATCGCCAGCGGGGGAGCGGGCGCGCTGGAGCACTTCCCGCCCGCCGTCGCCCATGGCGCCGACGGGGTCCTCGCCGCCAGCGTGTTCCACTTCGGACAGCTGCGCATCGGCGAGGTCAAGGACACCCTTCGGGCCTCCGGGGTCGAGGTGCGGTGAGACCGCTGGAAATCCGGCTGTCGGCGGCGATCGTCGTCGCCGCGGCGGTGGTTTTCCTCGGGCTCGCGCCGCTCCGCGACGACCCGGGCGTGGTGCGGTTTCCGGTGGTGCTGGCGGTGATCGCGGCCATTGCCGTCGCGGCGATGTGGACCCGGGTCCGCGTGGCCGCTCTCGTGGCGGTCGGGCTGCTCGCCTTGGTGCACACCGTGATCACCCTGGGTGCCTTGCCGTGGTGGGTCCGAGTGGCGTCCGGCGTCCTCGCCGCGGCACACATGTACGTGGTGATCTTGTTGCTGACCGGCCCCGCGCGGGCCCACTTCACTGGAGTGCCGAATGACTGAGCTGGACCCGGAGATCGCCGGCCTCCTCAAGCGCAACGCCGAAGGCCTCGTGTGCGCCGTCGCCCAGCAGCGCGGCACCGGCGAGGTCCTCATGGTCGCCTGGATGAACGACGAGGCACTGCACCTCACCCTGACCACGCGCAGGGCCACGTACTTCTCCCGCAGCCGCGGCGAGCTGTGGGTCAAGGGCGAGACGTCCGGCCACACCCAGCAGGTCCATGACGTCCGACTGGACTGCGACGGCGACACGATTCTGCTCACCGTCGACCAGGAAGGCGCGGCCTGCCACACCGGGGACCGCACCTGTTTCGACGCCCGGCGGCTTCTTGAGGCGTAGGCGTCAGTCCAGCGAGCCGGTGAGGTAGCGCTGGACGTTCGGGCCGATCGCCCGGACCAAGGTCTCCACATCGCTGTCCGCCAGCGGGTCGAACTTGGCGACGTAGCGGACCACGCCGAGGCCGATCATCTGCGAAGCCACCAGGTTGGCCCGCAGATCCGTCCGGTCGTCGGCCACCTTCCCCGCGAGCTGGGCGAACACGTTCTTGAGGAAGAACTCGCGCAGCACGTTGGCCACCTGCTCGTGCGCGGCGACGCTGCGGATCAGCGCGGCGAACACCCCGCCCCCCTGGGCGTCCCAGGTGGTGAGAAACGCGCGGATGATCCGGGTGCCCAGATCGTCGATCCCGCCTTCGAGCAGGTGGGCGATGATCTCCTTCGGGTTGAACGGCAGCTGCAGCACCGCCTCCCCGAACAGCGCTTCCTTGCCGCCGAACCAGTGGTTGACCATCGCGGCGTCCACCCCGGCGCGCGCCGCGATCGCCCGGACGGTGGCCCCGTCGTACCCCTGTTCGCTGAACACCTCACGGGCGGCGGCGAGCAGCGCGGCGCGCGTGTCGGTGCCGCCGGGTCGACGCCCGCGCTTGGGGGTCTGCTGAACTTCGTCCGCCATAGCATGATGATGGGGCAGTCGCGAGAATAGTTCAACATATGTTGAATTACCCCACTCCCCACGCGCCGGATCCCCACCCGGCAGAATGTCGCCATGGTCAGCGCCATCGGCATCGCGTCCCGGGTCCCCTCGACCACCGGGATGGGTGAGATCAGCCCCACCCGCGAGGAGTTCCACGCCCTCGCGGCCGACCGACGCGTCATCCCGGTCGTGCGGCGGGTCCTCGCCGACGCTGAGACACCCGTGGGGGTCTACCGCAAGCTCGCGGGCGACCGCTCGGGCACCTTCCTGTTCGAGTCCGCCGAGAACGGGCGCTCCTGGTCGCGCTGGTCGTTCGTCGGCGTGAACAGCCCCGCCGCACTCACCGCCACCGGCGGCGAGGCGCACTGGGTCGGCACCCCGCCGGTGGGCCTGCCGACCGGCGGCGACCCGCTCGAGGCGCTCAACGAGACGGTCAAGGCGCTGCACACCGACCCACTGCCCGGGCTGCCGCCGCTGACCGGCGGGATGGTCGGCTACGTCGGCTACGACGCGGTCCGCAGGCTGGAGCGGCTCCCCGAGCTCGCCGAGGACGACCTGAAGCTGCCCGAGCTGGTCATGCTGCTGGCCACCGACCTGGCCGCGCTCGACCACCACGAGGGCACGATCACCCTCATCGCCAACGCCGTGAACTGGGACAACTCGCCCGAGCGGGTCGACGCGGCCTACGACGACGCAGTCGCCCGGCTCAACGCGATGACCCACGACCTGCAGACGCCCGCCGCGCCCACGGCCGCGGTGTTCGACCGGCCCAAGCCGGACTACGTGCGCAGGCGCGAACCCGCCGAATACCAGGCCGCCGTCGAGACCGCCAAGGAGGCGATCCGCGCCGGTGAGGCGTTCCAGGTGGTCGTGTCGCAGCGGTTCGAGATGCGGACCCAGGCCAACCCGCTCGACGTCTACCGGGTGCTGCGCACGACCAACCCGAGCCCGTACATGTACCTGTTGAAGCTCGACGGGTTCAGCATCGTCGGCTCCAGCCCCGAGGCCCTGGTCACCGTCCGGGACGGCCGCGCCACCACGCACCCCATCGCGGGGACCCGCTGGCGCGGGGCCGACCCCGAGGAAGACCAGATCCTGGAGAAGGACCTGCTGGCCGACGAGAAGGAGCGCGCCGAGCACGTCATGCTCGTCGACCTCGGCCGCAACGACCTGGGCCGGGTCTGCAAGCCCGGCACCGTGCACGTCGTCGATTTCTTCCGGGTCGAGCGCTACAGCCACGTCATGCACATCGTCTCCACGGTCACCGGCGAGCTGGCCGAGGGCAAGACCGCGTTCGACGCGGTCGCGGCCTGCTTTCCGGCGGGCACCCTCTCCGGCGCGCCCAAGCCGCGGGCGATGGAGCTGATCGAGGAACTGGAGCCGACTCGGCGCGGCCTCTACGGCGGCGTCGTGGGCTACCTCGACTTCGCGGGCGACGGCGACACCGCCATCGCCATCCGCACCGCGCTCATCCGCGACGGCGTCGCGTACGTGCAGGCGGGCGCGGGCATCGTCGCCGACTCGAACCCCGCGGCCGAGGACACCGAGTGTGTCAACAAGGCGGGGGCGGTCCTGGCCGCCATCGCCACCGCGGAGACCATGCGTGAGGCCACCGGTGGCTGAGTTTTCCCTTGTGCGCGGCCATGAACGCTAAGCGTCCATTATGGACAGTCTGCCTGCTGCTGGCGCTGGCGGCGCTGTCGCTGTGGGGCTCGTCGCGGCTTGGCTGGGGTACGGACTCCCGGCTGCCGCCAGGGCGTGCCTTCGACATCGACGCCTATGAGACGGTCCCGGTGGTCGGCGCCGACATGCTGCCCGCGCTGGTGCCGCTGGCACTGTTCTCGCTCGCCGCCATCGCCGCGGCCATCGCGCTGGGCGGCTGGGCCCGGGTGGCTGTCGGCGGCCTGGTGGCGCTCTTGGGGCTCGTGCCGCTGATCCTGCCGCTGGGCGGCGATCCGCTGCTCTGGGGACGCGCACTCGCGGTGACCGGCGGGGCGCTCATGGTGGCCGCCGGACTGCTCCTGGTCGTCCGCGGGCGCCGCATGCCCCGGCTCGGCTCCAAGTACCGGACTCCGAAGGCGGCCAACGAGTCTAACGCCTCCGAACCGGATCTCTGGCGGGCGCTGTCCGAGGGGGACGATCCCACCGCGCGGGAGAGCTGAAGCGCGGACCCGGTGCCAGACCGTCGGAAGGCTCGGAGTTAGCATCATTTAGGCGGAAGGGGCAATGCTTGTGAGGCACTACACGAGCCGAACATCGATCGAGGGTGGCCAGTGAGCATCCTCGAATCGATCGTCGACGGTGTCCGGGAGGACCTTGCCGTTCGCGAGGCGGCGATTCCGTTCGACGTCATCAAGGAGTTGGCGGCGAAGGCGCCCGCCCCCAGGGACGCGATGAGCGCGTTGCGCGGTTCGGATGTGGGTGTGATCGCCGAAGTCAAGCGGCGCAGCCCCTCCAAGGGTGACCTGGCGGCCATCGCCGATCCCGCCGCGCTGGCCAAGGACTACGCCGAGGCGGGCGCCCGGGTCATCAGCGTCCTCACCGAGCAGCGGCGCTTCGGCGGCTCCCTCGCCGACCTCGACGCCGTGCGTGCCGTCGTGGACATTCCGGTGCTGCGCAAGGACTTCATCGTCAGCCCCTACCAGGTGCACGAGGCCCGCGCGCACGGCGCCGACCTGGTGCTGCTCATCGTCGCGGCGCTCGAACAGAACGCGCTGGCGTCGCTGCTCGACCGCGTCGAGTCGCTCGGCATGACCGCGCTGGTCGAGGTGCACACCGCCGAAGAAGCCGACCGCGCCCTGGAAGCAGGTGCCAAGGTGATCGGCGTCAACGCCCGTGACCTGCACACACTCGAAGTCGACCGCGACGTCTTCGGCAGGCTCGCGCCGGGACTGCCCTCGGGCATCGTCAAGATCGCCGAGTCCGGTGTCCGCGGCCCGAGCGACCTGATGACCTACGCCGGGGCCGGTGCCGACGCGGTGCTGGTCGGCGAGGGCCTCCTCGCCACCGACGACCCGCGCGCCGCGCTCATCCAGCTGGTCACCGCCGGTTCCCACCCCGCCTGCCCGAGGCCGAGTCGATGAGTGGCACCGCGCCCGACGCCGAGGCGCCGCGCAAGCACGATCCGGACGAGCGGGGCCACTTCGGCCCGTACGGCGGCCGGTACATGCCGGAGGCGCTGATCGGGGCGCTCGACGAGCTGACCGCGGAGTACGACAAGGCCCGGCTCGACCCGGAGTTCACCGACGAGTTCGCCCGGCTGCTGCGGGACTACGCGGGCAGGCCGTCGCTGCTGACCGAGGCTCCCCGCTTCGCCGAGCACGCGGGCGGCGCGCGGGTGTTCCTCAAGCGCGAAGACCTGAACCACACCGGCTCGCACAAGATCAATAACGTGCTGGGCCAGGCGCTGCTGACCAAGCGCATGGGCAAGAAGCGGGTCATCGCCGAGACCGGCGCGGGCCAGCACGGCGTGGCCACGGCCACCGCGTGCGCGCTCATGGGCCTGGACTGCGTCGTCTACATGGGCGAGGTCGACACCGAGCGCCAGGCGCTCAACGTCGCCCGGATGAAGCTGCTCGGCGCCGAGGTCATCCCGGTCAAGTCCGGCTCACGCACCCTCAAGGACGCCATCAACGAGGCGCTGCGCGACTGGGTGACCAATGTGGACACCACGCACTACCTGCTGGGCACGGCGGCCGGTGGCCACCCGTTCCCGCTGATGGTGCGCAACTTCCACAAGGTCATCGGCATCGAGGCGCGCGCCCAGATCCTCGACCTCGCGGGCAGGCTGCCCGACGTGGTCACCGCGTGCGTCGGTGGCGGCTCCAACGCGATCGGCATCTTCCACGGCTTCATCGATGACGCCGACGTGCGGCTGGTCGGCATCGAGCCCGGGGGCCACGGCATCGAGTCCGGCGAGCACGGTGCGACGCTGTCCGAGGGCACCCCCGGCATGCTCCACGGCGCGCTGTCCTACCTGTTGCAGGACGAGGACGGCCAGACGGTCGAGGCGTACTCGATCTCGGCGGGCCTGGACTACCCGGGCGTCGGCCCCGAGCACGCGTGGCTCAAGGACACCGCCCGCGCGGAGTACCGCTCGGCCACCGACGACGAGGCGATGGCGGCGTTCAAGCTGCTCTCGCGCACCGAGGGCATCATCCCGGCGATCGAGTCGGCGCACGCGCTGGCAGGCGCGCTCAAGCTGGGTCAGGAACTCGGTCCCGAGGGCCTGATCCTGGTCAACCTGTCTGGTCGCGGTGACAAGGACATGGACACCGCCGCGAAGTACTTCGGCTTCTACCAGGAGGCAGGCGCGTGCGACGCTCCTCCTGCACGTGACGGCCGACCGGGTGCGGGTGTCCCGCAAGACACCGAGGAGTCCTGATGGGCCTGGCCACACTGTTCGAGGGCACCCGGGCCGAGGGCCGCGCCGCCCTGGTGGGCTACCTGCCCGCCGGATACCCGACCGTCGACGCCTCGATCGAGCTGCTCAAGGGCATGATCGACGCCGGCTGCGACCTGGTCGAGGTCGGCGTCCCGTATTCCGACCCGGTGATGGACGGCCCGGTCATCCAGGCCGCCGCCGTCGAGGCCCTCAGCAACGGCTTCCGCCTGCGCGATGTGTTCCGCGTGGTCGAGGCGGTGTCGGCGCACGGGGGCAAGGCCGTCGTGATGACGTACTGGAACCCGGTGTACAAGTACGGGGTCGACGCCTTCTCCCGTGACCTCGCCGCGGCCGGTGGTCTGGGCATCATCACCCCGGACCTGATCCCGGACGAGGCCGCCGACTGGATGGCCGCGTCCACCGAGCACGGCTTGGACCGGATCTTCCTGGTCGCGCCGTCGTCGTCGGACGAGCGGATCGCGAGCACCGTGAAGGCGTCGTCCGGCTTCGTCTACGCCACGGCCGTCATGGGCGTCACCGGCGCCCGCGACGCGGTCGGCTCGGCCGCGGAGGGGCTGGTTGCCCGCACCCGCGCGCACACGGCCCTGCCGGTCGCGGTCGGCCTGGGTGTCCGCTCGGGCCCACAGGCCGCGGAGGTCGCGGCGTTCGCGGACGCGGTGATCGTCGGCTCCGCCTTCGTCACCCGCGCCGCCTCCGGCGTCGACTCGGTCCGTGAGCTGGCCACGGAGCTGGCGGCGGGCGTCCGGAAGGCGCCGACCCCCATCGGGTGAATCTCCAGGTCGGAGCCCTCCCAGGGCCTGTTTCTGTCGGTGGTGCTGATCAAGCTGGTGTCATGCACGCCATCTGCTCAGGTCCGGCATGTCACACTGGTGACAGTTGGGCGAACCCCGGAGGTGACTCGACGTGGCCATGCCCGTCACGCCCGAAGAACAACCGCGCATGCCCTGGCATCCGCAGCCGTGGACGCTCGAGGACATCCTCGCCATGCCCGAAGATCACGGTCAGCGGATCGAGCTCATCGATGGGTCGCTCCACGTGAGCCCCGCGCCGGATTCGCGGCATCAACGCGTCCAGCGCCGAGTCGACATCGGCCTTGAAGCCGATCTCCCCGAACACCTGGAGATCCTCGCCGGGGTCAACGTCGTCCTCAGCTCCGAGCGACTGCTGATTCCTGACGTGGCTGTCATCAAGACCCCAGATGTCGACACGCTGTACTACAAGGCCGACGACATTCTCCTTGTGGTCGAAGTGATCTCTCCATCCTCACGTTCGCATGACAAGGCACTTAAGCGGACTCTCTACGCCGAAGCGGGTATTCGCTACTACCTGCTTGTCGATCCGGTCCCGCGCCCCGCCACTGCGATGTTGTTTCGTCTCGACGGGGCGGACTACGTCGAGATCGCGGTGAGCAGGGCGGGCAAGCTGCGGTTCGGTGAGCCATTCACCGCCGATATCGCGCTGGCTTGATCAGGCCACTCGGTATGGCCGGGTGATCTCGCGGATCTGCGTGGCCTGACGCTTCTGCACATCGGTGAAGAAGGTGAGTTCGCCGTCTGCGCCGCGGTAGGCGGCCATGTTCGAGTGGTGCAGGAAGCCCGTGCCGCCGGGGACCAGCTTCTTGGCCAGTTGGGCCAGGTAGCCGCGGATGACGTCTTCCTCGACGTGGATCAGCGAGTCCCAGCTGAACACGAAGTCGACCGAGTCGTTCTCGACCATGTCGAGGGACAAGCCGTCGTTGACGTGGTACTCGATGTGGTCGAGGTCGGCGAAGCGCTTCTTGCAGGCGTCGATGCACCGCTGGGTCAGGCCCACCACGGTCAGGCGGTTGCACGACGGCGCCAGGTACTGGGTGGCGCGCCCGAATCCGGGGGCGATCTCAAGGATGTGCCCGGCGGGCAGGAACGGGCCGATGCGAGGGCGGATCGTCCACGTCCACATCGCCTCGGTGCCGCCATAGCCGACCGACCACTCGTCACCGCCCGAGGACCATTCGTGGTTCGACCACTGGTTGAGGTTCTCTTCGACGCTGGGCATCGTCTGCCTCCTGGCACTGCTGGTGCGCGCATTGTGGCGCGCCGACGGCCTGGGTGCCACCTCTTCACGCCGAGGTGACGGCGAGCCGTTACCGTGTGCCCCGTGACAAGCGCTTCCAGCCTGATCCTGGCGAACATCCCCAGCCCCGACCAAGGCGTGTGGAAACTCGACCTCGGGTTCATCACGCTCCCGCTGCGGGCCTATGCCCTGTGCATCATCGTGGGCATCGTCGTCGCGATCTGGTGGGGGGAGCGGCGGCTGATCGCCCGCGGCGGCGCCCCCGGCACGGTCATCGACGTGGCCGTGTGGGCCGTCCCGTTCGGCCTGGTCGGCGGCAGGCTTTACCACGTCGCGACGGACTACTACCGGTACTTCGGTGAGGGCAAGAACCCGCTCGACGCGCTGCGCATCTGGGACGGTGGTCTTGGCATCTGGGGTGCCATCGCCCTCGGCGGCGTCGGTGCGTGGATCGGCTGCAGGCGCAAGGGTGTGCCACTGCCCGTCTTCGCCGACTCCGTCGCACCCGGCATCGTCACCGCGCAGGCCATCGGCCGGATCGGCAACTACTTCAACCAGGAACTGTACGGCGGTCCGACGGACCTGCCCTGGGGCCTGGAGATCTACCGCCGCTTCAACGAGTTCGGCGTCGAGGACCCGCTCAACGGTGTCGCGGAGGCCAGCCACACGCTGGTCGACGGCAGCCCGGTGCACCCGACGTTCCTTTACGAACTGATCTGGAACCTCCTCGTCGCGCTGCTAGTCGTGTGGGCGGACCGCAAGTTCCGCCTCGGCCACGGCCGCGCCTTCGCCGTGTACGTCGCCGGCTACACCGTGGGCCGCGGGGTCATCGAGATGATGCGGACCGACCCGGCCACCCAGGTGCTCGGCCTGCGCATCAACGTCTTCACCTCAGCCGTGCTGTTCGTCGGCGCCATCGCCTACATCATCATCGCCCGCCGCCGCGGCCCCCGCGAAGAGCTGTCCACAGTGGACGCCATCGACGGTGAACCGGTCACCGTGATCGACGAGGACACCGACCTCGACGCCGTCGAACCCGTCGACTCCGAGCGCGTCGACGAGGCCGCGGACACCCCGGACACCGACACCCCGGACACCGCCAAGCCGGACACCGACAGCACGGCCGCGAACGACACTGCCGCACCGGCCGACGAGACCCCCGAGACCCCCGAGACCACCGGGGCCGCGAAGTCCGGCAACGAGGCCAAGCCCACCAGCTGACCGCCGCCGCCTCGAAGCACCGAAGCGCCGCCCTCACCCGCTCAGCCGGGTGGGGGCGGTTCTAGCTGTACCCACCCATCAGCCGCCTGCTACCAACCTGATGGCTGGGTACAGCTGGTTGTGATGAGAGGCAGCAAGGACCGGGACCGCCACCCAGACTCAGCGGCCGGGGGAGCACCACCGTGACTCGGTGGCCGGGGCGAGGCACCGCGTGCGGAACCCGCGTGGCCACCGTCAGTGGGTCGTTGGGGTGCGGCATCCCCATTCGGGGATCAGTCCGTCCACCTCGACCCGCGTCTGCGTGGTCAGCACCGATCCCTTGACGCAGCCCCCGGAGGTCGAGATGCCGAAGACGACCGCCCGCTGGTCCGACGACGCCGCGACGTCTTCGGCGAAGACCGAGTCGGCGGGGTAGCCGAGGGCGACCAGGGCCTCCTCGACCGCCGCCGCGCGCGGTAACTCCGGGGCGCGCAGACGGTCGAGTGCCGTTTGGACCTCGACAGCCTTGGTCTCGAGCAGGGCGCGGGCTTCCGGTGTCAGGTCCCGTGGCTGCAGGTGGCCTCAGTTGTCGACCCAGTTCGGCGGACCGTCACCCTGGTACGGCACGCCGCCAGGCGTCCGGCTCGCCACCGGATCTGTGGTGGTCTTGGGTGCGGAAGTCGATGAAGGTGGGCCGTCGGAGCCCGCCTGGGTCGGTGTTCCGCCTGCCCACGCCCACAGTCCGACGGCGGCCACCAAGACGCCGATGATCACTGCGAGCGCGGCCCCCAGCCGCTTATTCCCCATGGCGAAAGTGTGTCACGGAACGTGCCGGCACCACCACGGGATGACCTTGGCCTGTGGATAACACTTCGACCTTGGCGTCGTAGTGCTGGGCGATCAGGTCCGCGCGGAGAACCTCGTGCGGCGTCCCAGCCGCCACCGGGGCGCCCGCGTCCAGCAGCAGGAGCCGGTCGGGGTACTGGGCGGCGAGGGGCAGGTCGTGCAGGGTGCTGACCACCGTGGCGCCGTCCTCCGCGCGCAACCGGTCGACGAGTTCCAGCAGGGATTGCGCGTGCCCGATGTCCAGGCCCGCGGTCGGCTCGTCCAGCAGAAGCAGGCCCGCCTCCTGCGCCAACACCCTGGCCAGCACCGCCCGCTGCCGTTCGCCGCCGGACAGCGTCCGCAGCCGCCGCCCAGCCAGCTCCGACAGATCGAGCCGGGCCAGTACCTGGGTGACCACAGCCAGGTCGCGCGGGCCTTCACGGGCCAGGGTCGCCAGATGCGGTGTCCGCCCGAGCAACACGTAGTCGGTGACCGACAGCCCCTCCGGGATCAACGGCGTCTGCGGCGCGTACCCGATCGCGCGTGCCCGGTCGCGCGCGGGCATCGACGACGTTGCGTGCCCGCCCAGGGTGATCACGCCCTGGCTGGGCACCAGCCCGGCGATGGACTTGAGCAGCGTTGACTTGCCTGCCCCGTTCGGTCCGATGACGGCCAGCCAGCTGCCCGCCGGCACCTCGACCGTCACCCCCGACACTGCGGGCCGACCGCCGTACCCGGCGGTGACATCGCGAAGCACCAGCGTCATCGCACGCGCCCCCGGTTCATCCGCAGCACCAGCAGGAAGAACGGGGCGCCGGTGAACGCGGTGATCACGCCGATCGGCAGTTCGCCAGGCGCGACGACCGTCCGGGCCACCTGGTCCGCGACGATCAGGAACACCGCCCCGCCGACCAGCGACAGCGGCACCACCACCCGATAGCTGGACCCGGCCAGCAACCGCACGACATGCGGGACCACGATCCCCACGAACCCGATGAGCCCGCTCACCGCGACCGCCGCCGCGGTGGCCAGCGACGCCGCGAGCAGCACGATCACCCGCACCCGACCCGGCCGGATACCCAGCGACGCCGCCTCCTCGTCGCCGACCGCGAGGACGTCGAGCAGCCGCCCACACAGGCACAGGACGATCGCCGACACGGTGATGTAGGGCAGCGTCAGCAGCACCTCATGCCACCCGCTGGTGTTCAGCCCGCCCAGCATCCACGTGTAGACCTGCTTGATCGTGTCGGTGTTGAGCTGCTGCGCGAACGTCTGGATCGACGTCAGGAACGCCGCCACGGCGATCCCCGACAGCAGCAGGACCGCCGTGCCACCGCCCGCGGACCGCCCCAGCACCCAGGTCAGCCCAACCCCGCCGAGCGCCCCCGCGAACGCCGCGAGCGGCAGCGGCCCGATGATCCAGCCCGCCGCCGACGGTGCCGTGACGACGACCAGCGTGGCCGCCATCCCCGCGCCCGCGGCGGCGCCCAGCAGGTACGGGTCGGCCAGCGGATTGCGGAACACCCCCTGGTAGGCGGCGCCGGACACAGCCAGCGCCGCCCCCACCAGACCGGCCTGCAGCACGCGCGGGAACCGCACTTGCCACACGATCGCCGCTTCCCGCTCGCTCAGCGGCGAGACACCGCCGGTGAGCTGGGCGACGATCTCGCGGATCACCCGCGTCCACCCCAGCCCGGCCGCGCCGAGCAGGGTGGACACCACGACCGAGGCCACCAGCACCAGCAGCGCCGTGGCCAGGACCGCCGGGGTGAGCCGCGCGCGGGTCACTTGAGCGCGTCGGCCACGGCGCGGACCAGGTCGACGATCCGCGGGCCCCAGCGCGAGGCGAGGTCGTCGTCGAGCGCGACCACGCGGTTCTTGGTCACCGCGTCGATGGTGTTCCAGCCGGGCCGCAGCGCCACCGTCTCCGCGGTCTGTCCGCAGCACTTGGTGTCGCCGAGGAAGATCAGCGTGGGGTTGGCCTTGATCACGTACTCCGCCGACAGCTTCGGGTAGCCGCTCGCGTCGGTGTCGGCCGCGTCGGCGATGTTGGTCATCCCGAAGAGGCCGTAGACCTTGCCGATGAACGTCTTCGACGTCACGGAGTAGAGGTCGGTGTCGAGTTCGTGGTAGTAGCTCAGCGGCGTCTCGGACTTGGGCGTGTCGCGGACGATCTTCTCGATGTCCTCCTTCGTCCGCCGCGCCAGGTCCGCGCCCTGCGCCGCGTTGCCGGTGGCTTTGCCGACCAGGTCGAACTGCGCGTAGACGTCGTCGAGGCTTTTGGCCGCGGGCAGGATCAGCACGGGGATGCCCAGCTTGCCCAGGCCCGCGACCATGTCGCCCGCGTCGCCGGAGGCGATCACCAGGTTCGGCGTGTGGCCCGCGATGGCCTCGACGTTCGGCGTCAGGCCCGACAGCGTGGTCTTGGGCGCCTCGGCCGGGAACGTCGACTGCTCGTCGACCGCCACGACCTGCTTGCCCGCGCCGATCGCGAACAGCGTCTCGGTGGCACTGGCCGAGAGCGACACGATCCGCTCCGGCTTGCGGTCGAGCGTCAGCGGCTTGCCGTTCGGCGCGGTCACCGTCACCGGGAAGGCGTCGGCCGGTGCGGCGGGCGGGGGTTCCTCGGCGCGGGTGGCGCAGCCTGCGATGGCGAGCGCCGCGGCGAGGACGAGTGCCAGACGTCGCGCGCGTCTGGGGGTCTGCGGGGTCATGAGGAACCTCGAGTCGTGGGCCGGGCCGGGCACGGGCCGCCGCCGCTCGACGCGGTCGCGACGCCGCACCCCTGCGCCGGGGGCGGAAGGCGTCGGCGTGCGTCGGCAGGCGACCTGGCTCGGCTCCGCGAGGAGCCATCACAGTTGCGGGACAGCGCCGGATTCGCACCGGACTTCGCTTTCCGCGCACGCCGCCGAACGGGCGTAACCGCCCGGCCCGCTGACGCTAGCAGCCGGTGGGCCGCCCTACCCCGCGTGCCCAGGCTGACTCGTTTCAGGACTGTTAAACTCGGGTGACCCGCGGGCCGCTGCCGTCCCGCGCCAGAGTGGCTTCGTTCAGTCACCATCAACGAAGCGAACACCGCTCCTGAGCGCGATGAAGACAGTGGAAGGCCGGCGCAGCATGATCTTTTCCGCACTCCCCTCGCCTATGGGCCTCTATGACCCGGCGGCGGAGCGCGACGCCTGTGGCGTGGCGATGGTGGCCGATATCCATGGCCGCCGGTCCCACGCCATCGTCACCGACGCCCTCACCGCGCTGGCCAATCTCGAACACCGGGGTGCCGCGGGCGCGGAGCCGACCAGCGGCGACGGCGCGGGCATCCTTGTGCAGCTGCCGGATGAGTTGCTGCGCGCCGAAGCAGCGTTCGAGCTGCCAGAGCCCGACGAGCACGGCCACCACCGCTACGCCACCGGCCTGGCCTTCCTGCCCGCCGACGCCGACGACCGGGCCAAGGCCGTCGAGCTGATCGAGCGCACCGCCGTCGAAGAGGGGCTTCGCGTGCTGGGCTGGCGCCACGTCCCGGTCGACCCGGTGGGCGCGGGCCTGGGGCCGACCGCGCTGTCGGTGATGCCCCACTTCGCCATGCCGTTCCTCGCCGCCGAGTCCGAGGACTCCGCGGCCGCCGGGATCGAGCTGGACCGCCTCGCGTTCTGCGTGCGCAAGCGGGTCGAGCACGCGGGCAGCGAGATCTACTTCCCGTCGCTGTCATCGCGCACCCTGGTCTACAAGGGAATGCTGACCACCGCGCAGGTCCCCGCGTTCTTCGCCGACCTGCGCGACGAGCGCCTGACCAGCGCGATCGCGCTCGTGCACAGCCGCTTCTCGACCAACACCTTCCCGTCCTGGCCGCTGGCGCACCCGTTCCGCTACGTCGCGCACAACGGGGAGATCAACACCGTCCGCGGCAACCGCAACCGCATGCGCGCCCGTGAGGCCCTGCTGGCGTCCGACCGCATCCCCGGCGACCTGACCAGGCTCTACCCGATCGTCGACCCCAACGGCTCGGACTCCGCGTCCTTCGACGAGGTGCTGGAGCTGCTGCACCTCGGCGGGCGCTCGCTGCCGCACGCGGTGCTGATGATGATCCCGGAGGCGTGGGAGAACCACGCCACGATGGACCCGAAGCGCCGCGCGTTCTACCAGTTCCACAACAGCCTGATGGAGTCTTGGGACGGCCCGGCCTGCGTCACGTTCACCGACGGCACGCTCGTCGGCGCGGTGCTCGACCGCAACGGCCTGCGCCCGGCGCGCTGGTGGCGCACCAAGGACGACCGCATCGTGCTGGCCAGCGAGACGGGTGTGCTCGACGTGCCGCCGAGCGAGGTCGTCGCCAAGGGACGCCTCAAGCCGGGCCGGATGTTCCTGGTCGACACGGAGGCGGGCCTGATCGTCGACGACGACCAGGTCAAGTCCGAGCTGGCCGACCAGCTCCCGTACGAGGAGTGGCTGCACGCCGGCCTGCTCAAGATCGCCGACCTGGCCGACCGCGAACACGTCGTGCAGACGCACGAGTCGGTGCAGCGCCGCCAGGTCACCTTCGGCTACACCGAGGAGGAAGTGAAGATCCTCCTCACGCCGATGGCGATCACCGGCGCCGAGCCGATCGGGTCGATGGGCACCGACACCCCGCCCGCCGCGCTGTCGCAGCGGTCAAGGCTGCTCTATGACTACTTCAAGCAGAACTTCGCCCAGGTGACGAACCCGCCGCTGGACGCGATCCGCGAGGAGATCGTCACCTCCGTGCGGCGCATCATGGGCCCGGAGCAGAACTTGCTGGAGCCCGGACCGGCCTCGTGCAGGCACATCCAGCTCCCGTATCCGGTCATCGACAACGACGAGCTGGCCAAGCTCATCCACGTCAACGACGACGGCGACCTCCCCGGCTACGCCAGCACCGTCCTGAGTGGACTCTACGAGGTGGACGGCGAAGGAGCGGCGCTCGCGTCGGCCATCGAACGCGTCCGCCGTGAGGCGTCCGCGGCGATCGAGGCGGGCGCACGCATCCTCGTGCTCTCCGACCGCGACTCCGATCACCGGATGGCGCCGATTCCGTCGCTGCTGCTGGTCTCCGCGGTGCACCACCACTTGGTGCGCACCAAGGAGCGGCTGCGGGTCGCGCTGGTCGTGGAGAGCGGCGACGCCCGCGAGGTGCACCACATCGCCCTGTTGCTGGGCTACGGAGCGGCGGCGGTCAACCCGTACCTGGCCTTCGAGACGATCGAGGACCTGATCACCCACGGCGCCATCACCGGCGTCGAGCCGCGCACCGCGATCCGCCGGTACGTGCAGGCGCTGGTCAAGGGTGTCCTCAAGATCATGTCCAAGATGGGCATCTCGACCGTCGGCGCCTACACCGCCGCGCAGGTCTTCGAGTCGTTCGGCTTGGCCCAAGACCTGCTCGACGAGTACTTCACCGGCACGCTGTCCAAGCTCGGCGGCGTCGGCCTGGACGTGATCGCCCGCGAGGCCCAGAGCAGGCACCGCCGGGCCCACCCGGAGAACCCGACCGACCGCGTCTACCGGCGGCTGGAGGTCGGCGGGGAGTACGCCTACCGCCGCGAGGGCGAACTGCACCTGTTCACACCGGAGACGGTCTTCCTGTTGCAGCACGCGACGAAGACCGGTCGCGAGGACGTCTACCGCGAGTACTCCGCCGAGGTCGACCGGCTCAACCGCGAGGGCGGCGCGCTGCGCGGGATGTTCGCGCTGAGGACCGAGGGCCGCACGCCGATCCCGATCGATGAGGTCGAGCCGGTCGAGTCGATCCTGCGCCGGTTCAACACCGGCGCCATGTCCTACGGCTCGATCTCCGCCGAGGCGCACGAGACGCTCGCCATCGCGATGAACAGCATCGGCGGCCGGTCCAACACCGGTGAGGGCGGAGAGGACCCCGACCGCCTGCATGACCCGCGCAGGCGCTCGGCGATCAAGCAGGTCGCGAGTGGACGGTTCGGCGTCACCAGCGAGTACCTCGTGCACGCCGACGACATCCAGATCAAGATGGCCCAGGGCGCGAAACCCGGTGAGGGCGGCCAGCTTCCGCCGAACAAGGTCTACCCGTGGATCGCCCGCACCCGGCACTCCACCGCGGGGGTCGGGCTGATCTCGCCGCCGCCGCACCACGACATCTACTCGATCGAAGACCTGGCCCAGCTCATCCACGACCTGAAGAACGCCAACGAGAACGCCCGCGTCCACGTCAAGCTGGTCAGCGAGGCAGGCGTCGGAACGGTCGCGGCAGGTGTGTCGAAGGCACACGCGGACGTCGTGCTGATCTCCGGACATGACGGCGGCACCGGCGCCTCACCGCTCAACTCGCTGAAGCACGCGGGCACGCCCTGGGAGATCGGCCTCGCCGAGACCCAGCAGACGCTCATGCTCAACGGCCTGCGCGACCGGATCACCGTGCAGGTCGACGGTGCGCTCAAGAACGGCCGCGACGTCATCGTGGCGGCGCTGCTGGGCGCCGAGGAGTTCGGCTTCGCCACCGCGCCGCTGATCGTCGCGGGCTGCGTGATGATGCGCGTCTGCCACCTCGACACCTGCCCGGTCGGTGTCGCCACGCAGAACCCGGTGCTGCGCAAGCGCTACACCGGCCAGGCCGAGCACGTCGTCAACTACTTCCGGTTCGTCGCCGAGGAAGTCCGCGAACACCTCGCCGCGCTGGGTTTCCGCACCATCGACGACGCCGTCGGCCACGCCGAACTGCTCGACGTCGACGAAGCGGTGTCGCACTGGAAGACCGAGGGCATGAACCTCGCCCCGGTCTTCGAGGTGCCGCCCGTGAGCGGGGCGCGCAGGCGCGTTCGGGCGCAAGACCACGGCCTGGCCGGGGCACTGGACCGGACGATCATGCGGCTGGCCGAGCCCGCGCTGGAGGACGCCTTGCCGGTGCGGCTGGAACTGCCCGTGCGCAACGTCAACCGCACGGTCGGGACCCTGCTCGGCGCGGAGATCACCCGCCGCTACGGCGACACCCTGTCCGAGGACACCGTCCACGTGACACTGACCGGCTCCGCGGGCCAGTCGCTCGGCGCCTTCCTGCCCAAGGGAATCACCCTGGACCTGGTCGGCGACGCCAACGACTACGTGGGCAAGGGGCTCTCGGGCGGCCGGATCATCGTCCGCCCGCACCCGGAGGCCCCGTTCGCCGCCGAGCGCCAAGTCATCGCGGGCAACGTGATCGCCTACGGCGCCACGTCAGGCGAGGTGTTCCTGCGCGGCTGCGTGGGGGAGCGGTTCGGGGTGCGCAACTCCGGCGCGGTGATCGTCGCCGAGGGTGTGGGCGACCACGCCTTCGAGTACATGACCGGCGGTCGGGCGGTCGTGCTCGGCAAGACCGGGCGCAACCTCGCGGCGGGCATGTCCGGCGGCATCGGATACGTGCTCGCCCTCGACCCGGCGAAGGTCAACCCGGCGATGGTCGAGATCCAGCGCCCCGGCTTCGACGACCTGCGCTGGCTGCGCGAGATCGTGGTCAAACACCACAAGGCCACCGGCTCCGCGGTCGCCGCGTCGCTGCTGGGCGACTGGACCCGCCGCGCCGCCGCGTTCGCCAAGGTCATGCCGCGCGACTACCAGCGGGTGCTGGAGGCGATGCGGATCGCCCGGGTCGAGGGCCGCGATGTCGACGAAGCCGTGATGGAGGCGTCCCGTGGCTGATCCGACCGGTTTCCTCAAGCAACCGCGCAAGGACGCGCCGAAGCGGCCGGTGGCCGAGCGGCTCGGTGACTGGCGCGAGGTCTACGCCGACCAGGACCCGGCCTGCCGCGACAAGCAGGTTCGCGAGCAGGCGAGCCGCTGCATGGACTGCGGCATCCCGTTCTGCCACTCGGTGAGCGCGGGCTGTCCACTGGGGAACCTGATCCCCGAGTGGAACGACCTCGTCCGCCAGGGCGACTGGGCGCTCGCGGGTGAGCGGCTGCACGCCACCAACAACTTCCCGGAGTTCACCGGCAGGCTGTGCCCGGCGCCCTGTGAGTCGGCGTGCGTGCTGGCGATCACCCCGGACGCCGGGGGAGCGGTGACGATCAAGCGGGTGGAGAACACCATCGCCGACGTCGCCTGGGAACGCGGCGACGTCAAGCCCCAGGTGTCCACTGTGTCCTCCGGCCGCTCGGTCGCCGTGGTGGGCTCCGGCCCCGCCGGTCTGGCCGCCGCCCAGCAGCTCACCCGGGCCGGCCACGACGTCACGGTGTACGAGCGGGACGACCGCCTCGGCGGGCTGCTGCGCTACGGCATCCCCGAGTTCAAGATGGAGAAGCGCGTCCTCGACCGCAGGCTCGCCCAGCTACGGGCCGAGGGCACGAGGTTCGTCACCGGCTGCGAGGTCGGTGTCGACCTGACCGTGGAGCAGTTGCGCGAGCGGCACGCGGCGGTCGTGCTGGCCGTCGGCGCGCTGCGCGGCCGGGACGCGCCGGAGGTGCCCGGGCGCGACTTGCGCGGCGTGCACCTGGCCACGGACCACTTGGTACCCGCCAACAAACAGGTCGAAGGCGACGGTCCGACACCGATCGACGCGCGCGGCAAGCACGTGGTCATCATCGGCGGCGGCGACACCGGGGCCGACTGTTACGGCACCGCGACCCGGCAGGGCGCGGTATCGGTCACCCAGTTGGACCAGTACCCGCGCCCGCCCGAGACCCGCGACGACGAGGTCTCGCCGTGGCCGGTGTGGCCCTGGATCCTGCGGACCTACCCGGCGCACGAGGAGAGCGGAACCCGCCGGTTCGCCGTCGCCGTCGAGCGGTTCGTCGGCGACTCCGACGGCAACCTGACCTCGGTGCAGCTACGCGAGGTCGAGGTCCGGCGGATCGACGGCATCCGGCAGGTCGTGCCGGTCACCGACGACGTGCACGTGCTGCCCGCCGACATGGTCCTGCTGGCCATCGGCTTCGAAGGGGTCGAGCACATGCCGCTGCTCGGCGCGCTCGGCTTGTCGCTGACCCCGCGCGGAACGCTCTCCTGTGGACCGGACTGGCAGACCGCTCCCGGCGTGTTCGTCTGCGGCGACGCCCACCGCGGCGCGTCCCTGGTGGTGTGGGCGATCGCGGAGGGCCGGTCGGTGGCGCACGCGGTCGACACCTACCTCACCGGGGCGTCCGAGTTGCCCTCCCCGGTGCACCCGACGGCACTTCCACTCATGGTGCGTTAAACCCTGAGTGACGGTGCGTGTCACAACATCGTGGTATTGCCAAGCAGGCACAGCGGTGCGTTATGGTCTTGAAACCAAATTGACCATCGCGTACTCGGGGGACCATGTCCACGGTGATACCGCCCGTCGAGGACGGCGGCACGCCTGAGCCCGACAGAGCGCCCCGCGCCCGCCACCGCAAGCCGGAGAAGCGTGACGGGGTGCTGCTCGGCCTCAAGATCGGCGCTTTCGTCGTCGCGCTGGGGATCGTCGCCGGGGTCGTGTCGGTGATGTCCGACGGTCCCCGGCCGCAGCCCGCGGGCGCCGACACGCGAAGGCCGGTCACCACCACGCCCACGACGACCACGCGGCAGGGCAGTCCGCGCGCGGAGTCGGTGGTCTCGCTGCCACCGCCGCCGATCGCGTCGACCGTCCTCGCGGGCCCACCCGCGTCGGTCGTCCCCACCACGACCACAACCACTGGGCGTCCCACCAAGACGAAGAAGCCGGCGCCGGACACCGTCACCGTCGGCGAAGAGTGCGACACCCCAGGGGAGCTCGCGTTCGTGGGTTTCCGCGCGGTGGTGTGCCGCAGCGCCAGTCCGGGTGAACCGCCCCGCTGGCACTTGGTCTACTGACCGCGCGGTGCGCTGAACATCCGGCGAACGTCGGGTGAAGCCGATCTTCTTGGCAGGCCGTGCTTTCTACGGTGTGCCAAGGAGGTGGCGCCTGCGATGTCCTGGGTGTCGAACAATCTGGAAGCGACGGTCGGACTCGCGGGACTCGCGGCTTCGGTGGTCGGTTATCTGGCCGCGTTGTGGCTCAAGCGAAAGCGCATCAGCTATCGGGTCCATTTGGACACTCCGGTCGGGGTGACGCCCACGCACGGCGGCGAGATCGAAGTCGAGTGGCGATACCAGGGCGAGGTCGTCAAGGAGCCGAGCTTCGCGCTGGTGCGCATCATGAACACCGGCAGCCTGGAGATCCGCGAGGACGACTTCCGTGAGCCGCTGACGCTGGAGTTCGGCGGCAGGCGGGTGGTCGACGCGAAGGTGATCGAGGCCGACGACACGCTCATGCGGATCGTCGCCCGCGACAAGTCGTGGCCGCCGGTGGGGGACACCGAGTTGGTGCTGCCCAAAGTCCCGCTCAACCGCAAGAACCGGATCAAGGTGCTGGTGCTGCTGACCGGCAAGCCGGAGCCGAAGTCCGCCGTCGCGTGCGTCGGGTTCCTCAGCGGCGGGAAGATCGTCCGGGACACGACGACCGGAAACGGGCCCAGCAAACGGAGTGTGGTGCTCAGCGGCATCGCAATGCTCCTCGTGGGAGCGTCCCTCGCGCTGCTGATCAGCAGTCCGTGGAGTCCGCGGCCGACGACCTGCGCGGCGGGCGAAGTCAAGATCACCGGTTCGAGCGCGTTCGACCCGGTTGCCAAGGACATCGTGGACGCCTACCTGAAGCAGTGCGATTCGGCGGCCGTCACCGTGCAGGGCCGTGGCAGCCTCGACGGGCTGCGCGAACTCGACAACGTCGCCCGCAACGACCCGGCGCAGCGCGAGGCACGCATCGTGATGTCCGACGGGCCCGCGTCGCGCAACTACCACAACCTGACCCCGCACCCGGTCGGCGTCGTGGCGTTCTCGATCGTGGTCAACAAGGCCACCGGGCGGCACGCGCTCACGGGCGACCAGGTCAAGGCGATCTTCGGCGGGGACGTGACGAACTGGAACCAGCTCGGCGGCCCGGACCTGCCGATCAGCGTCGTCAGCCGCGGTGGCGGCTCGGGCACCCGGCTGGCGTTCGAGGAGAAGGTATTAGGCAGGCCGGAACCCGGCTTATCGTCCAACGACTGCGTCCGCCGCGACCGCGACCCGACCGCGAAGGTGACCCGCTGCGAGTACGACTCGACCGCCGCGCAGCTCGACGAGGTCGACCGGCTGCCCGGCGCCATCGGCTAC
This sequence comes from Actinokineospora sp., assembly GCF_050699995.1. Taxonomy (GTDB): domain Bacteria; phylum Actinomycetota; class Actinomycetes; order Mycobacteriales; family Pseudonocardiaceae; genus Actinokineospora. The sequence goes on along the minus strand of NZ_JBOHGC010000209.1, from coordinate 23,529 downwards.
GCCGAGGTCAGCGCGACGACGAAGTACACCAACCTCAACCGCGTCAAGCTCGACGACCGCGACCCGGACCTCGACGCGGTGATCAAGCGCGGCTACCCGTTCTGGGCGGTCGAGTACCTCTACACCTACGGCCCGCCGCAGAACGGCAGGCTCGTGGACTCGCTGCTGGAGTACATGAACTCCGACGCGGCGAAGAACATCCTTCGCCGCGCCGGATACGTCCCTTGTGTCGACGGCCCACAGGACCTCATGGGCACGCTGTGCAGGTAGTCACAGGAACGGCACCGCCCAGCAGTTCGACAGTGCGGGCAGCCCGGCGAAGCGGGCTTCCAGCCAGGCGAACGCACCCGGGTAGCTCGCGACCGCGCCGCCGACGTGGGTCGGGCCCAGGTTCGGGGCGAGCCGGACGTTGGCGCCCTTGTCGCACCAGTCGGACGCCAGGGTCTTGCCGACGCTGTACGGGATGACGTCGTCGAGCGCGCTGTGCGAGATGAGCACCGGGCCGGTCGGCTTGATCCGGCCGATCCGCTGCTCGTCGATCACGGTCTTGAACAGCGCGTTGTTCGCCAGCAGATCGGTGATCGGCTTGCCGTCGGCGGTCAGGGTCGCCGACTTCCTGAACGCCGCCGCGGGCAGAGCCTCCAGCGTGCACTTGCCCGCGACGTCGGCGAAGACCTGCTTGCCGGTGGCGTTGAGGTACGGGCCCATGTCGATGCCGTAGCCCGCGGCCAAGCCGGACGTCGCGTAGCCGAGGAACGCCATGTACAGGCTGCCGTCGAGGGTCCGGGCGACCGCGGACAGCTCGGCGGGCACCGCGCCCATCGACACACCCTTGAGCTTGAGCTCCGGCGCGTAGGTCGGGGCCAGCTCGGCCGCCGCCGCCGCCGCGCCACCACCCTGGGAGTACCCGTGAACCGCGACCGGCCCGTTCGCCGGGACCCCGGCCGCGGGCAGCCGCTGGGCCGCCCGGATCGAGTCGAGGACCGCGTGGCCCTGCACGACGCGGTTCATGTACGTGTGCATTCCGTCGGTGCCGAGGCCCTGGTAGTCGGTGAGGGCGACGGCGTAGCCGCGGGTGATCAGGCCCAGCACGAACGGGCCCTCGTACTCGCTGCCCACCGTCAGCTGCCGCGACGGCGCGCAGTGGTCGGCGAGCCCCTGGGTGCCCGCCGCGTACCCGACGATCGGCCGCTCGCCGACGCCGAACCACGCGGACTTAGGCGTGATCACCGTGCCGCTGACCGCGATCGGCTTGCCGGTGCGGTCGGTGGAGCGGTACAGGATCCGCTGCACATTGGCGTCGATCTTGATGAGCTTGATCGGGTCCAGGTAGAAGATCGACGGCTCGCTGCGGATGATGTCGCCGTTGTTGGCGGGCAGGGTCGTCGGGGTCTCGTAGAACGGCTGGGCGCTCGCGCTCGGGATGGCCAACAGCCCGGCGGCGGCCACGCCCGCGGCGACGGCCAACACCCCTAAGCGGCGGGAGAGACGAAACGTCACAGTGATCTCCTGGAGACGGCAGGGACGGTTACCGGCGAGTAACCCGTTTCCTGACTGTGAGCTGCTTCCCATGAGGTGTCAACGTTCTTTGTTCGCGCGGACTGTTCCCGCTGTTCGTCAAGCTAAGGAAGCGGGTCTGGCCGGGTCGGCCGTCCCAAACTCGCGATCGTTGACGGCGGGGGAACGTTCCGGCAATGAGACCGTGCCGGATTCCACACGCCGCCCGCGCCCCGGCGCGAGGGTGCGGCGTGCGCGTGGGGTGACGGGGAGTTCCGCGGCGTGTGGCTGTCGCTCACGAAGGCCGCGCCGGTCGAGGGCAAGCGCGCCGTCGACGTCGGTGGCCGTAAGGGCGTCGTCGTGGAAGAGATGGAGTACGCCTGCGACGTCCGGGTCGACATCGACGGTGTCGCGATCGACTTGCGGGCGGTCGCGTCGGACAAGACCGAGTGGTGTCCGGAAGCCGCGACCGCGCTGGCGGCCGCGGTGGGCGAGCTCGGCTGGTAGCTCGAAGTTCACCCGGAAGCCAGATCTGTCGCGGCGGGAATCTGAGTAACTTTCAACTCGGTGACCCTGTTGATGATTCACGCCACGTGAAGGGCCGTGCTCATGAACCGACATCTGGTCCGGGCTGCTGTTGCCGCCGCCGCGCTCGTCTCGTCCATCCTGTTCGCTCCCAGCGCGACCGCCGCTCCCGCGGTCAACCTCGCCGCCGACACCGCCGCGGAGGCGCGCGCGGTCGCCGCCCACTGGACGGCGAAGGCGATGCGCGAGGCCGTCCCGCTCGACGCGCTCACCGTGGACGCCTCCCGGCTGGTGTCCACAGTCGCCAAAGGCCTGCCGCGGGTGATCTCGCCGACCGCCTACCCCAACGGCGGCAGCGCGTGGACCGGGGCCGGGTCGGTCGTGAAGACCGTGGGTCGGGTGTTCTTCACCTACCAGGGCCGAAACGCCTCTTGCAGCGGCAACGCGGTGACCAGCGCCAACAAGAGCACGGTCATGACCGCCGGGCACTGCGTCAAGCTCGACGGCGCCTACCACACGAACTTCGTGTTCGTTCCTGGCTACAACGACGGAAACGCGCCGTACGGCACGTGGACGGCCAAGGCGACGATGGTCACGCCGCAGTGGAACGCCAGTGAGGACATCAACTACGATGTCGGCGCCGCCGTCGTCAACCCGCTCAACGGCCAGAGCCTGACCGATGTCGTTGGGGCACAGGGGATCGCGTTCAACCAGCCCAAGTCGCAGAACATGTACGCCTTCGGCTACCCGGCCGCGGCGCCGTACGACGGCAGCAAGTTGATCTACTGTTCGGGTGGGACGTTCTCGGCGTTCCTCAGCAACGGGATCGGCATGACCTGCAACATGACCGGCGGGTCCAGCGGCGGCCCGTGGTTCAAGTCGTTCGTCGAGGGAACCGGCGTCGGCGTGCAGAACTCGGTCAACAGCTACAAGATCAATTTCTTCCCGAACTGGATGTTCGGCCCGTATTTCGGGGCCGACGCGCAGAACCTCTACAACACCGCGCAGGCGAGCTGACGCGACACGGTCCCGCGGGGGTGGTCCGCGGGGCCGTGTTCCTTGCCGGGCATGCGAGACTGCAGGCGATGAGCGCGCAAGATGATCTCCAGTCGATGGCCCTGGTGAACTACGGACACTTCACCTCGATGCGGGTCGACCGCGGCCGGGTCCGCGGCCTCGCCCGGCACCTCGAACGACTCGACCGCGACGCCCGTGTGGTGTTCGGGCTCGGGATCGCCGAGGACCTGGTCCGCGCCGAGCTCCGGCGCGCGATCGAAGGGCGCACGCAGGCGGTTTACGCGCGTGCCAACGTCTTCGGCCCCAAGTTCGACCCGCGGGTGCCGGAGGCCGAGGTGGAGCCGGACGTCGTCGTGACCCTCGGCGAACTCCCGCCCGACGACGCCCCGCCGCTGCGCGTGCGCACCGCCGGCTATCAGCGCGACCTGCCGCAGGTCAAGCACGTCGGCACGTTCGGGCTGTTCTACCAGCGCCGCATCGCGCGCAAGGCGGGCTTCGACGACGCGCTGTTCGTCAACCCCGACGGCCAGGTGTGCGAGGGCTCCACCTGGAACATCTGCTTCCTCGACGGCGACAAGGTCGTCTGGCCCAGCGCGCCGGTGCTGCCGGGCATCGCGATGGGCCTTATCCAGAGCGGGATGAACCGCAGCGGGCTGCACTACGAGGTGCGGCCGGTCGCGATGTCGGAGCTGTCCGGTTTCCGCGCCGCGTTCGCCACCAACGCGCTGAGCCCGGTCCGGCCGATCTCGGTCATCGACGACGTCGAGTACGAGGTCGACGAGAAGGCCGCGGCCCGGCTGCGCCGCGCGCACGACCTGACCCCCGAGGAACGGGTGTGAGGTTCGAAGGGTTCGGCGAGTACGCGGTCGACTTCTTCGACGGCCTGGTCGCCGACAACTCCAAGACCTACTGGGACGCCAACAAGGCGACCTACGACTCCGACGTCCGCGCGCCGATGCAGGCGCTGCTGGGGGAGTTGGAGAAGGAGTTCGGCGGCGAGTTCGGCGCGCCGAAGGTGTTCCGGCCCTTCCGCGACGTGCGCTTCGCCAAGGACAAGACGCCGTACAAGACCAACTGCGGCGGTGTGATCGAGGCCGGTCGGGGCGGCGGCGCCTACTACGTCGAGGTCAGCCCGGCGGGGCTGCGCACCGGCGGCGGCTGCTTCCACCTGGAGTCCGACCAACTCGCCCGGTATCGCGCCGGGGTCGCCGAGGAGATCCACGGTGAGCGGCTGCGCTCGATCCTGGCCACGCTGAAGCGGGCGGGCTGGGAGATCAAGGGCGACCAGCTCAAGTCCGCTCCGCGCGGATACGACAAGGACCACGAGCGGATCGACCTGCTGCGCTACCGCTCGGTCTACGCGGTGCGCGTCTGGGAGCCCGACGACGTCCTGCACGAGCGCGCGTGCTTCGACCGCGTGCGCAAGGCGTGGCGTCAGCTGCGGCCGTTCAACGAATGGGCCAGGGACCATGTTGGCGTCGCGGTGTCCAGTTGATCTCCGCAGGCTGAACAATCTGAATCGAAACTTAACTTACTGGCCGGTACATCATGATCGGTCAAGCTCGGCAGTCTAAGCTGCCACTCGTGAGCCGACGCGCGAAGATCGTTTGTACGATGGGACCTGCCACCGCCACTCCGGAGAAGCTCCGTGAGCTCGTGGCGGCGGGCATGGACGTGGCCAGGATGAACTTCAGCCACGGCAGCCACAGCGACCACAAAGAGGTCTACGACCTCGTGCGCGCCGCATCCGACGAGGCAGGCCGCGCGGTCGGCGTGCTGGCCGACCTGCAGGGCCCGAAGATCCGCCTCGGAACCTTCGCGGGTGGTCCCGTCCAGTGGAACAACGGCGACGTCGTGCGGATCACCGTCGAGGACGTGGCGGGCACCCACGACCGCGTCTCCACCACCTACAAGGGCCTCGCCAACGACGCCAAGCCCGGCGACCGCCTGCTCGTCGACGACGGCAAGGTCGGCCTGACCGTGTTCGAGGTCGACGGCCAGGACGTGGTCTGCGAGGTCACCGAGGGCGGCCCGGTCAGCAACAACAAGGGCCTGTCGCTGCCCGGCATGGACGTCTCGGTGCCCGCGATGTCCGAAAAGGACATCGAGGACCTGGAGTTCGCCCTGCACCTGGGCGTCGACTTCATCGCGCTGTCCTTCGTCCGCTCGCCCGCCGACATCGACCTGGTCCACCAGGTGATGGACCGGGTCGGCAAGCGCAGGCTCCCGGTGATCGCCAAGCTGGAGAAGCCGGAAGCGGTCGACAACCTCGAAGCCGTTGTCCTGGCGTTCGACGGCATCATGGTCGCCCGCGGCGACCTCGGCGTCGAGCTGCCCCTGGAGTACGTCCCGATCGTGCAGAAGCGCGCGGTCCAGATCGCCCGCGAGAACGCCAAGCCGGTCATCGTCGCCACCCAGATGCTCGACTCGATGATCAACAACTCGCGCCCCACCCGCGCGGAGGCCTCGGACGTCGCCAACGCCGTCCTCGACGGCGCCGACGCCCTGATGCTGTCCGGCGAGACCAGCGTCGGCCGCTACGCCGTCGAGTCCGTGCAGACGATGGTGCGGATCATCGAGGCCGTCGAGACCGAGACCACCCCGGACGCCGTGCCGCCGCTGACCCACGTCCCCCGCACCAAGCGCGGCGTGATCTCCTACGCGGCACGCGACATCGGCGAGCGCCTCAACGCCAAGGCCCTGGTCGCCTTCACCCAGTCCGGCGACACCGTCAAGCGGCTCGCCCGGCTGCACACGAAGCTGCCGCTGCTGGCCTTCACGCCGGAACCGCACGTCCGCAGCCAGCTCGCGCTGACCTGGGGCACGGAAACGTTCCTGGTGCCCCAGGTGGACTCGACGGACCAGATGGTCCGGCAGGTGGACATCTCGATGCTGGCCATGGGCCGCTACCAGCCCGGCGACCTTGTCGTCATCGTCGCGGGCTCCCCGCCCGGAACCGTCGGCTCCACCAACCTCATCCGCGTCCACCGCCTGGGCGAGGAAGACCACGCCTGACCCTGGCGCTGGGTCGACTAGGGTCGAGCGATGACTGAGGTTGCGCGGGCGGCGGCTGAGGCGTTGGACCAGGAGCCGCTCACGGCTGACGGTGTCCCTCGTGGACAGGCGGTTCTCGACCGGCTGGTGGCTCTCCTCGATCTGGAGAAGATCGAGGAGAACATCTTCCGCGGGGTCAGCCCGAGCCATTCGCCGGTGCGGGTGTTCGGCGGGCAGGTCGCCGGTCAGGCCCTGGTCGCCGCCGGGCGGACGGTGCCGCCGGAGCGCGGAGTGCATTCGCTGCACGCCTACTTCATCCGCGGTGGCGACCCGAGTGTGCCGATCGTCTACGAGGTCGACCGGATTCGCGATGGACGCTCCTTCACGACCCGCCGGGTTGTCGCCGTGCAGCACGGCAAGGCGATCTTCGCGCTGTCGGCGTCGTTCCAGAAGGTGGAACAAGGGGTCGAGCACGCCGAGAAGATGCCGGACGTGCCCGCGCCGGACGGGCTGCCGACCCACGGTGAGCTGATGACCCCGGAGCTGAAGGCCAAGTTCGGCCGCATCGCCGACCGGCCGCGGCCGATCGACATCCGCTACGTCTCCGAACCGCCGTGGCTTTCGCGCGACACCGGGCCCCGGGAGGCGAGCAACCAGGTGTGGATGCGGGCCGACGGCACGCTCCCCGACGACCCGCTGCTGCAGGTCTGCGTGCTCGCCTACGCCTCCGACATGACGCTGCTCGACGCGATCCTCGCCCGCCACGGCGTCTACTGGGGCACCGACAACGTCATGGGTGCCAGCCTCGACCACGCCATGTGGTTCCACCGGCCGTTCCGGGCCGACGAATGGGTCCTCTACGACTGCGTTTCCCCAAGCGCGTCCGGTGGACGCGGTCTCGCGACGGGCCGGTTCTTCACGCAGTCCGGCGAACTCATCGCGACCGTCGTCCAAGAAGGACTGATCCGGATCGTCTGACTCTCAGGTGAAGTACCTCGAAACAATGTCGACAACCGTGGGCTCAAGATGGGCCGCTGCCTTGGTGTCGATAGGGACTTGGCCATCGACACCGCGACCAGGCAAGAAGTGGGCCGCAACGCACAGCAGCCCGGTCCTTGCTCCCGAAACTGGCAAAAGACACAGACGACGTTCGTCGTAGCCATCGCCCGTGCTCGTGCCCGACGTCGCCGGACGGCCCGCCAGTGTGGTGTTCTGTCCGCCGCGTGTGCGGGCTGTGTCATTGAGGGCGCTGTCGAAGTGTACGGATATCTCGATCACCACCGTATGGCTCGGTTCCACGAAGAAGCAGCGCGCTGGATCGGTGATAACCGCCACGAGATGCTTTCCGAACCTGCTGGTGACCGCTTCGCGGGCGAACGCACATGTCACTCGCGGATCGCCATCGGCGGCAGCCAGCACAACGTCACCGCCGGTTGGTACAGGTACATCGCTGTTCGGTAGACAGTCCAAGCCGTACGGGAAGTCGACACAGGCGCCGATCAGGCCCTGGTCAGGTTCATTCGATCGAAACACCAAAGAGCCAAGCTTATCCACCGCCACGTCGGCGGCTGACTTCGTCGGAATGCAGACATCTCCGGATTTCGAGCGCGGCCCCTTTATCCCGATGATCAAGACGGCCACTTCGAAACTCACCGGGATCGCCATTTCGCAGGTTCCGGAGCGAGGATCGAACAGCTGATACGCTTTGGCGCCACCAAGGTTGATCGATGACGCGCGGTATCTCTTCTCGCGGTCGAACTGATCGTCGATAGTGGCGGCAAAGTGGTCGTCACCATCGGCCTTGAACAGCGTGCATCGCTTCACGCTCGTTTCCACGGGTTTTGTCCCTGCCGGAGCATCTACAGCGGTCGGATCCAGCAACGTGCAGAGACCAAGCTCGCGCAACGCCTTGGTCGCGGCCTGCCTGTCTCGATCCTTCGGCGGTTCGACTTTTGGGAACTCCACCCGCGTCGGCTCGGGTCGTGCCGATTCGGTGTCATCTGAGGTGCATCCGGAAACGGCCATGACAAGAGTAAGAGCCAGGGACCAACTCGCCCGCTTCATCCGCAAACCAATCCGTACGTCGCGACCACCTGGTCAGCCTGGGAGCTTCGGCATATTCGCCAGACGATCGTCCAGCCCGGCGACGGCGTCGTGTAGCTTGTCGATCTCATCGCGGGCGTTCTGTAAGATCTTCATTTGGGCAACGAAGTAATTGTCGACGATCTCGCGCCACTTCGCGCCCCCGATGTTGGCGCCGTCGCCGCTGTCGATGGTCTTGTCCATCGCCGTCGTCAATCCGGCTACCCAAGCCGCCGCAGCCCCACCCGCGGTGACATAAGCCAGCGCGGCTCCGGAGATCGCGCTCAGTCCCTTGATCAAGATCTTGTCCCATGGAGCCTCACGCGTGTAGAACTTGTGGTGGAAGGCATCAACGAGCTTACCCATGGCTTCGTTGAGGTTCACTCGGGCAGTCTTGATTATCGCGCCGTACGCGATGGATATCGCAGACATTTCCTTCGCGATTATTGTGAAGTCTGTCATGCAGTCGTCGATGGCCCCAAGGAACTCGCCTGCGCGACTGCCCGCTGCACCATCCCAGACGTGCCGAAGGTCCTCGAACCCGCCGCTGAGCTTTCCGTTCCAGTCGTCATTCTGCCAGTACGCGTTGCTCAGTCCTTCGAATACTCTACTTAGATCGCTGTACTCGTCGAACAATTGTCCCGAGAGTGCGAGTGCGGGGTCGAAGAACTGCTCCGTGAAGCATCCTTCGATGGCCGATTCGTAAGGGTGGTACTCGATCGGCTCGATCGCGTCAGGCATCAGCGGGCCGTTGGAATCGCTCTTTTCTATGGGCAGGTTGCCGGTATGTTCGATCTTGTTGCCACCTGGCAGGATGATCGTTCGGTCATGTCCGTGCTGTTCCGGGTGGAGAAGCCACTCAACCCAGGCGGCAATTTCGCCGGCGTGGCCGAAGGTGTTGTCGACACCGGCTGCGGCTGAGTGATACGGGTCAGGTTGCCTATCCGGTGGCGCCATCGGTGTCCAGTCTCGTTTCTAGTCGGCCAACCAGGTTTGTTAATGACTGAGTAGCCTCGGCTTCGGTGTGTATGTACGCCGCGTCAGACTGCTGCAGATTGTCTCGAAACCTGGTGACGGTCTGAACGAGAGCCTGCTGTCGCTCGGTTAATGCGTGATGGGTCTCGAAAAACTTGTCAAGCATTCGTTTGCATGAGTCGGTGAATTCGTTTCCCCCGGTCAGCAGTGGCCGCCCCAGCATCTGGGAACGAGACACACCTGTCGTCGCGAAAAGTTGGCTTCCTATCCGGTCAAAATTTTCCAGCGCCGGATTGACAATGGCGGATAGATAGTATTCGAGCGCCTCGGAGGACGTCGAATAGCCGGTATTCTTTTCGGGATTCATTTACACGCCCCGTTGTCGCAGCGGTTGACTTGCCGGTATCGTGGGGTAAGCGGATTATGCCCCGGTCTTCATTGTGGCGATCGCTTGTTCGGCGATGGCCTTGATATTTTCGCACGACTTCTTGCCCGGTCCGCGCGTGGATCCGACTCGAAAGGTTAGTTCATCTCGGACCCCGACGACCATGTTGCACTCGCCGCCATCACGCCGGTCTTTGCCATCTTCGAACACTCCAGGATACCCGCTGACCGTGACGGGTTCGAAGTAGGCGGCGAAATCAGGATCGGATCGGTCGGCGCGATAAGTGTCGGCCAGTCCGTTCTTGTTGGACGCCAACCAGCCGAAGGTGTAATGCTCCCGATCATCATCGCTATTCCAGGTGCAGTAAGGGTCTTTGCTGCCAAGATCTTTGGGCGTACCTTCCTTCTCCAGTTTGAGCGTAGCGGTTTGGTCTATAGTTAGCACCGAGCACGGGTTCTCAATGAACGCTGCCGCCTCGATGGGATCAGATACACGGGGTGCACCGTAGCTTTTGTCCTCGGACGGTTCGTTCCCGGATGTGACCGTCGACGGGGTGTTGGCAGGCATCGGATTGCCCGGCTCAGCCGTGCATCCGACCAAGGTGAAAGCCGCGATCGCGAGTGCGATTCGGGTGGAATGATTCATTGCGGTGTCATGCTCCGTCTGAGTGCTGCACGGTCGCCGTGTTGTGACCTTCGGTGTTCTGATACCTGTTACGAGCGTCCGTAAGCTTGTCGATGTAGCCTTGCGCGTACTTGCTCATTTCGATGTTGTGATCGATCGCAGTCTCAAGACTATTCCTGGTCGCCTTGGCTTCTTTGGCGCTCATCTCGTCCTTGGCGGGTGGCTCGACGTAATCGCGCGCACGCCTCAGTTTGTCGCCGCTGGAGTCGATTTTGTTGCGGATGACTGTCCACTGGGCGATTATGGAGTCGAGTTCAACCACGCTGGCGATACGGAATTGGCCGCCCGCACCGCCGCCGCCCGCGCTCAATGGTGCGACGTTGCCTGGGACGATGCGATCGATCGCATTCACGGCTCGTCCGACAGCGACCTCGGCTTCGAGTTGCCTGTCGACGTTCGGATTGTGCTCGTCCGGCATCGTTCCCCCTTGCTTCCTGGCTCCTGCGTGGGAGCTTACCGACTCTGCGGAGTCGGCAGGTCGCTTTCGGTGAACTGTCAGGCGTCCTTGATCGCCGAGCGCAGGGCGTCCCATGCGTTAGTGGGCAGGGTGAGCGCGCTGCCCGAGGTATTCTTGGAGTCGCGGATGGCGGATCCGTCGCGCAACAGGGCGACTTCGACGCAGGCGCCCGTGTTGCCGCTGCGGCTGCTCTTGCGCCAGTTGGCGTCGATCAAGTTCTCGGCCACTGCGGTCCTCTCGTCGGCGGCTACTCGTACTGCTTGGTGATTCTACCGATCAAGGCGCGGGACTCGGCAGGGTCGGCCGCCGCCGAACGCAGCCGTTGGAAGCTCGCGGCATACTGGTCGATCACGGTGTAGTCCTCGGGATAAGTGGCACCGGTGAAGTCCTCCAGGTACAGCACGGTGCCTTGCTCGGGCAGCCTGAGCAGCATGAACTGGCTCTTGGCCGTGAATGCCTCATCACGGTTCGGGGTGGGTTTCGGGTGGAAGGGAAGGATCTGGAGGCGGACTGAAGGCAGCTTGGAGACCTTCACAAGGTGCTTGAGTTGGGCCGCCATGATCTTGTCGTCGCCGATCACCCGGTGCAGCACAGACTCGTGCATGATCAGGTCGAGCAGGGGCGGTGCCGGATCGGTGCGGGTGAGAATGTGCTGGCGGCTGATCCGCAGGTCGACCTGCTTGTCGATCTCGTGGGTTCCCGCCATCGGCGCGCCGGATTGCAGGAGAATCCGGGCGTAGTCCTCGGTCTGCAACAGGCCGGTGACCGTCTCGTTCTCGTACACAAGAACATCGCTGGCCTCCGATTCCATAACCAGGAACCGTTTGAACCAGTTCGGCACGGCGTCGCGGTACGACTGCCCGCGCTTGCGGCGAGCACGCGGCCGAGGCACTGAGGCAAGTCTCAACGCCTCGGCGGTAGCCGCGTCATCCGCTCGGTAGATGTCGAGCAGAGCCAACACGTCGTCAGGCTTGATTGCCTGTTTGCCGCCCTCGATCCGGCTCATGCTGGCGTTGGTCAGACCGATGTGCGCGCCCGCTTCCAGCGCCGTCAAGTCGGCCGAAGTTCGCAGTGTCCGCAACAGCAAGCCGAGCTGGATCTGGGTGACGACGGGATCGGCGCCGAGCATCGTGGGTCCTTTCGGATGGTGATCACCAGGTGACGACAACGATGCCCGCTCCCTCAATCGATGGACAAGTAACGCCAACCGATCGTGTACTAGCTAAGCCGTAACTTACATCGTAACGTCCTCCTTGTCGGATGGCGAGGAAAGGCGAGGTCGTGGTTGATCAACGCGAGTTTGACGGGCTCAGCGTCGCGCTTGGATTCGTCGGGGCTGGACTTTCCGTGCTGTTGCTCATGATTGGCCTGATCGCGTTCGCCCTCGGCGAGGCGGAGGAGCGGCGCTTGCGGCGCTGCCGGGAGGCGGACATCCTGCCGCCCAGGGGCCATTCGCGCCCCGAGTCGATCGACCAGCGCCTCGCATAAGCCACGAGCGCAGTCTGTGCGCTCACCATCGCGGCCCGCGTCGGTCTCCCCGCCATCGACGCGGGCCGCCCTTCAACCGTGGAGCACCCGTGCAGAGCGAGCCCAGATGGTTGTTGTCGGTCTATGACGACCGAGTTCACGCATTCGAGACGGACCAGGCGTCGCAGTTCTACTCGGAGGCGATGTGCTCGCACACCGCGCCAAACACGAGGGTTCTCTGCACAGATGCGGGCGAACGCTGTCTCGCGTGCCTACTTATCCACGGTGATCGCCTCGCCGACCGGCAAGGAGCCTCGCCGTGGCGGATGTAGGGCGCAATTGGCAGGTCGGGGTGTTCCGGCAACTCCGGCACTGGGTGGCTGAGGACGCGCGAACGGCGACCCACCATTGCGGCGTGACTTACTACGCGGTCTGCGGGTCACCTTGCCTGTATGTGCCCGAACTCCGGCGCATCTGGGGGAGTTGGCCGCACTGCGCGGTTTGTGTCGCGCGGGTATGGGACATCGCAGGATGGGGACGGGGCGTCTTGCAGGATCATGTCGCACACATTCGGGGGTACCGGCCCGAGTTCGCCTTGTGTGACGCACTGCTGGTCGCCGACCTGCCTGACATCGGCACGAGGCATGACCTGCGGGCCTGCTCGCACTGCGTCGCTCTGCGCATCGGGTGATACAGCACCTACGAGTACGGTTCTAGCGGTAGAGCGGGGTTTCGCTCTCTTCGGTCATCAGCAGGCACAGGTGCGCGGTGAGGTACGCGCGGCACGGTGCGGGCGCCTTGGTGAACAGCCGGGTGCGGCAGGTCGGGCAGCGGCCCTGCGCGTCCGGGTGGTGCTCGTCCAGCAGCGCCTGCAGCGCGGAGACGATGCGGGGGAGTTCGCCGCGGGCCAGTTCGGCGGCGGCGTGCTCACCGCTCTCCGTTGCCCGGGTGCTGAGCGTGGACAGATAGTCCTGTAACGACGATTCCATGTGCCCGAAGATCGACTCGTTCACCCGGGTCCTTCCAATCGGTGGCGCGGATACCCGCAAGACAGTTCTTTCCTAGAGAGACTGCGTGGTCGCGGTGGCATTCTGCAAGTTGCAATACACGATCGGGTGACGGCGCGAGCGCGTCCGGTGAGCCGCTCACAGACTGGCCGCAAAACGCGGAGGAGAGTCCCTTGTGTCCGACAAGATCAGCATTGAGACTTGCCGTGCGCGGACCCAGTCGCACCCACCAGTGGGCGGGGTCGTTATGCCCGCAGTTGAAAAGAGGTGAAACCACATGGCGCGAGACCTCAGCCCGACAGTGCGTCGCAGGCGGCTCGCGGGTGAACTGAGGAGATTCCGGGAGGCCGCGAACCTCACGATCGACGAGGTCGGCGACAAGCTCGAATGCTCGGCGTCGAAGATCAGCCGCATCGAGACCGGCCACGTCGGGGTCACCCCGCGCGATGTGCGCGACATGCTCGAGCTCTACGGCATCGAGGAGGACCGGCGCGAAGCCCTCGTCCAGCTCGCCAGAGAGGCCCGGCAGAAGGGCTGGTGGCACGCGTACACCGAGGTCTTCACCGGCTCGTTCGTCGGCCTGGAGTCCGAGGCCGCGTTCCTGCACACCCACCAGGCACTGCTCGTCCCCGGCCTGCTGCAGACCGAGGACTACACCCGCGCCGTCATCCGGGCCATCCGCCCCGACGTCGAGGACGACGAGATCGACAAGCGGGTCAAGGGCAGGCTGGCCAGGCAGCGGCTGCTCACCGGGCCGCACCCGCCCGAGTACTGGGCGGTCATCGACGAAGCCGTGCTGCACCGCGTCGTCGGCGGACCCGAGGTCATGCGCGCCCAGCTCCACCGGCTCGTCGACGCCGCCGCGATGCCGCACGTGACCCTGCAGGTCGTCCCGTTCGCCACCGGCGCGCATGCCGGAATGGAGACCCCGTTTCTGATCCTGGGATTCCCCGAACAGGCCGATCCTGATGTCGTCTATGTCGAGAACACCACTTCGGGTGTCTACTTGGAACAGCCGTCGGACGTCCGCCGGTATACGTTGATGTTCGACCATTTGCGCGCGGCGGCGTTGAAGCCCGATGACACCGTCGACCTGGTCCGGCGGACAGCCGATCGGCTGGGTCGCGAATCCGGAAAGAACGAAAGGAGCGGGGCGTGACCGTTTCTGGGCCTGCCCGCGCGGAATGGCGCAAAAGCAGCCGCAGCGGCGCGGGCAACGACTGTGTCGAGCTCGCCGTCGGCACCAGCGCGACAGCGGTTCGTGACTCCAAGAACGCGGAGCACGGACAGCTGGCGTTCGCCGACCTCGACTGGCGGGTGTTCGTCGGAGCCCTGAAGGGCGACGAGTTCGACGTTCGCTGAGTCATGACGGACCCCTTACCTGCCGCCGTGCGCCCCTGACCGGCGGCGGGTAAGGGGTCCGCGGCTCAGGACTGCGTGATCACCCCATGCCGGGCCACCCGCCTCAGCGGCACTGTTCTCATCACTGGAGTTCGAAGCGATGAGGAGACAGCAGATGTGGACCACCGAGGCCATCAACGCAGAGATCAGCTACCGGCGCAACGGCACGCGGGACCTCACCAGCAGGCTGCACCTGCACGAGGTCAAGCGCACTGGGCCGTCCTGGCTGAACCGGATCCTGCACCGAAGCGCCCCTCGAACAAGCGAGCGTTCGGCCACCTGATCCAGCGCGCCGGGGTTGTGCGACCATGCCAGCCATGCCGCGTCTGGGTTCTGGAATTCCGCTGGTGGCGCGCGGCCGCGAACTCCGCGGTCTGCGCGCCGCCTTCGACGCGGCCGCGTCCGGCCGGGCCGGAGCCGTCCTGCTCGCGGGCGACGCCGGAGTCGGCAAGACGAGAATGACCGAGGAAGTGACCGCCTTCGCCGTCGAGCAGGGCGCGCTGGTGCTGACCGGCCGCTGTCTCGACATCGGCGAGGCGGGTCTGCCGTACCTCCCGATCGCCGAGGCGCTCTCGCCGGTGCGCGACCGGGTGCGTGACTGGACCGCGTTGGCCCGGCTGTTCCCTGGAACCGCCGCCCCCACGCCGGATCCCGGCCCGTTCACCTCCGGCATGGGGATGCCCTCAGCGGGTTCCCGCTCGGAGCAGGACATCGGCCAGTTGCAGCTGTTCGACGCGGTGCACGGCGTGCTGAACGACCTGGCAGCCGAGCGGCCGGTCGTGGTGATCCTCGAGGACCTGCACTGGGCCGACGCCTCCACCCGCAGCCTGCTGTCCTTTCTCCTGTCCCGCCTGCGCGGCCAGAAACTCTTCATCCTGGGCACCTACCGAAGTGACGACCTGCACCGCAGGCACCCGCTGCGCCCCCTGCTCGCCGAACTTGTCCGGCTCCCGCAGGTCGAGCGCATCCAGCTCACCCCGTTCGACAACGCCGACTCCCGCCTGTTCGTCGCCGCGCTCGCCGAGGAGCGGCTCAGCGAGCCGGTGCTGCGCGAGGTCGCGGGCCGGTCCGAGGGCAACGCCTTCTTCGCCGAGGAACTGCTCGCCGCGACCGCCGAAGGTGGCGGCGGCATCCCGACCACGCTGGTCGACGTCCTCATGTCGCGGGTCGAACGCCTCAGCCCCGCCGCCCAGAGCGCGGTGCGGGCCGCGTCGGTCGGCGGTCGACGGGTGCCGGACGCGCGGCTGCGCGCGGTCAGCGACCTTGGGGACGCCGAACTTGAGGAAGCGCTGCGCGAAGCGGTGCAGCACCACGTTCTCGTGCCTGGGGATGGCGATGTCTACGCCTTCCGGCATGCCTTGATGCGGGAGACCGTCTACGGCGACCTCCTGCCCGGCGAGCGCGTCCGCTTGCACGCCGCGTACGCGCGGGAGCTGTCCAAGGAGTGCGCGACCTGCGGCACGGCGGCGGCGTTGGCCCACCACAGCATGGAGAGCCACGCGCTCGGGGCCGCGCTGACCGCGTCCGTGCAGGCCGCGGAGGAAGCCGAGGGGCAGGGCGCGCCCGCCGAGGCGCTCGACCACCTGGAGCGGGCGCTGAAGCTGTGGGAGGCGGTCCCGGCCGCCGACCGGCCCGACGTCAGCGAACTGACCCTGCTGCGGCGGGCGTCCTGGGTGGCGGGCACGTCCGGGGACCCGGAACGGGCCATCGCGTTCGCCCGGTCCGCCGTCAAGGCCGCCGACCGCGGTGAGGAGCCGGAGCACCAGGCGACTCTGCGCCGCAGGCTGGCGCAGGCCCTCTACGTGCTCGACGGGCGCGAGCAGGAGGCGCTGGAGAACATCGAGAAGGCCTGGGCGCTGGTCGCCGAGCGGCCGCCCAGCCCCGACCAGGCCTGGGTCCTCGCGGCGTACGCGACGATCCTGCGCGCTCTGCGCCGCCGCGACGAGGCCGAGCGGTACGCGCGCCAGGCCATCGAGGTGGCGGAGGCGGTCGACGCGGGCGGCCCCGCGGCCGAGGGCCTGATCACCCTTGCCATCCTGGCCGAGTCCCGAGGGCTCGCCGAGGAGTCCCGCGACATGCTCGTGGAGGCCATGCGGCGGGCGGCGGCAGTCGAGGCGATCACCGTGGAGCTGCGCGCCCGGTTCTTCCTGGCGATCAACTTCTACGAGCACGGCCTGCTGGCCGACGCGATCACCGCCGTGGACGGCGGTGTCGACCGCGCCCGCGAGACCGGCCTCACCTGGAGCGCCTTCGGCTTGGAGCTGCGGGTCGTGCAGGTCGTGATGCGGTACGCGGCGGGGGACTGGGACGGCAGCGAGGCGGCGGCGGAACCACCCGGCCACCGGGTGTCGAGCACGGTCTCGGCGCGACTGGCCGCCGTCGGGGCGCACGTCGCCGCGGGTCGTGGCCGCTTCGCCGAAGCCGAGCGGCTGGTCAACGAACTGCGGTCGGACTGGCATCGGGACATCCAGATCCCGCTGGTGACAGGCGGTGTCGGCGCCGAACTGGCGACCTGGCGCGGCAGGCCCGACCGCGCCGTCGAATGGGTCCGCGACACCCTGGAATGGGTCGCGCAGGCGGGTGGGCCGACGCTGCTCGCCGCGATCAGGATGTCCGCGCTCGGTATCGCCGCCCACGCCGACCTCGTCGCCGCGGCCACGACCCGCCGGGATGTGGAGGCGGCTCAGCTCTCGACCGTCGAAGCCCGGCGGCTGGCCCAACTCGCCCGCGACACCGCCCGCGACGGCCGTCCCCTCACCGGCACCCTCGGTCCTGAGGGCCGCGCCTGGCTGGCCCGCGCCGAAGCGGAACTGAGCCGTGTCGGCGGTCCGGGAGACCCGGACCTGTGGTGGGCCGCGGTCGACGGCTTCGACTACGGCGCGGTGTACGAGCAGGCGGTGTGCCGCAGGAGGTTGGCCGAGGCCCTGCTCGCCGCCGACCGCCGCGACGAGGCCGCGGTCGAACTCCGCCGGGCCGACACGGTGGCGGCCGACCTTGGTGCCCGACCGCTGCGTGAGGCCGTCCGCAAGGCGGCCCGCCGGGGACGGGTCTCACTCGACGAGAACGTGGAGACCCGCGACGAGGTCGACCTGTTCACCCCGCGCGAGCGGGCGGTCCTCGGGCTGGTGGCGCTGGGTCGGACGAACCGCCAGGTCGGCGACGAGCTGTTCATCAGCGAGAAGACGGTGAGTGTCCACTTGAGCCGGATCATGGCGAAGCTGGGCGCGAGCAGGCGGGCAGAAGCCGTCGCGGTCGCCTACGAGCGCGGCCTGCTCACCGAGCAGTCGTCGAACGCCACGCCCTGAGCCTGCTCAGAACCACCGTCATGGTGAACACGACGAGGTGTCCGGTCTCCGGCCCCTTGGCCTCAGGAGCCGGGGACCGACATGAAGCAGGAACCGGCCGAGCCGAAGACCTCGTCGAAACAACACCGCGAGCTTGGACCGGCTCAATTCCCCCTTGCACGCCGATCAGCGTGGGAGGCGCTTGAGAGCCTTGAGGCCGATCGTCAGTGCCTTGGTCCACGCCGTCGACGGGATTCCCTTCCACCCGCGCAGCGGCACGACCCGCTGAGCGGCAATGGTTTGGGCCTCAGTGTATTTGGTGAGGCCTTCCTCGCCGTTGCGCCGCCCCACCCCCGACTCGCCCATGCCGCCCATCGGCGCGTCGAGGCTGCCGAAGGCGGCGCCGAAGCCGTCGTTCACGTTGACCGTGCCCGCGTGGATGCGCTTGGCCACCCGCTCACCGGAGCGCCTGCTGCGGGTCCACACGCTGGCGTTGAGGCCGTAGCGGGTGGCGTTGGCCTGGTCGACGGCTTCCTGCTCGTCGCTGTAGCCGTAGATCGACACGACCGGGCCGAAGGTCTCCTCGGCGAACAGGAGCATGCCCTCGCGGACGTCGGTCAGGATCGTCGGCTCGTAGAACAGCGGGCCGAGGTCCGGTCGCGGCTTGCCGCCCGCCAGCACGGTGGCGCCCTTGCCGCGGGCGTCCTCGACGTGGTGCTCGATCGTCTTGAGCTGCTCGGCGGAGGTCAGCGAGCCCAGGTCGGGGCCGTAGGACAGGTCGGCGCCGATCTTGACGGCCTTGGTCTTGGCCACGAATGCGCGGGTGAAGGTGTCGCGGATGCTTTCGTGGACGTAGATCCGCTCCACCGACACGCACAGCTGGCCCGCGGAGGAGAAGCACGCGGTGACCGCGCCCGCGGCGGTCTTGTCGACGTCGGCGTCGGGCAGCACGATCATCGGGTTCTTGCCGCCGAGCTCCATCGAGTAGCTGGTCAGCAGGGCCGCCGCCTTGGCCGCGAGGCCCTTGCCGGTCTCGGTGGAGCCGGTGAAGCCGAGGTAGTCGGCTTCTTCGATCAGCGCGGTGCCGATCCTGGAGCCGCGGCCGAGCACGATCTGCCAGACGTCCTTGGGCAGCCCGGCCTCCTCGGCGAGTTCCTGCAGCCACAGCGCGGACAGCGCGGTCTGGTTGTCGGGCTTCTGCACGAGGGTGTTGCCCGCGATCAGCGCCGGGATGGCGTCCATGCCGGTGAGGGCGAGCGGGTAGTTCCACGGGGAGATCATCGACACGACACCCTTGGGGTGGCGCACCTGCGTGGTCCGGGTGAACACCGGCAGCGCGCCCGCGCGCCGCCGCGGGGCGAGGAACTTGGCGGCCTTGCGGCCGTAGTAGGACGCCGTCATCGCGGTGACCGCGACCTCGTCGTAGGCGTCGAGCCGGGACTTGCCGGTCTCGACCTGCATGATGTCGAGGACCTCGTTCTGCCGTTCGAGCAGCAGATCGTGCAGGCGCAGGAAGACCCGCGACCGGTCGGCCACCGACGTGGCCGCCCAACTCGCCTGGGCCACCCGGGCCCGGGCGAACGCGCGGCGCACGTCGGCGTCGTCGATCTGGGGGAGCGTGATGACGGGCTCGCCGGTGAACGGCGCGGCCATCTGCACCGTGGTCGGCTCCGTGCCGGTGACGGCGCGGTCGACCAGTTCGGTCGCACGGACCACCGTGGGCGCGCCGGTTACTCCACCGATGGTCGCTGACGTCGTGGCCGTGCTCATGGGCGCTCCTTCGCTCGACACTGAGCGTCCATGTTACTTCCGGGTAGCACCTTCCGTCGCAGTGGTGGCGGTCACGTCATCCGGCCGGCGGGACGCGTCCACCGTGATGGCCACGCGGAGCATGCTGTCCTCGTAGCGCACAGTCACCGGGTGGGCGGACGCGCGGGCGGCCCGCTCGAAGCCGATCTCCTGCGGCAGGCACCAGGCGATCATCCGCCGGTGGCCTTCGGCGCGGGCGATGCCGCCGAGCCGGTCGATCATCGCGGTGCCCACGCCCTGGCGCTGCCAGCTGTCCTCGACCAGCAGCGAGATCTCCGCCTCGGCCGGGTCGTTGGTGCGGATGAGCTGGGCCATCCCGATGACTTCGGTGCCACACAGCGCCAGCAGCGTCTTGCCGCGCGGCGGCTGCAGCAGGCGGTGCAGCCAGCGGCGGGGGAGGGTGCGCAGCCCGGAGTGGTACCGGGCGAACAGGGTCTGCGCGGAGCAGCGGGCGTGCAGGTCGGCGACCGCGTCACCGTCGGCGGGTGTGCCGGGGCGCAGGACGATGCCCGCGCCGTTGTTCGCGATGACCGCGCTCGGTGCGCCCGCGGCGGTCACCCCGGCGGTCAGCACCTCACCGAACGCGGCGACCCTGGCCAGCTCCACCTCGGTGAACGGCGCCCACCCGCGGCGGGCGACCAGGGTGGTGTCCTTGCCCAGCCGCAGGACCGCGAGATGCCCGCTCGCGTCGGGCTCG
The DNA here is from genome assembly GCF_050699995.1 of Actinokineospora sp. Taxonomy (GTDB): domain Bacteria; phylum Actinomycetota; class Actinomycetes; order Mycobacteriales; family Pseudonocardiaceae; genus Actinokineospora. The sequence goes on along the minus strand of NZ_JBOHGC010000209.1, from coordinate 3,248 downwards.
ACGTCACCGTCCTCGGCGACGCGCACCGAGTCGGCGCCGAGCATCGTGCGCACCGCCTCGGCGGTCGCGGCCTGGTCACGCAGTGCGGCACCGGCGGCGCGGAGGGCGGCCGTGGTCCGGTCGACCATCTGCCGCACCTGCGCGCGCGTGATGCCGACGCACCGGCCGCCTTCGGCCCGGATGTCGTCGATCAGGGACGCGGGCTCGGTACCGGCCGGGGTGCTCACGACGATCTCGTCGATGACACCGCCGGGCACCGGGAGCACCGAGAGCCCGAGAACGTTGCAGTCCCGCGCGGCAAGGCGGGTGGTGACCCGGGCGAGCGTGCCTGGACGATCGTCCAGGCGGATACGCAGCCGCCAGGTCGTGGGCTGGGTCGCGGTGGTCGTGTCCATGCTTCGAGGATGCAGGGCGAAGATTGCCAGTCGGGGGCTTGGATGTTTCGGGCATGTGATGGGTTGCCGCCCGAACCGCTGCCCCTTCGGCCCTCGTAGCCCCGGGCGGACCGGGCCTACGGTCGGTTCCGGACCACACGCGGCGAGGCGGCGACATGGTGGGTACATCGGAATTCTCCCAGGCCCAGGCGTTTCGCTACACCCTGCCCGACACCCCCATAGCAGCCGCATCCGTCGACATCGGACACGTCGCCGTAGCCGTCTCACTGACCCTGCGGGGCGACTTGGACGTGATGACCACCACGCCCCCCGAAACCTCGGTTGCCGAGGTGCGAACCAGAAGCCTCGCGGTCCTACGGGATGTGGCCACCGGGGTGATGGTCGGCGGTATCGGCTCCACGACGGCCCGGGTCACCTCGGGCGCGGGACACGTCTTCACCCAGGCGGGCCGCACTTTCCGCCCACCTAACCGGGTGGCGTTCACGGGAAAGTGTGCGGTGGGCTACATCCGCGGAGACGCACGCGTGTCGGGCGAAGTGGGGTATGCCCTGGAGGTCTCGGCCTTACCCCACCACGAAGACACCCAACCTTGGGACGGCTCACCAGACGCCCGAACCTGGTTCGCCCGACACGACCACGAACTCTCGGCGGTGGGCGTCATGGTGCTGGTGGCAGTGCCCTTCGCCCCCGGCCCACTGGTAAGCCGCTGACGCTGACATCAAAGCCAAAGCGTGTGCCGTCGTCAGCCGCCGATCATCACCGTGCCCGTGGCGATGATGGTGCCCTTGGGTAGCGGAACCGGGTCGTTGCAGGTGTTCACCTTGTCGCCATGACGGGCGGCTGGTTTGTTGTTGATCAGGACGCTGGAGCTTCCTTTGAGGACGGTCCCCTGGTTCGTCGGCGGCACCTGAAAGGTGGACGGCGGCGGGACTACGTGCGGGGGTGAGTTGGTGACCGTACTTCCGGTCACCGCCGCCGCCAGCCCGCCGACCATCACGTCCGGGCTGCAGCCGCCGGTGATATTGCCGACGAACGGAAGTGGGGTGACGGTGGGCACCGGGCCGCCAGGGGACGGGACCATCACTATGTGATTGTCGGTCGCCGTGACCTTGTCGCCCATTTTGGCCGCGAAGCTCATGTCGGGTCGCCGACCGGGGTGCGGACCCACCGTTTGTTGCCCGTCGGTGCGAGTGGGGCGGGGACCTCTTGGTTGGAGCGCAACGTGATTCGTTCGGCCGGTGCCGCCAAGTCGGTTTCGACCGGCGGGAGGTAAGGCGCGCTAACGGAGATGATGAAAGCGGCTCGGGCGGGCATGCCGAGGCTGCTCCATAGTTCGCCCGGGTCGTCCCGTGACACCGACAGGAACACCGGGTCGCCGGTTTCTGCCAGGGTGCCGCTGAGGCAGTCGGCGGGGATCGAGTCGGCGAAAATCATTGTGCGTAGGGCCAAATCCAGCAACCGGTGTTCGTCGCCGACGCCGGGGGCGCGGGCCGTGACCAAATAGGACAGTGCGCACCTGCGTGCCGGTTGCTGTCGGGACAGCACCGCTCCGCGTTCGTCTCGGGTTTCGCCCCAGCCGGACTCGCGGCCCCGGGGGTCGTCGTGCAGGCCGAAGAGGAACAGGTCGAGGACCTTCGACGGGCGTTCGGTCTGCCAGGTCGGCTTGGGCGGGTCGAGCCGCACCGCGGTGCCCTCCGGCAAGCAGCGGCCGAGCATCAGGCACAGGGCGTCGTCCACCTCGGTGATCACCGGACCAGTGTGAGCGCCGCGGGCCGGGGAAGCAGCGGTCCGGCGCTCGTCCTATCGGTGCGCGGAGTCCGCCCGAAGGGGCGGTCCTGGCCGCCCCAGGCCTCGCCCCCGGACGACTGCGTTCGCCCCGGCCCGCCCAGCAAGCTCGGGACACGAGTCCCGCGGTCTGGGGCTCGGCCCACCCGACGGTGTAGGGAGATCCTTCGATGGCCAGCAGCTATCTAGCGCCAGGCGTGTACATGGAGGAGGTGTCCTCCGGCTCGCGGCCCATCGAGGCGGTCGGCACCGCTGTCGCCGCGTTCGTGGGGTTCGCTGAGCGCGGCCCCCTGCACGAGCCCGTCCTGGTGACCAACTGGACGCAGTTCAAGACCAACTTCGGCGACTTCGTCGACGGCTACTACCTCGCGCACGCCGTGTACGGGTACTTCCAGAACGGCGGCGGCGTCGCCTACGTCGTGCGGGTCGGCGGCGCGGGCGCGGAGGGCAACGGCCACACGAACGGCCAGATCACGTCCGTGCCGATGGCCGAGCTGCCCGGCACGAGCGGCGCCGGTCTCACCATCACCGCCCGTTCGGTCGACCCCGAGCTCACCGTGGAGGTGGCGCCCGCCTCCGAAGAGGGCGACGACACCTTCAAACTGGTGGTCAAGCGCTCCGGCGAGCCGGTCGAGACCTTCGACAACGTCAGCACCAAACGCGGGCCGAACAATGTGGCCACGGTGGTCAAGCAGCAGTCGAAGCTGATCAACGTGGAGGAGACCAAGGGCAAGGCGCTCGCCGTGCCCAGGCCGGGCGAGACCGCGCTGACCGCGCCGCCCCCGGTGCCGGAGAAGGTCGACGCCACCGAGTACGTCGGCAACTCGTCGGACCGCACGGGATTCGGCGGCCTGGAGGCGATCGACGAGATCACCATGCTCAGCGTGCCCGACCTGATGGCCGCCTTCCAGCGCGGCGCGCTGACCATGGACGACGTCAAGGCCGTGCAGCTGGCCATGATCGCGCACTGCGAACTCATGGCCGACCGCGTCGCCATCCTCGACACCCCGCCCGGACTCAAGGCACAGCAGGTCAAGGACTGGCGGATGGACTTCGCCGGCTACGACT
>NZ_JBOHGC010000208.1:0-20035 GCF_050699995.1 Actinokineospora sp. | reverse complement strand
AGCCAGACCGGGGTCGGGCGGTCTCGCCCGACCCCGATTCCCTGCCGTCAAAGCCAACCGCGGCGCGAAGCCTGCACACCCGCCTGGAACCTGGTCGTCGCGCCCAGCCGGTCGAACAAGGCGGCGGTGCGCCGCACGACCGTGCGCCGCGACAGGTTCAGCCGCCGGGCGATCGCGTCGTCGGTCGCCCCGCTGGCCATCAGCGAGACGATCTGCCGGTCCCGGTCGTCGACGAAGCCCTCGATGCGCGAGGCCGACACCGGGACCGAAAGCCTCCACAAGGTCTCGAACACCCCGGACAGCACGTCGAGCAGACCCGAGGGCCGGACGAACAGCGACACCACGCCGTGCGCGCCCTCCGCCTCCAAGGTGACAACCGCGGAGTCGTGGTCGGCCAGCAGCAGCTTGATCGGCGGATCTTCCATGGTGCGCGCCTGCTCCCCCGCCGCCATCATCCGGGCCATGTTGGGCCCGATGAGCGGGTCGTCGAAGGCGGAGTCGAAGTAGATGGTCCGGTAGACCACCCCGGCGTCCATCCGCTCGCGCTGCAGGACTTCCTGGCTGACGTAGTACTCGTGGGGCGCGAAGTACGGCGGCCGGTCGACCACCCGGAACTGCTCCTTCGCGGCCCGCTGCATCTGCTGCGCCGTCCACGAGATGCGCGCGGTGTCGTCGATGACCTCCAGCGCGCCGTAGTGGCCACTTTCCCGCCGGACGAACCGGAACAGCTGCTCCAGCTCAAGCCCGTTGCGCCGCAGCCCGGCCTGGCGCTCGGCGTCGCGGCGCAGCAGCTCCTCGGTGACCTCCGCGGGCGAGTGCGCCTCCCACGCTCCGCCCAGTTCGGACACCGCGCCGTCGTCGAGCAGGTCGCGCAGCGTGGTCTCCACGACCTCGACGGAGAGCCCGGTCCGCTCCACGATGCCCGACACCCGCGTCCGCGGTCGGCCCACCAGTGCCCGATACACCCGCCCATGGTCCGTCTCGGCGTCCAGCACGTCGCCCATGCCCACCCCCAAGCCGATTCGATACACACGAGTATCGAGTCGTCGGGGTGTCGTGGTCAACTCCATGGAATGTGACCCTGAATGCAGCGGCGGCGGCCCCTGGAGACCAGGGACCCCCGCCTTGGGGCGCTGATCAGGCACAGAGCGCGAGCTCCACCGCCTCGTGCATGGGCTGCATGTGCGGCTGGCTGGGGCCGATGTTGGCGTTGGTCGTCGCGACCCCCTGCCTGCCGTCCGCCGTGGCGAAGGCGACGGAGACGAAGCCCGGCACGACGCCGTTGTGGCCGTATGCGGTCATGCCGCAGGACAGGCGCCACACGATGAGGCCGAGCCCGTAGCCGTACGGTTCGTCGGTGAAGGTCTTGACCAGCTCCGCCTGCTGGGCGGGCGGGAGCAGCTTGCCCTCGGCGAGGAGCGCGAAGAACTCGCCCACGTCGCGGCCGGTGGAGACCACCGCGCCCGACGCCCAGGCCAGGGTCGGCGAGTAGTGGGTGGTGTCGATCTTCAGACTGGGCAGCAGGTGGGTGTAGCCGAACGAGAACGGCTCGGGCAGCCGCTGCTTGGCCGCGGGCGGCAGCTCGGTCTCGGTCAGGTCGTGCGGCGCGGTGATCCGGTCGTGGATCTCCTGCGTGAGCGAGTGCGCGGTGATCTTCTCGATCATCATGCCCAGGATGATGTAGTTGGTGTTGGAGTAGAGGAACACCGCGCCCGGCGCGCCGTTCGACCCCTTGGCCAGGCCGTTGCGGGCGAGCGCGGCCGGGTCGTGGGTGGCCCAGAGGTTGAGCGGGTTGATGACCATCGTGCCGAGGTAGTCCCGGATGCCGCTGGTGTGCTGCAGCAGGTGCCGGACGGTGATCTTCGTGCCGTCGTGGCCGTTGCCCGCGACGAGACCGGGCAGGTACTGCTCGATCGGGCCGTCGAGGGCCACCTTGCCCTCGGCTACCAGCTGGAGCACCACGGTCGAGACGAACGGCTTGGTCAGGCTGCCGATTCGGATGTGGTCGTTCTCGGTGATCGGCCGGTTGTCGAAGCTCGACACCCTGCCCGCCTGGACGGTCCAGCTCTGGTCGCCGCCGTAGCGGAACGCCGAGGCGCCCATCGCGCGGAAGTCCGTCACCACCTTGTCGATCTTGACCTGCGCCTCGGCCCTGGCGTCGCGCTGCGCCGCCGACGCGCTCGTCGCGCCGGTCGTGGTCACGACCACCGCCGCCACGACCATCGCCGCCGCGAGCAGGCCGCCGACCAGTCTCTTGAGTGCCATGGGGGTTTCGCCGCGCCTTTCGTCACCCGGGCCGGAACGTCCGGCCACTCCTGAAATCATGGCTTGGGATGACAGTCGCGTGGTCCGGTTTCGTTGGCCCACCTGGGAACCTGTCCCACATGCGCCATCGCGGGCGATCGCCGACCGGGCCGGTTGTAGCGTGACCCGGTGACCGCTCCCACTCCCCGCGTCCGGCGCCTCGAGGTGCGCCGGCGGATCCTGGCCGCCGCGGCCGAGCAGTTCGCCGAACGCGGGATCCACGCGACCCGGTTGGACGATGTCGCCGCCGCGGCGGGATTCACCCGAGGCGCGGTGTACTCCAATTTCGCGGGCAAGGACGACCTTGTCGCCGCGGTGATCGCCGACCGGGTCGAGGGGATGACCGGCAAGGGCCTCGCGCTGACCCTGGGGGCGGGTGCCGGCCTGCCCGCCCTGGCGGCGGCCTACCTCGCGGCGCAGGTCAAGGCCGACACGACCGGTCACCGCTTTGCCTTGGAGACCCTCCTCTACGCCGCCCGCGACGAGGAACTCCGCGAGCGGATCCTCGGTTCACGCAAGACCTTGCGTGCCGCGGTGGCCGACTGGCTCACCGAGTACGCCAAGCAGTCGGGCGTCGACCTGCCGCTGCCGCCCGACGTGCTCGCGCTGACCCTGGTCGCGTTGGTGAACGGGATCGCGTCGGAGTACCTGGCCGATCCCAGCCCCGCGCCGCTGGACGCGTTGGCGCAGGCCATCGTCCACCTCGTGCCCGCACCGGTCACGCCCTGAGCGCGAGGGACGCGACGACCGGCGCCAGGTAGATCAGGGGGAAGGCGAGGTGTGAGTACCAGCGGGCGCGGGCCACGGTGATCACGGCGCCGGTGAAGTAGAGGATCAAGCCGATCGCCGCCAGGAGCCCGATGACCGGCACGAACAGGCCGATCATCATGCCCGCGGCGCCCGCGGCCTTGGCCGCGCCGAGCCAGGGCCACCACGCGCGGGGCACGCCGTAGTCGGCCAGCGGCTCCACGACCCACTTGGCGTGGAGGAAGACCGAACCCGCCGAGAACGCCGCCATGGCGGCTCCGACGATCGTGACAACGGTGTAGGTGGTGGACATCTGCTGCTCCTTGTTCGGGTCTGTTGTTCACCTGACCCGCGGGATCAGCCCGATGTGACACCACCACCGAAACTTTTTTCCGGCGCCTGGAACAGGGCGGTCCAGAGGAAGGGTTCGCCGAAGCGCGGCGAGTCCGGTGCTTCGTCGCGCATGCGGCGCAGTTCCACCTCGGTGAAGTCGGAGAAAATCCGGCGCAGCGACTCCGGCGTGTAGGCCAAGCCGCCTTCCAGCCCGGAGCGGCGGTAGAAGTCGGCGTCGGGGAGTTGGGAACCCCCTTCCGGTGCGAAGCAGACCATGGCGAGCCTGCCGCCGGGGGCGAGGACGCGGTCGAGCAGGGCGAGGTAGCTGACCCGGCGGTGCGGGGGCAGGTGGTGGAAGCAGCCGGAGTCGTAGACGAGGTCGTACGGGCCGGGCAGGTCCGTCTCGAACGCGTCGCCGCAGTGGAAGCGGACCTTGGAGCCGGGGTCCCGCTCCTTCGCCCAGGCGATGGCCGCCGGGGAAAGGTCCACGGCGTCGACGGTGAAGCCTGCGGAGGCGAGGAAGTGCGCGTTGCGGCCGGGGCCGCAGCCCAGGTCGAGCGCACGGCCAGGGGTGATCAGGCCGCGGTCGACGTAGGAGACGAGGTTCTCGTCGGGTTTGGCCGCGAAGAACGGCACCGGTTTGTCGCGGTCGGCGTAGAAGCGGTCCCACCAGTCGGAGCCGTCGGTCGTCCAGCGGTCGGCGTCCGGGGTGAACAGCCGGTCCATGAGCTTCAGAACGTCCTCGACCGTGCGGATGTCTCGGTCCACTCAACCCCCTCGTTGTTGGTCGATTTTACCAGGTCAGGCGGGGTTTCGGGGTAAAGCGGTGGCTTGCGGACGGGCATGCCTGGCAGGATCGGCGGATGTCCGACTTCATCGCGTTCGACGGGACCAGGCTCACCTACCACGTGCTCGGGGAGGGGAATCCGGTGATCGTCCTGCCGGGCGGGCCGATGCAGGACTCGGCGTACCTCGGCGACCTTGGTGGCCTGTCCGCGCGGCTGCGCCTGATCCGGTTCGATCTGCGCGGGACCGGCGAATCGCCTACCGATGACCTGGCTTCGTGTCGATGCGATCGACTGGTGGACGATGTCGAGGCGCTTCGGAAGCACCTTGGGCATGACCAGGTCGACCTGCTGGGGCACTCCGCAGGCTGCAACCTTGCCGTCCTGTATGCCGCGCGTTATCCGGAGCGGGTCAGGGCGCTGGTTCTTGTCACGCCCAGCGTGTACGCGGTCGGGATCACGATCAGTCCCGACGTCCGGCGGGCGGTCATCTCGCGGCGCGAAGGTGAGCCTTGGCATGGGCAGGTGTCGGCGGCGTTCGAGTCGATCGCGGCCGGCGAGGGCAGTGTGGAGGACTGGGAAGCGCTGGTGCCCTTTTCGTATGGACGGTGGGATGCGGCCGCGCGGGCCCATCATGCGGCTGGGGAGCTTCAGCGGAACCCCGACGCTGCCGCGGCCTACGCCGCGGAGGGCGCCTTCTCACCTGCCAGCACGCGCGCGGCTCTTGGGGCGCTTGGGGCGCCGGTGTTGGTGGTGGCTGGGGATCACGATCTGTCTGCTCCCGCGGCAGCTGCTGCTGAGCTGGCATCGCTGTTCGCGGAGAGTCAGCTGGTGACTTTGGCTGGCGGAGGGCACTTTCCCTGGTTGGATGACGCTGACTGGTTTGTCTCGACTGTGGCCGGATTCTTGGTTTGAGGCTTGGGCGTTTGGGCGCGGTTTGGCATGCCGAAGGTGGGGAACAAATGTGGGTCGTGGAACATGGTGATCCGGCTGATTCGGCTTCCCGCCAACGTAAGCACCAGGATCGCGTGGGCGTGGTGTTCGCCGTCGTCCTGTCGCATGTAGACGGCGAAGGCGGGTTGGCCATTCGCTGAGGTCGGCACCATTCGCATGGCGTTGGGGGTGCGTAGCCGGGTGGCCAGGAAGGCCCCCACGTTGTCTCGGCCGGCGAACCAAGTGGGGATGGGGGGCATTTCGAAGACGGCGTCGTCGGTCAGCAACCGCATCAGGGTGGGGATGTCGGCGTCTTCGAAGGCCTTGGCGTAGTTGTCCACCAAAGCTCGTCGGTCTGGGTCGGCGGGTTCCATGACCTTGTCCTCCACCGGGTCTGCGGCCGCGAGCTGGGCACGGGCCCGTTGCAGCGAACTGTTCACCGAGGCGGTGGTGGTGTTCAGGAGTTGAGCGACTTCCGCCGCCTGCCAGGCCAGGACATCTCTCAGCAGCAGAACCGCGCGTTGGCGGGGTGGGAGGTGCTGCAGGGCGGCGGCGAAGGCCAGGCGGGTGGTGTGGCGGGACTCGACCGTGTCGGCCGGGTCGGGGGCGAGCAGGGTGTCCGGGAAAGGTTGCAGCCACAGCGTCTCCGGCTGTGGCGGGTCCACGTTCGGGTCCGCGCTTGGTCCCGCCAGGCCGGACGGCAGTGGGCGGCGGGTTCCGCGTTCCAAAGCCTTGAGGCACGCGCGGGTCGCGATCTTGTACAGCCACGTGCGCAGCGACGACTGGCCCTCGAAATCGCCGTACGCGCGCCAGGCCAGCAAGTAGGTCTCCTGGACCAAATCCTCGGCCTCGTGGATCGAGCCGAGCATCCGGTAGCAGTGTGCGAGCAGTTCCCGGCGGAACGGGTCGGTGAGCCTGGCGAAGTCCTCACCGGCCCGCACCTCGGTTGTCGATGACACGATTGCTCCTCCCACCGCGCGATGAGGTTACGACAGCTCAGTGACCGGCACCCGGTAGGACCCGACAAGCGTCGCCTCGGATCGTTCCACCGGGGCGGCCAGGCGGTCGGCGATCCCGGCCTGGAACTCGGCGAACGCGGCCACCTCCGCCAGCGGATTGACCTCGCCTTCCATCACCGCGACGTGGACGAAGCTCACCCCATCGGCCAGCCGGAAAGTGGCGTACCGCAATCCATCCGGCGTTTCCTCATTCAGCTCGGCGAACACCTTCTCGACCGCCGCCTGGTTCTCGTCGGCCGCCTCGGGCTTCGTCGTGTAGCGCACCACGAACATCGTGCTCATCGGTTGACTCCCGTTTCCGTTTCGGTCCTCTGCCAATACAGATCCGGGAAGTCCCCGAAACTCATCGCATCACGATGCCGGGAAGCTGGTAGCGGAACCGTTTGATGGCCTTCGCCGCCACGTGGACGTGGTTTTCGGAGTCCCAACTCCACTCGAACGCGTTGGCGAGCCGGTTGACGAGGTTGAAGATGACGTTGACGTGCAACGCCTCCACGATCGCGGAGTCCGGCACGCCCGCGGCCCGCGGCGGGGCGAGGTCGGCGGCGGTGAGTTCCGGGCGCATGGCGGCGGTGTCGACGTCGATCTCGCCCGCCGACTCCAGGCGGGTGGTCTCGGTGTGGATCCGTTGGCAGAACGGGCGTTCGTTCGCCTCGGAGGTGACCATACCGAGGTACTCGCGGTTCGGCGGCCGTCCAGAACGAGGGGCCGCGCAGGACTGCTTGCCCGTAGGCGAAGAAGCGCCTGCCGAAGAACTCCGGGCGGTGCATGGGCGGTCTTCGTGACGTCGTCCATCTCCTCGCCGAAGGCCAGCGCGGCGATCCGCTGGAACAGCTTGGCGGGCAGGCGGTGGCCGTGTTCGAGCACGTCGAGTCTCATGGCGCACCTTCCCGGACCGCGCGCAGGCCGACGTCGAGGCGGTGCAGGGCCGCGCCGAGGGCGGTGGCCACGGTCAGTTCGAAGATCTGCTCCTCGTCGAGGCCCGCGGCCCGCAGACCCTCGATGTCTTCGTCGCCGTATGCGCCGGATCCGGGCTCACCGCGCCTACCAGCACGATCATGACTAAGCTGACTATTCCGTCAAACGATTGACGTCGGAGGTCTCGGTGGCGACCGTGCTGTTCGTGGACTGCGCGGGCGACGCGGAGGTCGAGGCCGCCGCGGTGCGGACCCTGGTGCGGCGCAACGTCGACGCCCTCATCTACGCCTCGATGTACCACCGGGTGCTCGACCTGCCCGAGATCCCCAGCGACCTTCCACGACAAGCCGCGCTCGCCCGCGAACTCGGCCTCAGCATCCCCGACGACCTGTCCATCGTGGGCTTCGACGACCAGGAACACGTCGCCGACGGCCTCGCCCCCGGCCTGACCACCATCGCCCTCCCGCACTACGAAATGGGCGTCTGGGCCGCATGACCCCGCGGGTGGTCGTCGTCGGCGAAGCGCTCATCGACCTGCTGGTCGACGAGGATCCCCGCCACCCCACCGCGATCCCGGGAGGCGGCCCGGCCAACACGGCGATCGCCCTGGCCCGGCTCGGCACCCCCACGGCCCTGGCCTGCCGACTGGGCAACGACGCCTTCGGCGACCTGCTGCTGGCCAACCTCACCGCCAACGATGTGGACCTGGCCTACGCCGTGGACGCCGATGAGCCCGCCAGCCTGGCGGTGGTGACGCGAACCGGCGAGGGGCCCGCCTACAGCTTCCACGTCACGGGGACCGCGGACTGGGCATGGCAGCCGCACGAGTTGCCCGCCGACCTGCCCGCCGAGGTCAGAGCCGTGCACACCGGTTCGTTGGCGCTGGCGCTGGAACCCGGGGCGAGCGTGATCGCCCGATGGTTCGCCGCCCAGCGCGAGCACCGGGTCACCAGCTTCGACCCCAACGTCCGGCCGGCGCTCGTCGGCACCCGCGCCGAGTACGTCCAGCGCATGACAGCGCTCTGGTCGGTCAGCGACATCGTCAAAGTCAGCGTCGAAGACCTCCAGTGGGTGTACCCCGACGTGGACCCGGTCGAGGCCGCCCGCACCCTGCGGCGCGACCTCGACACCCCGCTGGTCGTGGTCACGCTCGGCGGCGAGGGAGCGATCGCGCTCCACAACGAACAGGCTCACCACCGCCGGGCCGATCCCGTGTCCGTTGTGGACACGGTCGGCGCGGGCGACACGTTCACCGGCGGGCTCCTGCACTGGCTCAACGAGAACGGCTCACTCAGTCGCGATCGCCTGCGGGCCCTCACCGGACATGACATCGACCAGGCACTCCAGTTCGCCATCACGGTGGCGGGCTTGGCCTGCACGCGACCCGGCGCCGATCCGCCGCGGCGCGCGGAGGCAGACGCCGCGATCCAGCGCGCCCGCGCGCTCTGAACTGGAAGGCGGGGAGGTCCTGCCCTTCGGCGGGGGCGCGCAGGTGTTGTCGGTGCCAGGGCACACTGACCCGCACGGCTTCGCCCCGCTCGCGGGTGCTGCGCACGATCTTCCAGCACGACGGAGGGCACCTCTCGTGCCCTCCGTCGTGTGGCAGAGTGCGCGGAAGCGGTCGGAACACCTGGGGGTGGCTGTGCGCGGTCTGCAACTCACTTCGGCACTCTTATTGGAACTCGCGGTCTTCGCCGCCTTCGCGTACTGGGGCTGGACCGTGCACTGGGCTGTCGGTATCGCGGCGTTCGCGGTGGTGACCGTCGCTTGGGGACTGTTCCTCTCGCCGAAGGCGAAGTTCCCGCTGCCGACACCCGCGAAGCTCACGGCGAAGGCCTTTGTGTTCGCCGGGGCGGCATTCGCGCTCGTCGCCACCGGGGCAACCGTGCTCGGCCTGGTCTTCGGCGCGTTGCTGGTGGTGCTGTTGGTCAGTGAGGCTGTGTGGCCATGGGCGCACTTGGCTTGAAACCCTTGATGATGAGGTACAGGGCGAGGCTGACCTCCCACGCGAACACGGGAAGCGCCGCGAGCGCGCCCACCGTGGAGACCTGCTCGTAGCGCCCGAACAGCACGGCCGTCGCGGACACGCAGATGAGCGGGCCGCCGATGAGGCCCAACACGGCGATGGCGCGCGGCACGAGCCCGGAGCGGTACATCAGGGCGGCGAGCATGAGGCTGTTCGCGCCGAGGACGAAGTTGGGGCCGAGCAGGAACGCCCACTCGTGGAAGGCGAGAAGCACCTTGCCGACAGCGTTGTCCATTCCCTGCTCTCGCAGCGTCACGATCGACAGGACGCTGATGGTCCCGACGCAGATGATGGCGGCTTCGAGCAGGCGGGCGCACACGTAGCCCAGGGCCAGGCCGGGGTTCTGTCTCTTGACGATCGGGTACAGCGTGACCGCGGACCCGATCACGGCGGCGACCAGGAGCAGTTCGAGCAGCCCACCGAGCAGCACGCCGGTGTCCGAGCCGGGATGGTTCGGGTCGGCGAGGACCGGTTGGTAGAGCGCCAGTCCCGCTATCGCGGTGACCTCCGTGATCAGGAAGAACACACCCGCGGTCACTGCCGTCGTCCTCGTCGAGCCCATTGCCGACCCCTTCACCCACGCCGAGGTGTACGGCGTACACCAGTACGTCGGAACAGTAGGCGTACGCCGTACACCTCGTCAAGCGTCACTCCGCGACTGGGCGCACCCCCACCCGGTGGCGGGCGGCGAGGTCTCGGTAGGCCTGTGGGTTGACGTTCACCCAGAACTCGGCGGCCGCGCCCGCGATCGGCCCCTTCACCTTCGCCGGGCTACCGGTCACGAGAACCGCGTCGGGAAACTCGGTCCCGCCGACGACCAGCGCCGCCCGGCGGCGCGTGCAGGACGGAACCGTCCTGCACGTTGGCACCGGCCTGGATGATCACCTGCTCGAAGTCGCCGCGAATCACCGCGTTGTACCAAACGGACGCGCCTTCCTCGACGATCACGTCGCCCACCAAGGTGGCCGTCGGAGCGATGAAGGCGGTGGGGTGCACGCTCGGGCTCTTGCCCTCGAAAGAGAAAAGTGGCATCCGCCGACCCTATTCGGACATTCGCCGCATGGCAGTGGCGCGGCGGCGGCGCCGACCAGCGGTCAGTAATAGTGCCGAAGCGAGGCCCACACACTCGACCACGACCCAGCCGCCCCCGCGCAGAGCTGAACAACACTCCCCTGCTCGTCATTCTCCAACCCATAGCCGTTGTCCACACGGGCCACAGGCGCACAATCCCGGAAGTACCGCACCAAAGACCGATTGCTCGGATAGTGCACCAACACCACAGGCCCATCCGACGAATCCGCGGGCGGCCCCCAGTCGGCGTAGCTCATATGGCCGGAGTACGCCGACGGCAAGCCATGCGACGGTCCAAACTGATCGATCGCGCCCGCTTCGCCGTAGTTCTGGGTGAAGATGACCGCCCGATCCCGCTGCTCAACCGGAATCCGCTCCCACACCGAGGCGACAGTCGCCACCAGCGACGGCCAGCCGACTTGTTCGCCCTGTTCCTTGTTCATCGCGTTGACCACGCCCACCGCGCTCGGTGGCAGCAAAGGCAGGGTCGCCACCGCGTTGACCACCGCCGACACCGCGACGACCGCCACGAGAATCGTGCGACGGCGGGCCGAGTGGGCCCAGCGGACGGCGGGTTCGACGCCGGCGGCGAGCACCACGATCAGCAGCGGAAGCACGTAGTAGGGCTTGCCGCCGATCGCCAGCACGACGACCGCCAGCAGCGGGTACGCCACCGCGAACGCCCGCGCCCAGCGGATCTCCCGCCACAACCGCAGCAGGCCGGCGATCAGGATGGGGACGAACGGCGGCGAAACGTAGACCAACTGCAGCGGGACGAACATCAGCCGGTTCTCCAGCCCGTCCTTCTCGCTGATCCCCCCGGCCACCGTCAGTTGCGGCCACCCGTGAACCACCTGCCACCACAGGTTCGGCAGCGCGATCACCAGTGCGATCAGCACGCCCGCCGCCAGCCACGGCGTCACGAGCACCCGCCGCGGGCCGACGATCAGGACCGAGGCCAGGACGCCGAACACGAGGAGCAGGATCAGGTACTTGTTCTGCATCCCGACGCCCACGGCCGCGCCGATGGCGAGGTGCCAGCGGCCGTCGCCGGTGCGCAGGAACCGCAACACGAACCAGCTCACCAGGAGCCAGATGAGCATGTCGAATGTGGCGGTCGAGACCATGTGGCCGATCACCAGGACGATGCTCGACACCGCCCCGCACACCGCCGCGAGTGTCTGCGCTTGGCGGTCGGCGCCCAGTTCGCGGGCGATCAAGGCGACCACGACGACGATCGCCATGTACGCCAGGATGGCGACTGCCCGCAGTCCGAAAAGGGTGTCACCGAACAGTTCGGTGCTCGCCCGCGCCAGCAGCGGCGTCAGGGGCGGCTGATCGACGTACCCCGCCGCGGGGTGGTCGCCCGCCACGAGGAAGTACAGCTCGTCGCGGTGGTACCCGTAGCGGCCCGACAATGCCGTCTGCACCGCCGCCAACAACACGACGACGACCGCGACCGGGCCCGCGGCGAAAGCTTGGAGGGTCGTTCGACCGACGCCCGCGTCGGTCGCCGTCAGGCCTGCTTGGCTGGAAGGCACCACGCGATCATGCCATCGTCCGAACCTGCCGTCGCCGCCGCACGGGACACGTTCGGGTCATGCGGTGGCAGTTAGCTGCCGACAGTGATTCCCCTCTGGCCGTGCGTCTCCACCCGGCTCGATAGTGGGCGTCGAGCATGACAACCCCACCTGAGCCCGGGCTCAACGACCCTCTCGGGTCCATTCACGTTCAGAGGTGACCCATTGCTGGAAGCAATCGACCTCACCAAGCGCTACGGTCCGGTCCAGGCTCTCGACGGCTTCAGCTTGCGGGTCGAAGCGGGCGAGATCGTCGGGTTGGTCGGACACAACGGCGCGGGTAAGACGACGTTCATCGAGATGGCGGCGAGTCTCGCCCGCCCGGACACCGGCACCGTCACCGTCGACGGCCAGGACCCCGGCAAGGTTCGGGGCAAGATCGGCATCGCGCCGCAGCACATCGCGCTCTACCGCTCGATCACCGTCCGGGAGCACATGGTGCTGTTCGGCGGCCTCGCCGGATTGCGCCGTGCGGAACTCACGAGCGCGATCGACGAACTCGCCGTCGCGCTGCACCTCACCGACTTCATCGACCGGCGCGCCGGCCTGCTTTCCGGCGGCCAACAGCGCCGCACGCAGGCAGCCGCGGCGCTGATCCACCGGCCGTCCGTTCTCCTCCTCGATGAGCCCACCGCGGGCGCCGACCCGGAGACCCGCGGCGCGCTGCTCGACGTGGTCAAACAACGCGCGGGTGAGGGTGCGGCCATCATCTACACCACCCACTACCTGCCCGAACTCGTCGAACTTCAGGCCACGATCGCGGTCGCGCGGGCCGGGCGGATCATCGCGCGCGGCACGAGTGAGGACCTGCTCTCGCAGCTGCCCGGCGAAGTGCTGGTCACCCTCGACGACGAGGAAATCCGGGTCACCACAACCGATCCCGGCGCCACGCTGATCGACCTCCTCAAGCGCGACGACCGCAACGTCACCGCGGTCGAGTTGCGCAAACCCTCCCTTGACGACCTCTACCGGTCCCTGGCGGTCAAAGATGTCTCTTGATTCGACCTACCGCGTCGGCGTGCTGGTGCGGCACAACACGGTGATGCGGCTGCGCGACCCCGGGCAGATGATCAGCTACATCGTGCTGCCGATGGTGATCATGCTGATGTTCAAGCCCATCTACGAGCGGGCGTTCAACACCGGCACCATCCAGGTCGTCACCGGACCGCTGATCATGTTCTCGGTCTTCACCCTGTCGATCATCGGCAACTCGATCCTGGTCGAGCGCGAGTGGCGCACCTGGGACCGGCTGCGCACCAGCCCGGCGACGGCTTTCGAGCTGCTGCTGGGCAAAACCGTGCCCGTGTTCGCGATTCTCATGGTGCAGCAGACGGTTCTGCTGGTCTACGGGTGCTTGATCATCGGCCTGCCGATCCCGCGCACGATCGGGCTGGTGATGCTGGCGATCGTCATGTGGGGTCTGACGCTGCTGGCGATCGGGGCGGCGCTCGCCACGATCATGCGCAGCCACGCCGAACTCGGCATGGTCGCCGACCTCGGCGCGATCACCCTGAGCGCCATCGGCGGCGCCTTGGTGCCGGTCGCGCTGATGCCGGGGTGGGCGCAGGTGATCGCGCACTTCTCCCCCGGCTACTGGGCTTTGGAGATGCTGCAGGCCTCGATCCGCGGCGATGAGATGGGCACGTTGAAGCCCGCCGCGATCTTGCTCGGCGTCACCGTTGTCGCGGGTGGTTTCGCCATCCGGCGGATCGCGCGCGGCTGGGGCCGCAGCGACCTGCTCTAGCTCTTTCGCACACCTACGTTCTGGGCCGCGGTCAGGCGGCGCCGCGCCATTCTCGGGAGGTCACCATGACGGAAACCGACTACAGCTCCGCGGTCGCGCTGATCGGCATGTCCGGTCGTTTCCCCGGCGCGGACAGCGTTTCCGAGCTGTGGCGCAACCTGCTCGCGGGCGTGAAGGGCCTGCGGGAGGTCAGCGACGACGAGTCGCGTGAGGCGGGTGTCACCGAAGAGGCGATCGCCGACCCGCGCTACGTGCGGGTGGGCGGTCCGCTCAAGCAGATCGACCGGTTCGACGCGACGGTCTTCGGGTTCAGCCCGCGTGAGGCCGAGACGATGGAACCGCAGCACCGACTGTTCCTGGAATGCTCCTGGGAGGCCTTGGAAAGCGCCGGGTACTGCCCGACGGACACGCCGGGCCAGGTCGGTGTGTTCGGCGGGTCCGGCTTCCCGTTCTACATGATCCAGAATGTCCGCCAGGTCGCCGACGAGCCCGGCGGGGAGATCCTGCTGGGCATCGGCAACGAGCGCGACTCACTGTCCACTTTGGTCTCCTACAAGCTGGGACTGAGCGGTCCCAGCATGACCGTCCAGACCTTCTGCTCGACGTCGCTGGTCGCGGTGCACCTGGCGGTCCAGAGTCTGCTGACCTACGAGAGCGACATCGCGCTCGCCGGCGGCGCGTACATCCCACTGCCCCAGCCGACCGGCTACCACTACGAGCAGGGCGGCATCCTCTCCCCCGACGGCGAGGTTCGCAGCTTCGACGCGGGCGCGAGCGGGACCGTCATGGGCAGCGGCGTCGGCGTCGTGGCGCTCAAGCGCATGTCGGAGGCGCTGGAGGACGGCGACGTCATCCACGCGGTGATCCTCGGGTCGTCGGTGAACAACGACGGTCGCGTGCGTGCCGGGTACACAGCTCCGGGTGTCGACGGGCAGGCCTCGGTGATCGAGTCCGCGATCGGCGTCGCCGGGATCAAGCCGGACACCATCGGCTACGTCGAGTGCCACGCCACGGGCACCGTGCTCGGCGACTCGATCGAACTCGCCGCGATGAACCGGGTGTTTCAGCAGACGCCGGAAACGCCGTGTGTGCTCGGTTCGCTCAAGCCCAGCCTCGGGCACCTCGACCGCGCGTCGGGTGTGGCCGGGTTGATCCGGGCGGCGCTGAGCCTGGAGAACGAGATCCTTCCGGGGACCCCGAACTACGAGTCGCCGAACAGCGCGCTGGTGACCGCGAAGGACCGCTTCACGGTGCTCACTGAGCACCAGCCCTGGCCGCGTGGCACGCATCCGCGCCGGGCCGGGGTCAGCTCCTTCGGTCTTGGTGGCACCAACGGGCACGTCGTGATGGAGCAGGCGCAGGCGCGGGAGGCGAGGCCCACTCGGCCCGGCCCGCATCTGCTGACGTTCTCCGCGGCCGATGAGCGCGCGCTCAACGACCTGACCACGCTGCTGCGTGAGCACCTCGTGGCCCACCACCCTGAGACCAACACAGCCGACACAGCCGATATCGATGACATCGCCTTCACGCTGCAGGTCTCGCGCGGCGGTTTCGCGCAGCGGCGTGCGGTCGTGGTCGACAGTCGTGCGGACGCGATCGCCGCCCTGGCCGACCCGACGCGGTGGATCGACGGCACAACCCGACGCCGCAACCCCCGGGTTCGTCTCGTCGCGCCTGATCAGGTCGCGGAGGGCTGGTGGCCGGAGCTGCACGCGGCGGTCGCCGCACTGTTCCCCGCAGGCACCTCCGCCGACCGTGAAGGCACGCTGACCGCCCTCAGCGACGCGTTGACCAGGCTGGGTGTGCGCGTGGTCCAGGGCGAGTCCGATGACGCGATCGAGGACCTGCTGGTCGCGCCGAAGTACGAGGGCTCGGCGGGTGCGTGGCTGCTCACGACCATCGCCCGGCTGTGGCAGGCGGGCGCCGCGGTCGACTGGCCGGCGCTGCATGGCGGCGCCGGGCGTCGGGTGGAGCTGCCGACGTATCCGTTCCAGCGGCGGCGCTACTGGGTCAAGGCGGACCTCACGCAGGCACAGCCGCCCGCCTCCACCGGTCGCGCCTTCGACCGTGCACAGTGGACTCATCTGCCGACCTGGCGGCAGCGTCCGCCGGTGGTGGCGGATCTTGACGAGCGGCTGCGCGGGGCCGGTCCCTGGCTGGTGCTCACCGATGACGTCCGCGGCGAGGCGCTGGTCGAGCGGCTGCGCGGTGCGGGCGCCGAGGTCACGGCCGTTCGTCCTGGCGTGGCATTCGAGCAGGACGACGCGGGCGACTTCACCGTCCCCGTGGCCGATCCCGCGCACATGACCGACCTTGTGGCGTCGCAGCTGGTCACGCCGCGGACGATCGTGCACGGCTGGAGCCTTGCCGCTCCCGTCGAGTCGGATGATCCCATCGCGCACTTCGACGCCGAGCAGGAGCGTGGCTTCTACTCCGCCATGACGCTGGCGCGGGAGCTGACCGACGACAGCGGCGTCGCCCCGCCTATCGAGTTCGTGCTGCTCACCTCCGGTGCGGTGGCCGTGGTCGGCTCCGATCTGCGCCACCCTGAGCACGCCACCCTGGCCGCGTTGGGCGCGTCGCTGTCGCAGGAGAACCCGCGGCTGCGGTGCAGGCACATCGACGCCGACGACGCGGGCACGCTCGCCGGGCTCACCGAGGCCGTCCTGGCCGCTTCCGTTGTCCCGCATGAGGGACCGGTCGCGGTGCGGGCGGGCGAGGTCTGGCTGCGGCACTACGAACACCTACCGCTGGATGCGCCGGAGGGCGACGCCCTGCCGATCCGCGACGCCGAGACCGTGCTGATCACCGGCGGGCTCGGCGACATCGGCCTGCGGCTGGCCCGGCACCTGGCGAGCCGGTACGGGTCCAAGCTCGTGTTGACCGTGCGCTCGCCGCTGCCTGAACGCTCGCAGTGGCAGGCGTTCCTCGACTCGGTGCCCGAGGGCGGCGAGCGGACCGCGCGGCACATCACCAACATCCTCGACCTGGAAAGCCGTGGCGCCACCGTGCTCGCGCTGTCGGCCGACGTCGCGGACCTGGACGCCATGCGCGCCGTGGTTGCGGAAGCGACCGAGCGGTTCGGCGGAATCGACGTCGTGGTGCACGGCGCCGGTGTGCAGGACGACCGGTACTTCAACTTCGCCCACCTCATGGACCGCGACTCGTGCGACCCGCACATGGCGGCCAAGGTGCGCGGTTTCCATGTGCTGCAGACAGTTCTGGAAGGCCACTGCCCGGACCGGCGGATCACGCTGTCGTCCCTGGCCGCGGTCCTCGGCGGCATGACCCTGGCGCCGTACGCGGCGGCCAACGCGGCGCTCGACGCCTACACGCGCGTGGCCCGCACCCGCGGCGCAGGCCAGTGGATCACCGTCGACTGGGACACCTGGAACACCGACGCCGACCGTCTCGACACCCACGGCCCCACCGTGAAGGACTTCGCGATGGCGCCCGAGGAGGCGGTCGACATCTTCGAGCGCGCCCTCGCCGCGGTCGACCGGGTGGGTCACCTGGTCATCTCCACCGGGTCGCTTGAGGCTCGGCTCGCCCAGTGGGTCACCGGCGACGTCAGCGCCGACGGCGACGTCACCGACGCCGACGGCCGGGAACGCCACCCCCGCCCCGACCTGCCCACCCCGTTCGTCGCCCCGCGCGAGGGCACGGAGGCGGTGGTAGCCGAGATCTGGTCGGCGGTGCTCGGGATCGAGCCGGTCGGCCTCGATGACAACTTCTTCGAACTCGGCGGCCACTCGCTGGTCGCGATCAAGCTCACGACCCGGATCCGCAAGAGCCTGCAGGCGTCGATCCCGGTCACCGCGCTGCTGGAGTGCCCCACGGTGCGGCAGCTCGCCGCCCTGATCGAGGAAGGGACGCAGGGATGAAGCAGCCTGACTACGTCCGCACAGCCCAGACGTTCGCCCGCCGCGAGCTGATCGGCAAGGAGGCGATGCTCGACTCGCTCGCCGATGCCCCGCTCCCGGTCTACCAGCGGTTCGCGGACACGGGTCTGGCGAACTGGTGGGTCCCCAAGCAGTACGGCGGACAGGGCCTGGGTCTCGAAGAGGGCGTGCGGATCGTCGCCGAACTGGCTTACGGGGACGCGGGTGTGGCCTTCACCCAGCTCATCCCGATCCTGGCCAGTTCGATGGTGGCGCGGTACGGCAGTGAGGAACTCAAGGAGCAGTACCTCGGCCGTCTTGCGGCGACCAACGGCTTCTGCGCGACTCTGGGCAGCGAACACGAGTCCGGCAGCGAACTGACCCGCATCACGACCACCGTGCGGCGGGATGGCGACACGCTGGTCCTCAATGGACTCAAGGCGTTCTCCAGCGACACCGATTTCGCCCAGTTCGTCGTGGTGGTCGCCCGCACGGAGGACAACGGCTACCTGGCGGTCCTGGTGCCGCGGGACACGCCGGGGCTGCGGATCGACAAGCGGTGGGACGTCATCGGGCTGCGGTCGTCGGCGACCTACGAGGTCACTCTCACGGACTGTCGGGTCCCCGCCGGCAACGCTTTGCGGGGCAACGGCTTGCGACTGCTGGAAGTCGGCCTCAACGCCAGCCGAACGCTGATCGCAACCACGGCTCTGGGCGTCGCCCGGCGGGTGCGCGATGTGTGCATGGACTACGCGAAGACCAAGCAGGTCAAGGGGGCGCCGCTGGTCACCAACGCGGTGTTCGCGAGCAGGCTCGGCCAGTTCGACATGCAGATCGAGGTCATGTCGAACCAGCTCCTCGCCGCGGCTCGGGAGTACGACGCGATTTCGGCGCGACCGGACGCGGATGACGAGTTCGTCAGGCAGGGCACGTTGAAATCTTCGCTGACCACCAAGATGTTCTGCGGCCAGACCGGCTGGCAGATCGCCTCCACCGCCTCGGAGATGTTCGGTGGACTCGGCTACACCCACGAGTCGGTCATCGGAAAGCTGCTGCGCGACGTGCGTTATGTGTCGATCGTCGAAGGTGGGGACGACGTCCTACGAGACATGATCTTCAACCGGTTCGTGGTCCCCGTGGCGAAGCGGGCCTGATCTCGGTGGCGCCTCGGCGGCCTACTCGGTCCGGCAGGCCGCCGAGGCGACGAACACCGTCCACGTGGCGACGTCGACCGCGAGGACGGGGCCCGGCGCGTTCTTAGAGTCCCGAATGCGTGCCCGGTCCGCGGCGAGCGCGACTTCGACACAGTCTGTTTGGCCGCCTGAGCTATAGCTGCTCTTGCGCCACCCGCCTTCGCTCATCCCAGCCGCCTTCCGCCCGGTCGTACTCGTCCGCCAGTGCGGCGACGAGCTTCCGGGATTCTTCCTCATCGAGGGCGACGGTGGCTATCTGCCGAAGGACTGACCGATACTTGGCAACCTGCCGGGGATCTTCCAAGAACAACCCGGCGACGCGACAGTCGAGGTACACGAGCGATCCGAACCTCGGGTAACCGAAACATCGAAACGACCCACCGAACAGCGCGGTTTCGCGAGCCGCCGCGGGCAGCACGCGGATCGTGATGTTCCACTGGTCGGCGCAGAACATCAAGGCGAGCAGCTGCTCGGCCATGATTCGGTAATCACCGACCTCCAGCCGCAGTGCACGCTCGTGTAGGAAGAACGTGAACTTGGCGGGGTTGTTGCGGAAGAGGATCCGCTGCCGTTCCATGCGTGCCTGAACCAATGCCGCACGCTCTTCGTCCGCAAAGTCTTGGCGAGCGAGCAAGGCACTGATGTAGGGCTCCGTTTGCAGTAGCCCAGGAATCACTTCTGGTTCGTAGCTCTCGGACCGGTCGGCCGACGTTTCGTGGAAGATCAGCGACCGCAGCGAGTCCGACATCCAGTCACCGTGCTCGCACAGCCAATAACCCCGATCGTCACCGGCGTCCCGGCACATGCCGACGAGCCGTTGCACGTCCTGGTAGCTCGCTCCGCAGGTCGCCAGGTACTGCACGACCTCCGTTTCCGATGTCGTTCCCCGCTCTCCCGTCTCGATCCGGTGCAGGTGCGCGATAGAACACCCCAGCTTCGGCGCGAGCTGCCGCAACGTCAGCCCGGCCGCGTCCCGGTGCACCCGCAGCAGATCACCCAGTTCCCGCCCGCAGGCCCGGTTCCTCGCTCCCATTGCCCACACGTTAGGGATCTGATCACCAGCGCGGGCCGGATCACCGGCGAATCCACCCCATCGCGCAGGCTGTCCCCATGCCGGGAACAGTCAGCTCCACGATCGGGTGATCATGTCTTCAACTGCGGAAATGAGGTCGTTCGGCCGGTAGTGTCGAACATGTGTTCAGTGCTGAGCGGGTCGCGGGGATGAGCGACGTCGAGGTGTTGGACCTGCTGCGCGATCTGGAGCGTGAGCAGGCCGCCCTCGACGCCGTGAAAGTCCGCGCGCTCGCTCGGATGGCCGCGCTGCGCCCCGATCGCGACGCCGGTGGACACCGGTTCGCCGGTGCCGAGGTCGGGGCGGCGTTGACGTGGACACCGAGCCGGGCAGCCACCGAAGTCGCCCGCGCCGCCCGTCTGGCCACCCTGTTCCCGTCCACTGTGGACGCCTTGGCCGCTGGGCGGATCGACCTGGCCCGGGCGCACG
>NZ_JBOHGC010000207.1:0-2036 GCF_050699995.1 Actinokineospora sp. | reverse complement strand
GTCGTGGTCGGCTCAGTCGTGGTCGGCTCAGTCGTCGGCTGCGTCGAACTGGTCGGCTGCGTCGTCGAGGACGGCGTGGTCGTGCCGCCACCGCCGCCCGGGAGGATCTCGCCTTCCTTCAACACGTTGTTCTGACCCGGGTCCTGCGTGCACGGCGCGTCGAAGGGGTTGGACGGCGGGATGCTCGCCAGCGAGCCGTCGGCCTTCCGCGCGGTGATGTTCAGCATCAGGTCGTGGACCGTGATCTTGATCGGGCCCGCCTGCGGGAACTTCAGCGACGGCGTCTTTCCCGTGGCCTTGACGGTGAACCCACCCGAGGCTGGGATCGTGGTCTTCTCCACGGTCACCGGAACCTCGAGGTCGGTGTCGAACCCGGGCGCGGTGATGTGCGCGGTCGAGACGGCCGTGCCCTCGATCGTGGCGACCTTGACCAGCTTGAGGCCGGTCGTGGTGTCCTCGTTCAGCGTGGACAGCGCCTCGATGGTGAACTCGCCGGTCGCCACTCCCACGGTGATCGTGTCGGGAATGGCCGCGTTGATCTTCACCTGGACCGGCTGCACGTCGATCAGCGGGAAAGTGCAGGAGTAGTTCAGGTCCAGGCTCGCGGCGGCCGACGCGGTCCCACCGGTCGCGAACAGCCCGGCGACCACCGCCGCCGTCGCTGTGGCGGCGAGTCCCGCAGCCGTCTTCCCGTTCATCCGTGTCCTCATAAGTCCTCTTTCACGTGCGCACACTTGGTGCTACTTAGCGGTCAGTGTCAGGTCGAGCTTGTTGCTGTCGGCGGCGACGAAGCCGCTGATGTAGTCGTTGAACCCGCCGCAGCCCTTGAGCGGCGCGATGGCGTACATGCCGGTGAGCCTGCCGCCCGCGATGACGTCGAAGTCGGCGCCGGACTGCAGCGCGATGTCCGACGGAGCAACGGTTTTACAGTCCGCGCTCTGGCTGATCGGAAAGCCGAACAGGCTGATCTGCGGCAGCTTGATCGTGACCTTGGAAGCCGATCTCAGCACGCCGGTGGCATCTATGTTCCCGGACGTCTGTCCGACGTTCTCGAATTCCACTTTGGACACCACGGGCAGAAAGCCCATGATGGCCAGATTCGCGGTCGTGGGGTTCAGCGCCAGCGCGGCGGTGAACTGCTTGGTCGCGAGGACCAGTTCGGCGTCGATGGTCCCGGAGATCGGGATGTCGCCAGTGAGGTTCTTGAGGTTCGACTTGCCCTTGATCGCGTACCCGTACTTCACCCCAGTGGGCGGCGCGGTGGTGGTCGTCGGCCGAGTAGTGGTCGTGCTCGGCGAAGTAGAAGTCGTGCTCGGCACAGTCGTAGTGGTGCTCGGGGTCGTGGTGGTGGTCCCACCGCCGCCGACGACGAAGTTGAGCAGTTCCGCGTTCTGGCCCGGGACGAGGGTGCACGGCGAGACGATGTCGCCGATGCCGGTGTAGCTGCCGTCGGCCTTCTTCGGCGTGACGAAGGCGG
Source organism: Actinokineospora sp. (assembly GCF_050699995.1). Taxonomy (GTDB): domain Bacteria; phylum Actinomycetota; class Actinomycetes; order Mycobacteriales; family Pseudonocardiaceae; genus Actinokineospora. Next base: position 559 of record NZ_JBOHGC010000207.1, on the reverse strand, counting down.
TGTAGCTCTTCATCGTCACCGACACCGGGCCCGGCTCGGGCGCGAACTCCGGGACGGACCCGGTGACCGCCATGTCGAAAGGTCCGCTCTCGGGGATGTTTGTCTTCGCGACAACCAGTCCGGGCAGCCTGATGTTGAGGTTCGCGCCGCCGGTGGCGACGTTGACCGCGGCGTCCGCGGTGCCCTCGAGCGTGGCCGCGGCGACTTCACGCAGGCCGACCGTCGAGGTCGCGGGCACGGTGGCGGTGGTCTTGAAGTTCGACGTCGTCACCGGGTCGCCGGGCGTGGCGGGGAGGGTGAAGGTGGCCTGGATCCTGGTCTTGAGCGTCTGCAAGCCCAGCAGCGGGAAGGGGCAGGAGAAATCCAGCGTCTTGTCGACATCGACCTGCTGGGCCGCCGCACCGGTCCCGGCGCCGACAAGCAGTCCCGTGGCGACCATCCCGGCGGCGAGGGCGGCGGACAGCCCCACGGCCAACTTCGTCGATTTCATACCAATCCTCATCGGTCCTCTTCCGTCTCTGCTGACTTCGCCTGGCGCGGCGCGCGGGGTGTCGTGGCG
>NZ_JBOHGC010000206.1:0-11661 GCF_050699995.1 Actinokineospora sp. | reverse complement strand
CTAGCACTGTGCCTGAAAAGGCATACTTCGCTGCATGTCCGCACCCGATGACGCCCCAGCGCCTGCCAGAGGCAACCTCCCTGCCTACATGTACGACGAGCCGCAGGGTGAGCTGCCCAGGCCGCTGACAGTGCGCAGGGCCTTCGCCGTGTGGGTGACAATCGCGGCAGCATGGCTGCTCGGCACGGTCGTCGTCATGACCATGCGGACGGACGACATCCGCGCGGGCATCGTCCGAGTCATGTGGGCGTCCGGGGCCGATCCCTCCGAGTCGGCCGTCGACAGTCTCGTCGTCACCACCCAGGTGATCCGGATCGTGACGGCGGCCGTTATCTCCGGGCTGTTCCTGTTGTTCGCGATCCGCATGCAGGAGGGCCGCAACTGGGCGCGGATCACCATCACCCTGCTCGGGTTCGCCACCGTCGGCTACGCCCTGATCTTCCTGCCCGCCGTGTCCACTGTGGACGGGTTGTTCCTCGGTGCCCAGGTCATCATGGCCGCGCTCGGGACTGCCCTCATGTACCTGCCCGCTTCGTCGCGCTACTTCGAGGAAGCGGGACGCAGGTAGGTCAGAGGGTGACCGACCGAATGGCCGTGGTCCAAGGTTCGCTCTCCACGTGGGTCAGGTCCGGGTTCGCCCCCAGCTTCGCCGCCGCCGCCGACACCAACCGCTGGAACGGGACCACCGCCACAAGCGGCCGCACCAACGGGTCCACAGCGGCGAAGGTGATGTCGTCATCCGGGGAGTCGCCGACGGTCAGCACCGCTGAGCCCAGTGCCCTGAACAAGCCCAGCAGGTCGTCGGTTCGCCCGCCCTGGTTCCCGTGCCGAATCAGGAATGCCGCTGTCTCGCGGGAGAACACCGCCGGCGTGCCATGCAGGGCGAACTCGGTGTGCATGCCCTCCGCCCACCGGTACGTGCCTTCCTTGAGTTTCAGTGCCGCCTCGTAGGCGGTGACAGCGTCCAGGCCCGTGCCCGTCACCAGTGTCATCGAGGAAGACGCGACCGCGGTGACCGCGCGCACCGGGATTTCTCGGGTCAGGGTGTCCGCGATGGCCTCCGGGACCGACCGCAGGGCCGCGGCGAAGTCGTCAGCCCCGAGGGTCGCCGCCACCATCCGTCCCAGGATTGTCAGGGCAGCGGTGTACGAGGCCGTGTGCGTGCTCGCCTTCTCCTGCGGGCAGGTGCGCACGATGTGGTCGGCGGCAGGCTCGGCCGGCCCGATCCCGGTGACCGCGTAGCTCGTCGCCCCTGCCGCCCGGGCCTTCGCGAGGACCGCGTTGGGGTAGCGCTTGGTGCCCCGGTGGCTGACGACCACCACCTGGTCCTCGGGCCGCAGGATCTCCGTCAGGGCGACGTCGTGGGAGTCGAGGGCGGCCGGGCGGATCCTGCCGCCCGACAGGAGGCGCACCCAGCCCGCCGCGACCCGGCAGGCGTGCAGCGAGGTCCCGTTGCCGGTGAACACGATCGGCCGCGCCGGGTCCAGGGCAGGCACGTCGTCGCGCTCCAGCAGCCCGGCGATGATCTCCGGCTGCTGGGAGACGTGCCGGTCCAGTGCGAGGCCCGTCATTCGTGCCACTTCCTGTTCAGTCGGTGAACCGGCGCCGGGGCGCCGCGTTCTGGCGGGAGAGAGTCGGGACAAAGCCAGGTCTGCGAACCAGAGCGGTCACGTCGCGCTCGGGCGAGGGCCATGACGAATGCGAACAGCAACGTAGTGGCTACTCAACGGAAGGACTAGGGGCTGTGGCGTAGGTCATGAGCCACATCGGCCCGTGCACTCCGTCGGTCTATCACCGACGCACGAAGAGGCGATCACAGCAGGCACGGGTTTGCGCCACTCGGAGCATTTACGCAGGTAGTGCTCCCTGTCCCGGAGACGATCCCGGTGCCGGTATATCGTCGCCCGGTGACGGAAGACGAGCCGAAGCGCGAAGCCCCGATCATGCCCACCGCGGACGAGGCGTTCCTCGCGGGCGAGGACCGCACGGACGCCCCCGGGGTCGTGCGGGCCGCGTTCTGGGTGTGGATCGCCGCCGGGGTCGCCGGGCTGCTGGGCGCGGTCAGCTTCTTCTTCCTGCGGTCCAAGATCGTCGAGGAGACACTGCGCCAGCGGCCGGGGCAGAACAAGGCCGAACTCGAACGCATCGCCACCGGGCTGTCGTGGTGGCTGGTGCTGGGTTCGCTGATGTTCCTCGGCTTCTTCATCCTGCTGGCCTACAAGGCGCGCGGCGGCACCCGCAAAGCCCGCACGCTGCTGGTGGTCGTCGGCGTCTTCGCCGCGCTGTTCCAGTACTCGGTGGGCCGTGTCGGCATCCTCGGGCTGCTCAGCACCCTGCTGATCGTGGTGGCGCTCGGCATGATGTTCATGCCCGCGGCGCGGAAGTTCTTCGCGGTCAGCGACGAACGGTGAGCGCGGACGTCGACGGGCCGGTGCTCTACGCCGAGCCCGGTTCGACCTGGTGGCCGGTCCTCTGGGGCCCGGTGTTCGCCGCCACCGGCGCGGTCGTCGAACTGGTCACCGGCCTGGTGCACTGGCTCGCGTGGCTGGTCCTCGCGGTCGTGCTGGCCGCGATGACCGCGGGTTGGGTCAAAGCCCGCCGCCGGGTCTGCTCGCTGTCGCTCACCGCGCGAACCCTGCGGCAGGGCCAGGAAGACCTCGCCGTCGACCGGATCGCCGCCGTCCTCGACGACGAGGACGCGCTCGGCAGGCCCTTGGGCGGCGGCCTGACCGTCCCCCGCAAGACCTATGAGATCCCGCTCGAACTCGACGACGGCACCACCGTCCTCGCCTGGGCCCGCGACGGGGCGGCGCTGCGCGCGGCGCTCACTGCGCTGGTCGGAGCAACTCCCGAGATCTGAGGTGCGCGCGCCCCAGGCTGGGAATACTTTCGACCCATGACGAGCAACTATCCAAGTTTTCCGGACTACTCCTCCTCGAACCCGGACCCGGTCGCACCCGCCCGGCCCAAGCCGGTCGACACCTCATTCATGCTGTGGATCGCCAACGCGGCTCTCGGGTTGATCGGGTTCCTCGTGACCGTCTCGGTCGGCCGGGAAGCCACCCGCACCCAGATCATCGAACAGCTCAGGGCGCAGGGCGAGACGTTCACCGAGTCGCAGGTCGACAGCCTGGTGACCGCGGGGATCATCTTCGCGGGCGTCATCGCGGCGGTGTTCTTCGGCCTGTACCTGTTGTTCGCGTTCAAGATGCGCGCCGGCCGAAACTGGGCGCGGATCACCCTTGCGGTCCTCGGCGGAATCGGCCTGATCTTCGGCCTGATCGGTCTCGCCGGCGGCACCGGAAACGCCATCGAGATGATCCTGTCCGTGGTGCAGATCGCCCTGATCGGTGGTGCCATCTATTTCATGTACACCAAGGAAGCGAGCGCCTACTTCGACGCCGCCAAGCGCAGGCCGTGACGAAGACCGCGTAACACGGCGAAGGGTCGCGGGGACTTACCTCGCGTGAGTCTCCCGCCCCTTCAGCGTCCCCGTGCGGTCGACGGCGCCTTCGCGGGCGCGGTGGCCGGATCCGCGCTCGCCGCGGTCCTGCTCGGCGTCGCCGACCGCTCGATCAGCTACTTAGGCATGGGCGCGGCGGTCGCCGCCGTCGCGTCCCTTGTCCTCGCGTTCCCGATGCGCACCGGGCACTCGTGGGCCCGGATCGGGTTGTTCGTCAGCGCCCTGGTCGGTGTCCTGTGCGCCCCCGCCGTGGCCAACGCCCTGGGTTCGGCGGTCGCGCCGGTGCTCGGCGGGGTGCTGGTGGCGGCCTGGGCGGTCGTCATCGCCCTGCTCGCCCGCGGCGACGTCCGCGAATACGTCCTGGTGCGTGGCATGAGAGGGTGACCGGGTGACCGCCTCCGACCCGACCGTCACCGACGACGAGTCCGACCTGACCTGGCCCGTCCGCGAAGGCAGCGTGCACGAGCCGCGCCGCGCCCTGTGGGCCCTGGCCGAGATCGTCGCCGCCGGGCTCCTGCTGTGGCTCGCGGTCTGGCTGTGGGGCGAGGGCGTCGACACTGTCGGCGGGGTGCGCGACCGCCCGGACCTGACGGTCGACCGATACCAGGGCGGCTGGATCGGCGCGTCGGTCGCCGTGGGCACCCTGGCCCTGATCCTCGTGCTCGACGCTCTGCGCCAGTTCGTCCTGGCGGTCCGCGCCCGCTCGAAGTGATCCTCGCGCCGTTTGAAACACTGACGGGGTGACTTCCGAGGTCAGCCAGGCACACGTCAGCAGCTCCGCCGCGCTCTTCGACCGGGCGAAGGCCGTGATCCCGGGCGGGGTCAACTCACCGGTCCGCGCGTTCAACGCGGTCGGCGGCACCCCGCGGTTCATGGTCAGCGGCGCGGGCCCGTACCTCTGGGACGCCGACGACAACCGCTACGTCGACCTGGTCTGCTCCTGGGGTCCGATGATCCTGGGCCACGCGCACCCGGCCGTCGTCGACGCGGTGCGCTCCGCCGCGGGCAACGGCCTCTCCTTCGGCACGCCGACGGCGGGGGAGATCGACCTCGCCGAGGAGATCATCCGCCGGGTCGCGCCGGTCGAGCAGGTCCGGCTGGTCAACTCCGGCACCGAGGCCACGATGAGCGCGATCCGCCTGGCCCGCGGGTTCACCGGCCGCAGCCGGATCGTCAAGTTCGCCGGCTGCTATCACGGCCACGTCGACGCGCTGCTCGCCGAGGCGGGCTCCGGTGTGGCCACCCTGGGGCTGCCCACCACGCCCGGTGTCACCGGCGCGCAGGCCGAGGACACCATCGTCCTGCCGTACAACGACCTCGACGCGGTCCGCGCGACCTTCGCCGAGCACGGCCCGACGATCGCCGCGGTGATCACCGAGGCCGCGGCGGGCAACATGGGCGCGGTCGCCCCGGTCGCCGGGTTCAACGAGGGCCTGCGTGAGATCACGCGCGAGCACGGCGCGCTGCTGGTCATGGACGAGGTGATGACCGGCTTCCGCGTGTCCGCGGCGGGCTGGTTCGGCCTCGAAGGCGTCGCGGGCGACCTCTACACGTTCGGCAAGGTCATGTCCGGCGGCCTGCCCGCCGCGGCGTTCGGCGGTCGCGCCGACATCATGGCCGCGCTGGCTCCCTCCGGCCCGGTCTACCAGGCGGGGACGCTGTCCGGGAACCCGGTCGCCGTCGCCGCGGGTCTTGCGACACTGCGCGCCGCCGACGCGGAGGTGTACGAGGCGCTCGACGCGAACGCGGCCCGACTCGGCGCGCTGTTCACCGACACCCTGAGCAAGGCGAGCGTGCCGCACCGCGTCCAGTTCGCGGGCAACCTGGTGAGCGTCTTCTTCACCGAGGATCGGGTGACGGACTTCGCGGGCGCCAAGGCCGCGCAGACCTGGCGCTTCCCGGCGTTCTTCCACGCACTGCTCGACCACGGCGTGTACGCACCGCCCAGCGCGTTCGAGGCGTGGTTCGTCAGCGCCGCCCTCGACGACGCGGCGTTCGAGGAGATCGCCGCCGCCCTTCCCCACGCGGCCGCCGCCGCTGCCGCCGCCGAGGAGCCCTCGTGAGCAAGACCATCGTCCACTTGTTAAGACACGGCGAGGTCCACAACCCGACCGGCATCCTCTACGGCCGCATCCCCGGCTTCAGGCTCTCCGCCACCGGCGAGCGCCAGGCGCTGACCGTCGCGGAGTACCTGCGGGAGAACGACATCGTGCACGTCGTCGCCTCCCCGCTCGACCGCGCGCAGCAGACCGCCACCCCCATCGCGGCGTCGCACCGGCTCGAACTGGCCACCGACGACCGGCTGATCGAGTCCGCCAACGTCTTCCAGGGCCAGCGCGTCTCCGTCGGCGACGGCGCGCTGCGGTCGCTGAAGAACTGGCCGCACCTGCGCAACCCGCTCACGCCGTCCTGGGGCGAGCCGTACCTGGAGATCGCCCACCGGATGCTCGCCGCGGTCCACCGCGCCCGCACCGCCGCCGACGGCCACGAGGCGGTGTGCGTGTCGCACCAGCTGCCGGTGTGGACGCTGCGGCGCTACCTGGAGGGCAAGCGGCTGTGGCACAACCCGACCAAGCGTGAGTGCTCCCTGGCTTCGCTGACCAGCCTGGTCTTCGACGACGAGCGGCTCATCGACATCCGCTACGCCGAGCCGGTCGGCGCCAGCGACCCGAAGGCGACCGGGTCATGAGAGCGCTGGTCGTCGGTCTCGCCGCCCTCCTCGCCCTGTCCGGGTGCACGGCCGAGAAGGACGCGGTGTCCTCGGGCACCGAGTTCGTCTTCGTCTCCCCGAACGGGAAGACCGAGATCCGCTACGACGGCGCGGACCGCAAGGTGCTGCCGGAGGTCTCGGGCCCGGACCTGATGGACGAGTCCAAGCAGCTCAAGCTGTCGGACTACCGCGGCAAGGTCGTCGTGCTCAACGTCTGGGGCCAGTGGTGCGGCCCGTGCCGCGCCGAAGCCCCGGAACTGCAGCGCCTGCAGGACGACTACGCGGCCAAGGGCGTGCAGGTCCTCGGCATCGACGTCCGCGAACCGGGCCGCTCGGAGGCCCAGGACTTCATGCGCGACCGCGGCATCACGTACCCGTCGATCTTCGACCAGGGCGGCCGCAGCCTCCTGGCCCTCAAGGGCTACCCCCGCGCCGTCGTCCCCGCGACTTTCGTGATCGACAAACAAGGCCGAGTAGCCGCCGCCTACATGCGCGAACTCCTAGCCACCGACCTCACCCCCCTCCTCGACGACCTGATCAAGGAATAACCGCGAGTCGCACGTTCAAAACAGCGAGTCCCACGTTCACAACAATGAGTTCCACATTCAGAACAATGAGTTCGCAGTTCGCGGGCCCATCGATGTGAGCCGGACCGCTTGACCGAGCACCGCGCGAACGCTCTCAGCGTCCACTCCTTACCCTGATCGGGTGGACCCCACCGAGCTCGCCACGTCCGGCCCGCTGCTGCTGGCCGCCGCTGTCGCGCTGCTCGCCGGGATGGTCTCGTTCGCCTCCCCGTGCGTGGTCCCGCTCGTCCCCGGCTACCTCGCCTACCTGGCCGCCCTGGTCGGTGCCGAGGCCCCCGCCGTCTCCACCGACGAGGGACGCAAACAGGGCCGCTACCGGGTTCTGGGCGCGGTCGCGCTCTTCGTGCTCGGCTTCACGGTCGTCTTCGCGGCCACCGTCGGCAGCCTGGTGTGGCTGGCCGACGCCCTGCTGGTCAACGAGTTGCTCCTGCAGCGCATCGGCGGGGTGATCACCATCGCGATGGCGCTGGTCTTCATCGGCCTGGTCCCGGCCATGCAGAAAGACCTGCGCCTGCACAAGGTCCCGCGCATGGGTCTCGCGGGCGCCCCCGTCCTCGGCGGCATCTTCGCCCTCGGCTGGACGCCGTGCCTCGGGCCGACGCTGGCGGGCGTGCTGTCCATGGCCGCCGCGACCGGGGGGAACGCCGCCCGCGGGTACCTCCTGGTCTTCATTTACTGCATGGGCCTCGGCGTCCCGTTCCTGCTCATCGCGCTCGGTCTGCGCTGGGCTGTGGGCGCCTCCGACTGGCTGCGCAGGCACGGCCGGACCATCCAGTACGTCGGCGGCGGGCTGCTCCTGGTCGTCGGCGCCCTGCTGGTCACGGGCCTGTGGGCCGAGGTGGTCGGCTGGCTGCGGGTGGCGTTCATCAGCGACGTGAAGCTGCCGTTGTGACCCGTACTCTCGCGTTCCTGCGCAACACATGGCGCGGACTCACCTCCATGCGCACCGCGCTCATCCTGCTGTTTCTGCTCGCCCTCGCCGCGATGCCGGGCGCGCTCCTGCCGCAGCGCTCGCTCAACCCGCCGAACGTCGACACCTACATCGCCACCCACGGCTGGTGGGGCCGCGCGCTCGACCGGCTGCAGTTCTTCGACGTCTACGCCAGCGTCTGGTTCTCCGCGATCTACCTGATGCTGTTCGTCTCCCTGGTCGGCTGCCTGCTCCCGCGCACCCTCGAATACGCGAAGCAACTCACCGCTAAGCCAGTCCTCACCCCGCGCAACCTGAGCAGGCTGCCGCACCACGAGACCGCGACCCTCGACGGCTCACCCGACGACCTGATCGCCGCGGCCCGGACGCGGCTGCGCGGGTGGCGGCTCGTCGAGCGCGAGGAGGCCGACGGCGCCCGAAGCGTCAGCGCCGAGCGCGGCTACCTGCGCGAAGCGGGCAACCTGGTCTTCCACTTCGCCATGCTCGGCCTGATCGTGACGCTCGCGCTGGGCAAGATGGTCAACTACGAGGGCCAGGTCATCGTGCTGGCCAACGGCTCCGAGTTCTGCAACTCCGGAACCCTCAACTACGACTCGTTCCGCCCCGGCCTGCGCGTCGACGGCACCGACCTGAGCCCGTTCTGCGTGCGGGTCAACAAGTTCGACGCCGAGTACCTGCCCAACGGCCAGGCCGACACGTTCCGCGCCAAAATCGACTACCAGGCGGGCGACGACCTCACGGCCAACACCTGGCGGCCCTACGACCTCGAGGTCAACGCGCCGCTGCGCACGGCGGGCGACCGGGTCTACCTGCTCGGCCACGGCTACGCCCCCACGTTCACCGTCACCTTCCCGAACGGCGAGTCCCGCACCCAGACCGTGCAGTGGCGCCCGGTCGACAACCTGACCCTGCTGTCCGAGGGCGCCACCAAGTTCGACCCGCCCGGCGTGACCGACTCCGCCGAGCGCCGCACCAAGCAGATAGCGGTCACCGGCCTGTTCGCGCCGACCGCGCTGATGCACGACAAGATCCTCACCTCCGGCTTCCCCGACCTGACCGACCCGGCCGCCGCGGTCGACGTCATGCGCGGCGACCTGGGCATCGACTCCGGCCGCGGCCAGTCGATCTTCGAGATCGACCGCTCGCTGGTCGACAGCGGCAGGCTCACCCGGGTGGCCAGGCAGAACCTCAAGCCAGGGGAGTCGATCAGCCTCGACGACGGCACCAAGGTCACCTTCGACGGTGTCGTGCGCTGGGTGTCGCTGCAGGTCTCGCACGACCCGACGCAGGTGTGGGTGCTGCTCAGCGCCATCCTGATGATCCTCGGGCTGGGCGCGTCGCTCACCGTGAAACGCCGCAGGCTGTGGGTCCGCGCGGCGCCCGACGACGAGGGTCGTACCGTGGTCCGCGTCGGTGGCCTCGCCCGCACCGACCAGGCGGGATACGGCGAGGAGTTCCACCGCATCGCCGCCGAGCTGCTCCGTCCCAGGAGGGATACCTGATGCCGGTCAACGACACGCTGTCGACCTACAGCGACTGGACGTTCGGCGCCGCCGCGCTGATCTACGTCTTCGCGATGGTCTGCTACACGGTCGAGCAGGCGTTCAACCGCGCGGCGAAGAAGTCCGAGCAGTCCACGCTGGTCGGCGCGGGCGCGCCCGCGGTCGAGCAGCCGTCCTACGGTCTGATCGAGCAGCCCCCCGCGCGCAGCAGGCCGGAGCGGTTCGGCCGGATGGCTGTCGCCCTGACCGTCCTGGGCGCGGCGCTGCACCTCTCGGCGCTGGTCCTGCGCGGAGTCGCGACCGGGCGCGCCCCCTGGGGCAACATGTACGAGTACGGCATGGCGGTCACGCTGGTGGCGGTGGTGACCTGGCTGGTGCTGATGCGCAAGTACGACGTGCGCAGGCTCGGGGTCTTCGTGCTCACGCCGATCGTGATCCTGATGTTCCTGGGCGGCACCGTCCTCTACACCGAGGCCGCCCCCGTGCAGCCCGCGTTGCAGTCGTACTGGCTGGTCATCCACGTCTCCGCGGCCATCCTGTCCAGCGGCCTGTTCCTGGTCCCCGGCGTGGTCAGCCTGCTCTACCTGGTCAAGGCGAGCCACGACGAGAACCCCGCGAAGTTCACCCGATTCGGGCCGAAGCTGCCGGACGCGGACACCCTCGACCGCCTCGCGTACCGCACCACCATCTTCGCGTTCCCGATCTACACCTTCGGCATCATCTGCGGCGCGATCTGGGCCGAGGCGGCCTGGGGCCGGTTCTGGGGATGGGACCCGAAGGAGACCGTCGCGTTCGTCGCATGGGTGGTCTACGCGGGGTATTTGCACTCGCGGGCGACCGCGGGCTGGCGCGGGAAGCGGGCGGCGGTCATCAACTCCGTCGGCTTCGCGATGGTCGTGTTCAACCTGTTCTTCATCAACCTGGTGATAGCCGGACTGCACTCCTACGCGTAGTGCCCCTCACCTGCGGTTGCTCGTGCGAAGTGCGTTACCGTCGACACCGAGGAACGGGGATTTCCCGCTGTCGGGTGCAGGAGGAGTCGCACGGGTGACTGGACGCCGAGAAGAGTCGGACCTGGCCTGGCGGCCGCCGAACAACGGTCCTGAGACCCAGGGTGACGGGCACGACTTCGGCCCGTCCGCGGAGTCGGGCGCGAGCCACCTGGATGAGGACGCCACGACGGACTCGACCAGGCACCCGGAGGTGTCCGAGTCCGGCCAGTCCGGTCCGCACCAGGTCAACCCCGGTCAGTCGGGGCCGCACCAGGTGAGCGCGAGTCAGTCCGGGCCGCACCAGGTCAATCCGAGCCAGTCGGGTCCGCACCCCGTGAATCCGAGTCAGTCCGGGCCGCACTACGTGAACCCGAGTCAGTCCGGTCCCGTGAACCCAGCGCAGTCCGGCCCACACCAGGTCGGCCAGCCCTACCCGCCCGCCCAGCAGTTTGGCCACCCGCAGGCGGGCAGGCCCCAGGACGGCGGCCACGGCCACGACCTGTCCTCCGCCCGCCTCCTCAAGCAGGCCAAGCGCGCGCCGCAGTCCGGGTGGCGCAAGGCCGTCTTCGTGGCCAGCGGCCACCTGATCAACCCGGGTGAGAGCCCGACGGACCTGCGCAGGCGTGAGCTCATCGGCCGGGTCAACCAGCCGCTGCGCGGGTGCTACAAGATCGCCATGCTCAGCCTCAAGGGCGGCGTCGGCAAGACCACCACGACGACCACGCTCGGCTCGACGTTCTCGTCGCTGCGCGGCGACCGGGTCATCGCGGTGGACGCCAACCCCGACCGCGGCACCCTGAGCCAGAAGATCCCGCTGGAGACCACCGCGACCGTCCGCCACCTGCTGCGCGACGCCGACCGGATCCGCCGCTACAGCGACATCCGCGCCTACACCTCGCAGGGCCCGTCGCGCCTTGAGGTGCTGGCCAGCGAGCAGGACCCGGCGGTGTCGGAGGCGTTCAGCGAGCAGGACTACCGGCGCACGGTCACCCTGCTGGAGCACTTCTACAACATCGTCCTGACCGACTGCGGCACCGGCCTGATGCACTCGGCGATGAAGGGTGTCCTCGACATCGCGGACTCGCTGGTGATCGTCTCGTCCGGTTCGGTGGACGGCGCCCGCAGCGCCTCGGCCACCCTGGACTGGCTCGACGCCCACGGCTACCGCGACCTGGTCTCCCGCTCCGTCGCGGTGATCAACTCGGTGCGCCCGAAGTCCGGCTCGGTCGACCTGGACAAGCTGGCCCAGCACTTCGGGTCGCGCTGCCGTGCGGTGTGCCGCATCCCGTTCGACCCGCACCTGGAAGAGGGCGCGGAGATCGAACTGGACCGCCTGGCCCCCGAAACCCGCCTGGCCCTCCTCGAAATGGCCGCCACCGTAGCCGACGACTTCCCCCGCTGACCCCACAAACCCGCGAGTCCCCAGTTCCCGACGATGAGTTCTCAATTAAAGGTTGAACTCAAAGTCGGGAACTG
>NZ_JBOHGC010000205.1:0-1071 GCF_050699995.1 Actinokineospora sp. | reverse complement strand
GATCGGCACCGGCGCTCCCGGTGCTCGTCGTCGACGACGGCTCGATCGACCACACCGCGGCCGCGGCGCGAGCAGCCAGACAATTGACGGAACGCCCATGAAAGTCGTGCTTCTCGCCGGCGGACTCGGCACGCGGCTGAGGGAGGAGACGGAGTTCCGTCCCAAGCCCATGGTGACGATCGGCGGCCGGCCCATCCTGTGGCACATCATGAAGACCTACGCGCACTACGGCCACCGCGAGTTCGTGATCTGCCTCGGCTACAAGGGCGACGTCATCCGCGACTACTTCCTGAACTACGAGGTCCGCCATCGCGACGTCACCGTCACCCTCGGCTCGCGCGAGGTCGAGGTCCACACCCCGCACGGCGAGGCCGGCTGGCGGGTGACGCTGGCCGACACCGGCGAGGCGACGCTGACCGGCGGCCGCCTGGGGCGCGCGGCGCGCTATCTGGACGGCGACCGGTTCATGGTGACCTACGGCGACGGGGTCGCCGACATCGACCTCGACCGGCTGGTGGCCTTCCATTGCGGCCACGGCAAGCTGGCCACCCTGACCGCCGTCCGGCCGTCCTCGCGGTTCGGCGAGGTCGTGATCGAGCGCGACATGGTCCAGGTGTTCCAGGAGAAGCCACAGGTGCAGGGCAGCTGGATCAACGGCGGCTTCTTCGTCTTCGAGCGTGCCGTGCTCGACCCGATCTCCGGCGACGACGAGAACCTCGAGCAGTCGCTGCTGATCAAGCTGACCGGGATGAAGCAGCTGGCCGTCTACCAGCACCACGGCTTCTGGCAGTGCATGGACACGCCGCGCGAGATGGATCTGCTGAACGACTTGTGGCGGCAGGACGAGGCCGCCTGGGCCGTGTGGCGATGAGCGATGGTCGCGCGTGAGCGCTGGCGTGACCAGTGCGTGTTCCTGACCGGACACACCGGCTTCAAGGGCGGATGGCTGGCCACGTGGCTGCTCGACCTCGGCGCCCGCGTCACTGGCTACGGTCTGGCGCCCGACACCACGCCTTCGTACTTCGAGCGCTGCGGCCTCGCCCACCGCCTCACCTCGGTCCGCGGCGACGT
>NZ_JBOHGC010000204.1:0-21746 GCF_050699995.1 Actinokineospora sp. | reverse complement strand
ACCCCGACCTGCGTCGGGCGCTGCGGCGATCGGCGCGAGCGCGCGGGGAAGCGCTGCGGACCTGGGATGACTGCGCCCGCGACCTGGCACGCGTGCTGGCTAGGCTCGGGGAATGAGCTTCGCCCCGGAATGGTTGGCCCTGCGGGAAAAGGCGGACGCCGACGCCCGGGCCGAGGATTTGCTCGACCCGCTGCGGGAAACTCTGCTGAACCGAAACCCCCTTCTCGTGCGTGATGTCGGGTGTGGCACAGGATCGATGGGCCGATGGCTCGCCCGGCGGTTGGACGGCAGGCAGCACTGGGTGCTGCACGACCGTGACCCGCGGCTGCTCGCTGTGGCCGGTGCGACGGTGCCCGGCCCGGGCGTGACGGTCGAGACCCGCGAGGGCGACCTCACCGCACTGCGCGCCGAAGACCTCAAGGGCACTTCGCTGCTGACGGCGTCGGCGTTGCTGGACCTGCTGACCGCCGACGAGGTCGACGCGCTGGCCGCCGCCTGCGTCGACGCGGGCTGCCCCGCGCTGCTGACCCTCTCCGTCGCGGGCCGGGTCGAACTGGACCCGCCCGAGCCACTCGACGCCGAGTTCGCCGAGGCCTTCAACGACCACCAGCGCCGGGAGGTCGATGGCCGCCGCCTCCTCGGCCCGGACGCCGTCGCCGCCGCCGTCGACTCGTTCGAACGTCGCGGCGCCGTGGTGTTGGCCCGACCGAGCCCGTGGCGGCTGGGGCCGGACCAGGCCGCGCTGGCGGGGGAGTGGCTGCGGGGCTGGGTGGATGCGGCCTGTGAGCAGCGACCTGCTCTTGCCGAGGAAGCACCCGCGTATCTGGCGCGCCGACTTGCGGGTGGTTTGCGGGTCGTGGTTGGGCATGTCGACCTGTTGGCGTTGCCGAGGTCGGCGTGACGCGCCGGCTCTGGCCGTGGCTGCGACTCGTCCTCGCCCTCGGCATCCTGGCCGCGCTTCTCCTGCGGCTCGGCGCGGACGCGTTCGTGGATGGGCTGCGCGCGATCGACGCCGGTTCCCTCGTCGCCGCCTTGGCAATCGGGCTGGCCACCACCCTCTGCGGTGCGGGCCGATGGTGCGTCGTGGCGCGCAGGCTGGGCCTCCCGCTGTCCCTGGGCACCGCGGTCTCCGACTACTACCGGGCCTTGCTGCTCAACGCCGTGCTTCCCGCCGGCGTCCTCGGCGACGTGCATCGCGCGGTGAGCCACGGACAGCGGTCGGGTGACCTCGGTCGGGGTGTCCGCGCGGTGGTCTTCGAACGGTTCGCCGGGCAGGTGGTGCTGATCGCCATAGCCGTCGCCGTTCTCCTCGCCCAACCCATGAACCTGACCCTCGACCATTCCGCCGTGATCAGCATCCTGGCGGTCCCGATCACCGCCGTCGGTCTTGCCGTGCTGTGGCGCAAACGTGCGGCGACGGTCTGGGCGGACGCGCGCGTCGGGCTGCTGTCCCGGCGGGCCTTCCCGATGGTGGTGCTGCTGTCGGCGACGGCCGTGGCCGGGCACCTCGCCCTGCTGCTCGTCGCGGCCAGGGTCGCAGGCACCGAGGCGCCCGCCGACCGGCTCCTGCCGCTGTTCGTGGTGGCCCTGCTGGTGATGGCGTTGCCAGTCAACGTCGGCGGCTGGGGCCCACGGGAGGCATTCCTGGCCGCCGCGTTCGGCGCCGCCGGGCTGGGCGCCGCCCAAGGACTCACTACGGCCGTGGTCTACGGCGTGCTCGCGCTGGTCGCGAGCCTGCCGGGCGCGCTGTTCGTGGTCCTAAAGAACCGTGAGGTAGTCCGCGAACGCGGCGACCAGTCCGGCCAGCAGGTCCTCGCCCTTGCGGGCTGAGGCCAGCGACGGCCGTCCGACCACACCGGACTCCGTGTACGCCGCCATGCCGAGGGTCAGCAGGTGCCCGCGGTCGTCGGCGAGCCAGTCACTGGTGTCGTAGCCGGGTTTCACCATCGCCGGGTGGGCGTGGAGCAGGACCGAGGTCTCCAACTCGCCCGCGTGCATGTCGCTGTCGGCTGAGGTCTCGATCCCCGCGGCGGCTCGCGCGGCCGCCCAGTCCTGGACGCCGGGGAACAAAGCCATGCCACCCAAGGCTTCCTGCACGATATTTGCCAGCACGTAGTTGCCGCAGTGGCCGTTGACGATCACCAGCTTGGGGACACCGGAGCGGCGCAGCGAGTCGGCGATGTCGGTCACCACCGAGTGCAGTGTCCGCGCCGAGATGCTCACCGTGCCCGGCCAGGCGGCGTGCTCGTGCGAACAGGAGATCGTCACCGGCGCAAGCAGTTGCACGGGGTACGCGGCGGCGAGTTCCCGGGCGATCGTGCACGCCATGACGGTGTCGGTCACCAGCGGCAGGTACGGGCCGTGCTGCTCCAGACTGCCGACCGGCAGCACGGCCACGGTGGCGGCGCGGTCGCGGACGTCGACGGTGGTGGTCAGCGGAAGCAGGTACGGGTCACCGGTCATGTGCGCGACCGTAGCCAATCCGGTGGCACAGGGCCGGGAGGTTGCCGGACGCCAGCTTCGGCAGCACCTCAGGCAGGGCGTCGAAGTCGCTTTCGCCGGTGATGAGGGTGTCGAACACCGGGTCGGCGAGCAGGTCGAGCGCCAGCGCCATCCGGTCGGCGTAGGTGCGCCCCGCCCGGGCCACGGTGCCGACCTGGCTGCCGCGCACGGTGAGCCTGCGGGAGTGGAAGAACTCGCCCAGCGGGAGCGAGACCCGCTGGTCGCCGTACCAGCTCAGCTCGATCACCCTGCCCTCCGGCGCGAGCAGCTCCAGCGACCGGGCGAGACCGCTCTCGGTCGCGCTGGCGTGCACCACGAGGTCGAGGCCGCCCTCGGCCTCCTCGGGCGAAGCGAATCCGACTCCCAAAGCGGCGGCGACCGTCGCCCGGGTCGGGTCGGTGTCGACCAGCTGGACGCGCGCACCAGGGAATCGGGCGAGGATCGCGACCACAGCGCAGCCGACCATCCCGGCCCCGACCACCGCTATCCGGTCACCGATCAGCGGGGTCGCGTCCCACACCGCGTTCACCGCCGTCTCCACCGTCCCGGCCAACACCGCCCGCGCTGCCGGCACGGCCTCCGGGACCGGGGTCACCGCGTCCGCCGGGACCACGTACCGGGTCTGGTGCGGATACAGGCAGAAGACCGTGCGGCCGACCAGGTCCGCGGGACCGTCCTCGACGACGCCGACGTTGAGGTACCCGTATTTGACCGGCCACGGGAAGTCACCCTCTTGGAATGGCGCGCGCATCACCGCATGCTGGTTCTCGGGCACCGCGCCCGCGAGGACGAGCGACTCGGTTCCCCGGCTGACCCCGGAGAAAAGCGTGCGGACCAGGACCTCCCCGGTCCCCGGCGTGGGAAGGGCGACGGGGCGGATCTCACAATTGCCGGATGAGGTGAACCAGAGGGCCCTTGCCGTGCGTGTCATCCAATACCCTCCGAAAAATCGGGGCCTACTGCCGCAAGGGGCGCGATGGTCACACTCCAGCACACCACGGCCCGGCGCGAGCCCGCCGTGTGGGCGGGCGGTCAACTCCTCCTGCTGGGCGTGCTCTGGGCGACCGTGGGACTCGGTCCGCTCGGCGCCCTCGTCGGTCTCGTCCACGCCTGCGCCACCGGGGCGCTGCTGACCGAGGCGGTGCGCCGGTCCGACACCGCGGCGTTGGGGCCCGCCGACCGCGTCACCCTGGCCCGGCAACTGCTCGTCGGCGGGGTGACGGCCCTGGTGGCCGACCGCGCCGACGGCACGCTCCCGACGATCGTGGCGCTGGCGACCGTCGCACTCGTCCTCGACTGCGTCGACGGCATCGTCGCCCGGCGCACGGACACGGTGTCAGCGCTGGGCGCCCGCTTCGACATGGAGGTCGACGCCTTCCTGATCCTGGTGCTCAGCGTCCACGTGGCGTGGTCGCTCGGCCCGTGGGTGCTCGCGATCGGCGCCGCCCGGTACCTGTTCGTCGCCGCGTCCCGGTGGCTGACCTGGCTGCGTGGGGACCTCCCACCCAGCTACGCACGCAAGGCCGTCGCCGCCGCGCAGGGCGTCACGCTGGTCGTCACCGCGAGCGGGGTCGTCCCGCATGCGGGGGTGCTGGTGGGACTCGCGTTGGTCACGCTTGGGTGGTCGTTCGGCCGCGACATCGTCTGGCTCCGGCGGAACGCGTCCGCACCAGTGCGAGGATGCCGCGATGTCTGATCAAGCCAGCGCCACCCGCGTCGTCGGCAACATCGCGCTTTGAGTCCTGCAAGTCGCTCTCGCCGCGTACTTCATCTACAGCGCGACCACGCTGTTCGGCGACGGACTCGTGCGCAAGTTCGACGACATCGGCCTCGGCCAGTGGCTGCGCTACCTCACCGGCGCCCTCGAGATCGCAGGCGCGATCGGCCTGCTGATCCCGCGCCTGTGCGGTCTCGCCGCGCTCGGGCTGGCCGGGGTCATGGTCGGCGCCGTCGCCACGGAGCTGTTCCTGGTGGACAAGCCCGGCCCGGTGCTGCCCGCGATCCTGCTGGTGCTGAGCCTGGTCGTGGCGTGGTTCCGCCGGGACACGATCCTCGCCCTGGTCGCCAAGCTGCGGGGCTGATCAGCCTTTGGGCAGGTAACGCAGCACAGCGACGTCACCGACCCGGGAGACGTCTTCGAGGCGCATGCGGCGCGCGGGTCCGCCAGGGAACTCGGCCGGGTTGAGGAACCGCGGCGCGCCCGCGTGGCCGATCAGCAGCGGGGCAACCGCGACCTGGATCTCGTCGGCCAACCCGGCCGACAGGAACGCGGTGTGGATCCGGCCGCCGCCCTCCACCATCAGCCTGCTCACACCGCGGCCGCCGAGGTCGTCGAGGAGCTGGGCGAAGTCGATCTCGGCGCCCAGCGACACGACCTCGGCCAGATCGCCCAGGCTTGCCGAGGCCGCGCCGGAATCCGTCGTGTAGACGACCTTTCGGCCGCCGCAATGCCAGAACCGCAGGCCCGGGTCGAGGTCGCCCGAGCCGGTCACGGTGACTTTCAGCGGATGTTCCGGGAGGCCGTCGGCGACCCGCGCGGCCCGCCGTTCGGCGCTGTTGACGAGCAGGCGGGGGTTGTCCCGGCGCACGGTCTCGGCGCCGATCAGGATGGCGTCGGACTCGGCCCGCACCTGGTCGACGCGGTCGAAGTCGAGATCGTTGGACAGCGGGAACCCTTGGCCGGCCTGGTCATCGATGTAGCCGTCCACGCTGACCGCGACGCTGAGGAGGACGTATGGGCGGGTCACGGTGCGTCCGTTCTGTTCCGCGAGTTGAACCGGAAGTGGTCCGTCGACCGTATAACCGATTGGCGGCACCACATTTTACGAGAGGACAGTGGATGGAGTTGTTCGCGCCACTTCGAAGGGTCGGGCGCGGGCGGGTTCGTCGGATCGCGGCCGGGGGCGTCACCGCGCTCGCCTGCGCGCTCGTGCTGTTCGCTCTGCTCGCCCCAAACGACCTCGACCGCCTGAGCCCCTTGGCTTTCCTCCGCGTTCCGGCGGAGGGGCTGCTCGGCGTCGTCCTCTTCCTCGTCCTGCCCACCCGGGCGAGGCGGGGTGTGGCCGTGCTCGTGGGTGTGGGCCTCGGTTTGCTGACTGTCGTGAAGATCATGGACATGGGTTTCGACGCGGTGCTGCACCGACCGTTCGACCTGGTCCTCGACTGGCCGCTGCTCGCTCCCGCCGTGGGCTACGTCGACGCGACAGCCGGTCCCGGCGGGGCGATCGCCGTCGTGGTCGGGGCGGTCGTGCTCGCGCCCGCCCTGCTGGTCCTGACCACGCTGTCCGCCCTGCGCCTGACCCGGCTCGTCGCCCGACACCGGCTCGGGGCGGCCCGGGCGGTCGCGGTCCTCTCGGTCGTGTGGATCACCGCTGCCATCCCGGGCGCGCGGATCGACCCAGACGCGCCCATCGCCTCCGGCAGCGCCGCCGCCTTCGCCCTGGACCACGCCCGCCAGGTGCGGGCGGGCCTGCTCGACCACGACAAGTTCGCCGAGGAGGCCGTGGTCGACCGCTTCCGGGACACCCCGGGCACGGAACTGCTCACCGCCTTGCGCGGCAAGGACGTCATCGTCGCCTTCGTCGAGAGCTATGGCCGCGACGCCGTCGAGGACCCGGAGCTGGCACCCCAGGTCGGCGCGGTGCTCGACGAAGGCACTCGCAGGCTCAGCGACGCCGGATACGGCTCGCGCAGCGCCTTCCTCACCTCGCCGACCACGGGTGGCGGCAGCTGGCTGGCGCAGGCCACGCTGCTCTCCGGCCTGTGGATCGACAACCAGCAGCGCTACCGCACCCTGGTCTCCGGCGACCGCCTGACCCTCGGCGCCGCCTTCGAACGCGCGCGGTGGCGGTCGGTCGGTGTCGTCCCCGGCATCACGTACGCGTGGCCCGAAGGGGAGTTCTTCGGGTATCGCAGCATCCAGACCGCGGAGGACCTCGGGTACCACGGGCCGCGTTTCAGCTACGCCACCATGCCCGACCAGTACACCCTCGCGGCGTTCGAACGGTCCGAGCGCGCTCAAGCAGACGAGCCGGTGATGGCGGTGATCCCGCTGGTCTCCAGCCACGCACCGTGGACGCCGACGCCGGCGCTGATCGACTGGGCCGACGTCGGCGACGGTTCGATCTACCAGGCCATGCACACCGGCGACCGCCCCGCGGAGGCCATCTTCAACGGCGACCCCACCCAGATTCGCGCCGATTACCGGCGGTCCATCGAGTACTCGCTCAACACGCTGGTCTCCTACGTGGAGACCTACGGCGACAACGACCTGGTGCTCGTTTTCCTCGGCGACCACCAGCCCGCCAAGATCGTCACCGGCGACAACGCCACCTGGGACGTCCCGATCACCATCGTCACCCGCGACCAAGCCGTGCTGAACCGGGTGTCCCCGTGGAACTGGGACGCGGGCCTGAAACCCGGCCCGCACGCCCCGGTCTGGCCGATGAACACCTTCCGCGACCGGTTCCTGAAGGCTTTCGGGCCGTAGCGCCGTCCAGAGATATCCAGCCGGTATGGGCGGGTCAGCGATGCTTCGCGGCCGTAACGGTCGGGATCTTCGCCTGGCTGGGCCAAACCTACGACGGCGTCTTCCTGGCCGCGCGGCTCACCGTCATCGGCTACTCGGTCAACGACTCCGTCGTCGTCTTCGACCGCGTCCGCGAAACTCCGACAACGAGACCAGAACGTTCCGTTCGCCCGCGTCATGGGCTCGGCTGTCCTGCAAACCTTGCCCCGCACGGTCAACACGGGCATCGGAGTCCTGTTCGTCCTCGGCGCACTGCTGATCCTCGGCGACGATTCATTGGCCGACTTCGCCCTCGCGTTGCTGCTGGGCCTGATCACCGGCACCATTTCCACGGTGGCCACAGCCGGCCCGGTGGCCATCCTGCTCGACCGCCGCAGCCCGGAGCCGGACGCACTCGTCCGCCTGCGCGAACCCGGACCCGGAAGAACGATGGAGCTGTCGTATGACGGAACTGATCGCCACCCTGCGCGACGCGTTCGGATGGCGTGCGACGGTTGAGGTCTTGGCCGGACCGCGAGGCGCACTAGGCCAGATTTGGCGCGTGGACGTCGGGTCGGAGCGGTATGCCCTCAAGGAGATCTTCGCCGAACCACCCTCGGAGGCACTGATCGAGGCGGAGTTGGCGCTCGCGCACCGCGCGGCGGAGGCGAGCGTCCGCTTCCCCAAGAGTCACCCCGACCGCACAGGCCACTACCTCCTCGCGGCCCCCAGCGGCGGATGGCTGCGCCTCTACGACTGGGTCGACCTGCGGCCGCTCGACCTCACCGCGAAAGCCACCCCACGAGACCTCGGGACCCTGCTCGCCCGCCTACACAAATGCGCCCCCGCCGCGACGACCGAGCTCGGCGGGGGAGTGCCGGATCCCTGGTATGACACCGTTCCCGCAACCCACCGCTGGGCGGAAGCGGCCGATTCGGAAGCGTGCTGGACCGCGCGACTCGCTGACCGACTGACCACCCTCCCCAACCTGTGTGAGTCGGTCACCTCCACGAAGCTCGACGAGTTGATCGTCTGCCACCGCGACCTCCATCCGGAGAACGTCCTGGCAGATCCCGCAGGCGCACTGGTGGTCGTCGACTGGGACAACCTCGGCCCAGCCGAACCACCCCGAGAACTGGCCCGAGCCCTATTCGACTGGTACTGCGACGGCCCAACCCCAGACATGCCGGCGATGCGCGCCATGTACGAGGCGTACGTCCGGGAGGACGGCCAAGGCCGCGTCACCGAGCAAACGGACTTCTCGATGCTGATCGCCGGCAGACTGAACTTCCTATTGAAACAGACAACCATCGCGCTTGACCCACAAGTCGAACTCCACCACCGCGAATGGGCGGAGCGTGAGATAGACGAGGCGCTCCGCACCCTGCCAACCCCGGAACAACTGACAAACGTCCTGACACTGACCCGAACAGCCAGTTAGCCCAAGGTCGCACCACCACCACCACCCGAGACAAACTCGACCCAACCACCCACAGCGCCACCCCAACGAGGAAACCCAAGGGGGGATGGGCTTTTGATCCCTGCTCTACCCCCGGCTCCCTCGTCCTGGCCATCGAGAGTCATGGCCGAGGGAGACTAATCTCCTTGGTGGTCAAGGGAAGTTCAGTAGCCTAACGTCGTAAAGTCCTGATCCGGACCCGGTACCCCCAGCGCGGCGATCTCAGCTCGAGTCCCATCATCAGGCCGCAACCCCCACCGGCTGAAGAAGCCAGTGAGATCGACACCGACAGCCTTACTCGCCGCGACCATGAAGTACTGAGCGGCATCACCCTGAGGACCCGGCTGTTCCGCACGGCAAAGCTGATGCAGCCGAGGAAAGAACCCATCACCACCCCCAAGACGCAACTGCTCAAACATCGCAAGCATGATCCAAACCCCGTCCCCTTGACCCAGCTGCGATTCGGCCAGACGGTCGTAGTCCCGTTCGCCGTCAGGAAGCGCCAAATACCCATGCGCCTTGGCAAACGCCCGTTCCCCCGTCAACCGCGAAGCCGTACCGAAAGCGCGTTCAACCGCGAGGCTGTAGACATTGACGGTCACTTCCTGAACCGGCAGCCACTCCCACGCCTGCTGCTGATGCAGGTGACCAAGCTCGTGCCACATCCCCCACGACGCGCGCAGCCCCGCCACGGTGAACGCCTCATCCATGAGATCGGCAGGCCAATGGATCCGGTAGTCGCCGGCGTCGGGATTCTGCTCTGCCTTGCCTTCGGAGATGTAGTACCGAAGCGGGCTCACCCGATCGACGGCAGGATCGGCCCGGTGCCCGCTGATCCCGTCCTCGATCTCGATGATCTTGTCGTAGGTCCGCAGCAACTCGTCGACGTCCTCGCCCGCGTAGCGGCGTGCGGTGTCGAGTGTCGCGGTGAGGACGACGTGTGCGCTGACAAGCTGCACCAGTGGCGCCGCACCCGCCTGGCCCAGCACCGACGCCCACTTCGTGGCCTGCCCCAGCGTGTACAGCGGAATCGGGGTGGCCTGCGGTCCGATCGTGACCGCGATCTGCTGGGTGCCCGCGCCGGTGTGGCGAAGGTGGATCGCGCCGCCCTTCGGATCGCGCACGGTGTTGGCGCGGCCGGACAGGGGGTAGGTGCGTGCGTCGTTCTCCGAGCCGCCCAGCCCGGACGGCCCGACGACGACTTCCGGCCTGGCTGAGTCGGGTCTGTCGACGGTGATGGTCAGGTCGGTGTCGGGCGGCAGATACCAGCCGGTCGGCTGGAAGTCCGCCAACTTGAGGCTGCGTCCGGTTCGCACCTGCTCGTCCTCGGCGGAGGGCAACGGTGAGAAGGTGATCCGCCGAGGATCCTTGGGCGCCTCGGCGGTCGTGGGCGCGGTCGACTCCGTGGGGGATTCACACGCGGCCAAGCATGCCACGACCACGGACATCGCCACTGACGCTAGAACTCTCATGACTGCGAAGGGTATACACACTCGGCCGGCCGCCGCCGAGCCGCGCTGCATCCAGAGATATCCAGTTGTCGACGACGGAAAGCTTGACAAATCTAGATGTCCACTATGGATCCACAAGGGGGCCGGGGTGGACCAAGTCGCGTCCACCCCGGCCCCCTTGTCACCTCAGCCGCGCCCGCCCGTGATCACGCGGCGCAGGTCCGCGCGGGACGGGTCGTCGCCCAGCATCCGGGCGGTCTGGCCCGGGGTGGGCTGGGGGAGTGCGTCGCACTTGGTGTCGGCCTGGCGGCCGCCCTTGCGCGCCGGGAGCTTGCCCGTGGCCAGGTAGTCGGCGATCTGGTCGTCGACGCACGAGTTGCCGTTGAGCGTCCCGCTGTGGGTGGTGCCGCCGACGATCTCGATCAGCGCCGAGTTCGGGAACCGGCTGCGGACCTCGAGGCTGCCCTCGAACGGCGTGGGCGCGTCCAAGGTCTCGCTGGTCAGCAGGATCGGCGGCGCCTTCGAGCCGTCGACCTTCACCGGCTTGCCCGCTTTCGCGCCCCAGTAGACGCAGGGCGCGTTGTACCAGGCGTTGCCCCAGGTGGTGAAGGGCGCCTTGAAGTGGGTGATCCAGTTGTCCAGCCGCCATCGGTTCCAGTCCGTGGGCCACTGGACGTCGGTGCACTGCACACCCAGGTAGACGGCGAAACCGTTGTCCGAACCGGGTTCCTGGCTGTTGATGCCGTCATAGCGGGCCTTGAGGCCCGCGGAGTCCCCATTGTTGACCCAGGCCGAATACGCGGCGGCGAGGTCCGCCCAGCCGTAGGTCGAGTAGGTCGCGCCGAGGAGCACGTCGACCAGTTCGTCCGGGCCGATCACCCCGCCCGCCGGGGACTTCCGCAGCTTCTCCTGCTGCGCGTAGAAGTTCCGCTCGATGGTGCGGCCGTCGGTGCCCAGGTGGTACACCGCGTCGTGCTTGGCCGCCCAGTCGAAGTAGATCTTGATGTTGCGGTCGAACGCGAGGTCCTGGTTGAGATTGGCCTTGTACCAGACGTTGCGCGGGTCGACGTTGCCGTCGAGCACCATCCGGCGCACCCGCTCCGGGTAGAGCGTGCTGTAGACCTGCCCGAGATACGTGCCGTAGGAGAAGCCGTAGTAGTTGATCTGCTCTTGTCCCAGCGCCTTGCGCAGCACATCCATGTCGGCGGCCGTGTCGGTCGTCTTCAAGTGGGCCAACAGGTCGCCGCCCGCGCGGTCGCGCAGGCCTGGGCGTAGGCCTTCGACCGGTCGAGCCAGGTCTTCTCCAACTGCCTGGTCACCGGCACGTAGTACGGCCGGTTGTAGCCCATGACGCCGCTGTCGCACGACAGCGACGGCTGGCTGGAGCCGACCCCGCGCGGGTCGAAGCCGATCCAGTCGAAGGTCAGTCCCGCACCCTTGGGCACGTACTCGCCGAGTACCGAAAGCCCGAGGCCGGACCCGCCGGGCCCGCCCGGGTTGACCAGCATGACGCCCTGGTACTGCTCGGCGGGCGCTTTTGCCTTGATCCGGGAGACGGCCAGCTTGATCTTCGTGCCGGATGGGTTCGCGTAGTCCAGGGGCACTTCGAGCAAGCCGCACTCGGCGCCGCGCGAGATCAGGCCCGGCCGTTCGCACTTGCCCCACGCGATCGGCGCGGGCTCGTAGGCCACCTGCGCGGGAGCGGCCTGCGCCATGGGCGTCACGGACACCCCGGCCGCGACCGCGCCCGCCGCGGCGGCGATTGCCACGATCTTCTTCACTGATACCCCTTGTGTTTCGGTAGACATCCGATGATGGGTTACCGTAGATCGCCTGATACTGCACGGTTCGGCACCCGAGGTGAACCGTCCATGTGACTGTTTCGTTGCCACAGCACAAAGTTCGACCTGCTGTCGTGGGCCGTTCGGACGCCCGGCGGCCCTGCCGTCCGGCGAGTGCGCTCCACTGTGGAGGCACCGACCACCGCGGCGCGGCCGTCGCGAGTGGTGTCTGACAAGTGGTGTCTGACAAGGACAAGCACCGGGTGGGCGGCGGTTCGCCCACCCGGTGCCCGAATCAGGACGTGGCGATCCCGACCGTGTCGATCAGGAAGTCGGTCCGCAGCGAGTAGTCCTCGGCGCTGACGAACTTCAGTGTGACCGTCTTGCCTTGCCACTGCGAGAGGTTGGCCGTGCGGTACACATAGGAGCCGCCCGCGTTGGCGTTGGACCACGTGGTCAGGGTCGTGGTGGTCGAGCCGTCGACGACCTGGACTTTGAGGGTGTCGTAGATGGTCGTGCCCGCCTCCTGGGTCACGACCCGGAGGTGGTAGCCGAGCGTGGAAGTCCCGGCGGGGACGGTGATCTGCTGGGACAGGGTGTCGATGTTGGTCACGCCGTTGCCGCCCATCCACGCGTACCAGGAGCCCTGGTGCGCCGGGTAGGTGGTCCAGTTGCCCACGACGCCACCGGTGATCGTCCAGTTCGCGGTGCCGCTCTCGAACCCGCCGTTGGC
This sequence comes from Actinokineospora sp., assembly GCF_050699995.1. Taxonomy (GTDB): domain Bacteria; phylum Actinomycetota; class Actinomycetes; order Mycobacteriales; family Pseudonocardiaceae; genus Actinokineospora. Next base: position 9,313 of record NZ_JBOHGC010000204.1, on the reverse strand, counting down.
CACGCCGCCGGTGGGCGGCGGAGTGGTCGTGCCGCGGTAGTCGATCGTGTGCGTGTAGACCAGGTTCCGGGTGGCCGCCGAGACGTCCAGCCCGGTCAGCGGCCGGTCGTCGTTGAACCACTCGCGGAACGTCGTCGACCTGTAGCGGCGCATGTTGTCGAACGTGCCCGCCGGGCCGCCGTCCACCTTGCGCCACAGGTCGATCAGCGCGCCCGCCACGCGGAGCTCGACCTGGTCTCCGTCCTCGGGGTTGGTTCGGCTCGTGGGCAGGCTCGGGTCGTTCGGCGTGGTGTTCATCAGGTCGACCGATTCGCCTTCGGGGAAGACGAACAGGCCGTCGCCCTTGGCGTGCCCGGCGATCGCGTTGGCGAAGCCCTCGGTCCACCCGCAGCTCGGGCCGCTGCGCTTGTGCAGGTAGTGCGGGTCCGGGCAGCCGAAGACCGGCCACCAGCCGCCGTAGAGCAGGTCCATGAACGCCGGGCCAGTGCGCCATGCTTTCGAGGCCGGACACGCCAGGTCCGCCGAAGTTCACGACCAGCGAGCCGATCCGGTCGTGCTGGGGTGTCGAGCGCACCCGCGTCACGTGGATGTCGATCCGGTCGCCCGTCGGGCCGGCACGTTCCACAGGGACCGCGAGCGTCCCGCACTCGTAGGTCGACCGCGCGCGTCGGTACGCGGGGATGGCGGCGTCATCGATCCGGACGAGGTCGCCACAGGCCCCGAACGCGATCCGTCCGGAGGTCGGGTCGGACTTGTCGCCTTGCGTGCATCCGCCCGCGACGATCACGAGACCGGCGAGACCGGCGCCGAGCCGCGCGCCTGCGGTCGTCCGCGTGGCGACACTCATCCGGGGCCTTGACGTGCTCAGCTCTGCGAAGGGCCGCTATGTGGAAGTGAGTCGATGCGTGGTCATGTCGTGTTACGTGCCGACGTAGGCCGCGAGGTGCTCCCCGGTGATGGTCGACTTGGCCGTCACGAGATCGGCGGGCGGGCCCTCGAAGACGATCTTGCCGCCGTCGTGGCCCGCGCCGGGCCCCAGGTCGATGATCCAGTCCGCGTGCGCCATCACCGCCTGGTGGTGCTCGATGACGATGACCGACTTGCCGGAGTCGACGAGCCGGTCGAGCAGGCCGAGCAGCTGCTCGACGTCGGCGAGGTGCAGGCCGGTGGTCGGCTCGTCGAGGACGTACACGCCGCCCTTCTCGGCCATCCGGGTGGCCAGCTTGAGCCGCTGCCGCTCGCCGCCGGACAGCGTGGTGAGCGGCTGGCCGAGGCTGAGATAGCCGAGCCCGACGTCGGCGAGCCGGTCGAGGATGGCGTGCGCGGCGGGCGTGCGCGCCTCGCCCGCGCCGAAGAACTCCTCGGCCTCGGTCACCGACATCGCCAACACCTCGGCGATGTTGCGCCCACCCAGGTGGTACTCCAGCACCGAGGCCTGGAACCGCTTGCCCTCGCAGTCCTCGCAGGTCGTGGCGACGCCTGCCATCATCGCCAGGTCGGTGTAGATGACACCGGCGCCGTTGCACGTGGGGCAGGCGCCCTCGGAGTTGGCGCTGAACAGCGCGGGCTTGACCCCGTTGGCCTTGGCGAACGCCTTGCGGATCGGTTCGAGCAGGCCGGTGTACGTCGCCGGGTTGCTCCGCCGCGACCCGCGGATCGCCCCCTGGTCGACCGACACGATGCCCTCTTGCCCCACGACCGAGCCCTGGATCAGCGAGCTCTTGCCCGACCCGGCCACACCGGTCACGACGACCAGCACACCCAGCGGGATGTCGACGTCGACGTCCCGCAGGTTGTTGGTGTCGGCGCCGCGGACCTCCAACGCGCCCGACGGTGTCCGCACGGACGCCTTCAGGGCGGCCCGGTCGTCGAGGTGGCGCCCGGTGATGGTGTCGGTGGCCCGCAGCCCCTCGACCGTCCCCTCGAAACAGACGGCGCCGCCCGCCGTGCCCGCGCCGGGACCGAGGTCGACGACGTGGTCGGCGATCGCGATCGCCTCCGGCTTGTGCTCCACCATCAGCACCGTGTTGCCCTTGTCCCGCAGCTGAAGCAGCAGGTCGTTCATCCGCGCGATGTCATGCGGGTGCAGCCCGATGGTCGGCTCGTCGAAGACGTAGGTGACGTCGGTGAGCGAGGACCCGAGGTGGCGGATCATCTTGGTCCGCTGCGCCTCGCCGCCCGACAGCGTGCCCGACGGCCGGTTGAGCGACAGGTAGCCCAAGCCGATCTCGGCGAACGAGTCGAGGGAGTGCTGCAGCGCCGCCAACAGCGGCGCCACCGTGGGTTCCTTGAGGCCGCGGACCCAGTCGGCGAGGTCGCTGATCTGCATCGCGCACGCGTCGGCGATGCTGATCCCGTTGATCTTCGACGACCGGGCCTCCGCGGCGAGCCGGGCGCCGTCGCACTCCGGGCACACGGTGAACGTGACGGCCCGGTCCACAAAGGCGCGGATGTGCGACTGCAGCGCGTCGACATCCTTGGACAGGAACGACTTCTGGATCTTCGGGATCAGCCCCTCATAGGTCAGGTTGATCCCCTCGACCTTGATCTTCGTCGGCTCCTTGTAGAGCAGGTCGTGCAGTTCGCGCTTGTTGTACTTGCGGATCGGCTTGTCCGGGTCGAAGAAGCCGCAGCCACGGAAGATACGGCCGAACCATCCGTCCATGCTGTAGCCCGGGATCGTGAGCGCGCCCTCGTTGAGCGACTTGCCGTCGTCGTAGAGCTGCGACAGGTCGAAGTCCGTCACGTTGCCCATGCCCTCGCAGCGTGGGCACATGCCGCCGAGGCGGTTGAACGTCGCCTTCTCGGCCTTCGTCTTGCCGCCGCGCTCCACCGTGATCGCGCCGCTCGCCCGCACCGAGGGGACATTGAACGCGAACGCGCCGGGCGGACCGATGTAGGGCTTCCCGAGCCTGCTGAACAGGATCCGCAGCATCGCGTTGGCGTCGGTGACGGTGCCGACCGTGGAGCGGACGTTGGCGCCCATCCGCTCCTGGTCGATGATGATCGCGGTGGTCAGCCCCTCGAGGACGTCGACCTCCGGCCGGTTCAGCGTCGGCATGAAGCCCTGCACGAAAGCGCTGTACGTCTCGTTGATCATCCGCTGCGACTCCGCGGCGATGGTGGCGAACACCAGCGAGCTCTTGCCGGAGCCGGAGACGCCGGTGAACACCGTCAGCCTGCGCTTGGGGAGTTCGACGCTGACGTCCTTGAGGTTGTTCACCCGCGCGCCCTGCACCCGGATCAGGTCGTGGCTGTCGGCGGCGTGCTGAGCGGGCGACTTGGTGTCCGTCCTCGGGGCCATGACTTCGTCTCTCCATCTGTGCGGCGGGTGTTTCTGTTGCTCAGCGCAGTTCTTGGATGCGGATCAGGTTGCCCGCGGGGTCGCGGAAGGCGCAGTCGCGAATGCCGTAGGGCTGCTCGGTGGGCTCCTGCACGACCTCGGCGTCGCCGGCCTGCAGCTGTTCGAAGGTGCCGTCGAGGTCCTTGGTGGCCAGGAGGATCCAGCCGTAGGTGCCCTTGGCCATCATCTCGGCGATGGTGCGGCGCTCGTCGTCGGTGACACCGGGGTCGGCGGCGGGCGGCGCCAGCAGGATCGACGTGCCGGGCTGGTCGGGCGGGCCGACCGTGATCCAGCGCATCTTGCCCTGTCCGACGTCGGTGCGGACCTCGAAGCCGAGGGTGTCGCGGTAGAAGGCCAGCGAGGCCTCCGGGTCGTCGTGGGGGAGGAACGTGGTGTGAATGGTGATGTCCATGGCGGCAACGCTAAGCGAGGCTCGAAGTGGGCGCTTCTCGATTCCTGATCGGTCGGGTGACCTGTTTCGCCACGCACGACGGCATCCCCGCCGTCGCCCGTGCCGCCTCACGCTTGTAGACACTGGGCGGCATCCCGACCAACTCGGTGAAGCGCGTGCTGAAGGTCCCCAGCGACGAGCAGCCGACCGCGAAGCAGACCTCGGTGACGCTGAGTTCGCCCACCCGCAGCAACGCCATCGCCCGCTCGATCCGCCGCGTCATCAGGTAGCCGTATGGCGACTCGCCGTAGGCGCGCCGGAACTCCCGGCTGAGGTGCCCCGCCGACATGTGCGCGCCCCGGGCCAGCGCCTCGACGTCGAGTGGCTGCGCGTACTCCCGGTCGATCCGGTCGCGCACGCGCCGCAGCCGCGCGAGATCGCTCAGCCGCTGCGCCTCGTCGGGTCTGCTGGTCACCTTCGGATCGTGCCACAGAGGACGGACCTGGCGAGCCCGTTTCGCGTCGTTGTCAGTCCTGGGTGGGTGGCTTCACCGCGGTTGGTGGCGCTCGCGGCGGACCGTGGTCCTCCGGCCTTTGATGGTCGCTCGCCGGAGCGCGACGATCACGTCCTCGGCGGCGGACTCGGGGACTTCGACGAGGGAGAACCGGTCGGCTATCTCGATGGCGCCGATGTCGCGGCCCGAGAGGGCGGACTCGCCGGTGATCGCGCCGACGAGGTCCTGCGGGCGCACGCCCGCGGAGCGGCCGCTCCCTACGAAGAGGCGAGTCATGCCGCTCGCGCCGCGCCGGCCGCTCGGCCGTCCCGGGCTCTTGCGCCTGCCGTGGTCGTCGGACGGCGGCGGTTCGGCTTCCGGGAGTTCTTCCTCATCAAGGGCTCCGCCTGCCTCCTGGGCCAGTTTGACCGCGGCGAGCGCCACCTCGAACAGGTCGAACTCCTCGCAGAGCGGCTCGATCACGGCGCGGAACTTCTCGAGGTCGTCCTCCAGGAGGCTCTCCCGGAGGGCCGCGCGGGTGAGGTCCAGCCGCCTGGCGCGCAGATCGGCGACCGTGGGCAGCTTCTCCACCGCGATCCGCTGGCCCGTGACTCGTTCGATGGTCTTGAGCATCCGGTGTTCGCGCGGTTCGACCAGGGTGATGGCGGTGCCCTCGCGGCCCGCCCGGCCGACCCGCCCGATGCGGTGGACGTAGGACTCGGGCGCGCTGGGCACGTCGTAGTTCACCACGTGGGTCAGCTGCTCGATGTCGAGCCCGCGGGCGGCGACGTCGGTGGCCACGACCAGGTCGATCGTGCCCGCCCGCAGCCGGTTCATCACCCGGTCGCGCTGCACCTGGTCCATGCCGCCGTGCAGCGCCTCGGCGGCTTGGCCGCGGCCGTTGAGGGTCTCGGTGAGCCGGTCGACCTCGTCGCGGGTGCGGCAGAAGACGACCGCGGCCGTGGGCGCCTCCAGGTCGAGGACGCGGCCGAGCGCGGCGGGCTTGTGCCCGCGCGGGACGACGTAGGCGCTCTGCCGCACCAGCAGGCCCTCGCCCGCCGTCGACGCCTTGCGGTCGAGTTCGACCAACACCGGCTCACGCAGGTGACGGCGAACCATGCCCGCGATGCGCGGTGGCATCGTCGCCGAGAACAACGCGGTCTGCCGATCCCGCGAAGTGGCGCTGAGGATCGCCTCGATGTCCTCGGCGAACCCCATGTCCAGCATCTCGTCGGCTTCGTCGAGCACGACGGCCGAGATGTCGGCCAGGGCGAGCGTTTCCCGGTTGATGTGGTCCTGCGCGCGCCCTGGCGTGGCCACCACGATGTCGACGCCGCGGGCGAGCGCGCGCAGCTGCCTGACGATCGGCTGGCCACCGTAGATGGGCAGCACCCTGGCGCCGATGTCGTGCCCGTAGCGGTGCATCGCCTCCGAGACCTGCACGGCCAGCTCGCGGGTCGGCACGAGCACCAACGCGACGGGCCCGGCCCGCCCGCCGCCCTCGGCGATCCGCTGCAGCAGGGGAAGGGCGAACGCGGCGGTCTTTCCCGTCCCCGTCGCGGCCTGCCCGACGACGTCACGGCCCTGCAGCAGCGGTGGGATGGCGGCGCGCTGGATCGGAGTGGGTTCCTCATAGCCGAGGCCCACGAGGGCCCGGAGAAGGTCGGGACCCAGTCCGAGGTCGGCGAAGCCGCTCCCGTCCCCGCCGGTGTTCTCGATCATCAACGACCCTTCGGTGCCCGCGTCGGCTGTCGGGCGTGGGTACCCATCAGTCGGTCCATTATGCGGTCGGGCCACTGGCGTGTGTGGTTGGGAACCGGTTGACCGTCGGCTGAGCCGGTTTCACAGCTGCCGGACTGGATCTGCCCGACCAGGACGTGCTCTTCGACAATCGATCCGGTTCTTCCCTGACGACTCGCACTGCGGCGGTGGCGACACCGAACTGGCGCGTCGGAAGTCCCAGGTGGGATCGGTGCTCTTCGGCGACCGGAAGCGTCCCTACTTCCGATTCGGCATCGACTTCGTCGCCGCGGCAGGCGAGCAGGACGACCGTGCTGCCTCGGCTATCACCGATGTCCAGCGCTCGCTCGTCGGGGCTGTCGCCCGTGGACTGGACCCAGGACGACTACCGCGACTGGCTCACCGAGACCCTGTGCCACAGCTTGCTCCCGCCCACCGAGGAGCCGCCGAGCTCCGGGTTCTAGCAGCTGTCCGCCCGTCCGCGGACCTGCCAGAACTCCGAATCCTCGTGTTTTGCCCCGACCCGTCGGCAGGAGTAACTACACTCCAAAAAAGATCATCGCTACGCCGGGACGGGGGACCATGGACGAGAAGATCCTCAATCCAGACGCCGCGCGCGAGCGGCTGGCCGCGTGGAAGGGCCGGATCGACAAGCTGGCCGCGGACACCCAGGCCATGAGCACGCGGTTGCAGCGGGTCCAGGTGACCGCGGTCGATCCAGGCGGGCTGGCCGAGGTGACCGTCGACTCGTCCGGGTCGCTGGTGAACCTGCGGCTGACCGACCGGATCCACAAGGCCGCGCCGGATGCCGTGGCGCAGGCCGTCATGGCGGCGCTGCGGCAGGCCCGCGAGCAGGTGGCCCAGCAGTCCCAGGAGGTCATCGCCGAGACCATGGGGCCGGACTCCGCGGCGGGGCGGGCGATCTCGGAGCGCGTCGGGCGCCACTTGCGCGGCCCGGGGCCCGAGGACGACGACGGGGACTACGACATGCGTTCCCATGTCAGGAGGTACTGACCGGTGGCCGAGCAGTTCACCGTCGTCCCCGACCAGATCCGCGCCCACGCCGCCAATGTGGCGGCTGTCCTGGCGCGGTTCGAAGCCGTCAAGGGGGCCAGCCAGGCCATCGCGCAGGACGACGAGGCCTACGGCACGCTGTGCGGTTGGATCTCCGGGCTCCTCGAGGGCAAGCACACCAGGCAGGACGAGCTGTTCGCCAAGGTCGCCGAGAACCTGCGGCTGGTGACGGCCGCGCTCACCGCGAACGCCGACGCCTACGAAGACACCGAAGACACGAACACATCGGCGCTCGGGGGTGGGAAATGACCGAGAACACGCTGGTGGCCCCCGTCGAGTCGACGCGGGAGGTGTGGACCGGGTCCGGGTTGGCCGACAGCATCGAGGGCCTGGTCGACGCCATCCGCAGCGACGGCTGGGTGGACGACGTCCTCGCCGGGGCCACTCTCGGTGTCGAGGTGGCCGCGACAATCATGGATCCGATCAGCGCCCTGCTGGCCAACGGCATCGGCTGGGCGATGGAGTACTTCGATCCGCTGCGGGAGATGCTCGACGAGCTGACCGGCAAGCCGGACGTGGTCCGCTCGCACGCCGCCACCTGGAACAACATGGCCACCGAGCTGTACTCCATGTGCACCGACCTGGGCAACCACCTCAACCAGGACACCCCGGACTGGCAGGGTGAGGCGGCTGACGCCTACCGCTCCCTGATGGTCAACAACGTCGACGCCCTCGGCGGACTGGCGGCGATTTCCGCGGCCATGGCCGCGGCCACCGAGGGTGCGGGCGGCCTGGTGGAACTGACCAGGGAGATCGTCCGGGACCTGATCGCGGACCTGGTCGCCCGGGTGATCGTGTGGGTTGTCGAGGCGGTGTTCGTGGTGACCATCCCGGTGATCGCGACCCAGATCGCGGCCGCGGTCGTCAAGTGGGCGGGGCGCATCCTGACCTACACGATGGCCCTGATCGCCAGCCTGACCAACCTCGACAAGCTCCTGAACAGCTAGGGCACCGGGTGAAGCACCTCATCGCGATCCTCCTCGTCCTCTGGTACTGGACGCTGCACAAGCGCCCGGACGGCGGCTCACCGTCGGGCGTGCCGAAGCCGGGCCCCGGCAAGCCGTCGCAGCGACACGGCTCGGTCGACGCGGGTCAGGGTGTCTCCAGCGCCCAGAACGCCACCGACCAAATCGCCGACCAGGGCACCCCACCCGGCGGCGACGGCCAGGGCACGACGCCACCGACCCCGCCGCCAAACCAGTGGGGCAACGCCACCGGCCTGGACACACCGCCCAGCGTGGCGAGCATCAACCTCAACCAGATGCGCCTGATCCACATCCTCGACGGCGACTCCGACGGCATCGGCGGCGGCCACGCGCCGGGCACGGGCATCCCGAACAAGTCGGAGTTCCCGGCAAGATGGGACTCATCCGACCCGAAAGACCCACCGCTGGACGACGTCGTCCGCCGACACGTCGAGGACGTGGCCCGAAACCCCGACCGCCCGCCGTACCAGCAGGACAACGGCCGCTGGGTAGCCACCGGCAACCGCGACGGCGTCGACATCGAGGTCATCATCGACCCGGACGGCACCATCCGAACCGCGTACCCCACCGGCGGACGAGGCGTCACCAACAACGACGCCAACGGCAACCCGATCAACTAGGAGCACAGTGGACCTCGTCAAGCTGAACAACGACTCCCGGGCCCTCCTGGAAGCATTGGCAGACCGCCTGCCGCCGGAAACCACGGCCGCCTACCGCCGCCTCAGCGACGCGGGAGAGTGGGCCGAACTCGTCGACACCCTGTGCGCTTCCCTGATCCGCCGCAAGATCCCCGTGACAGTCCCGGAATACCAGCGCCTCGCCGATCTCCTCGCCATGTTCGGCGGCCCCCGAGAGGGCTACACCTACCTCAGCGACCCCCACGGCGTCCTGTCGAAACTCGCCGTCGACCCGACGTAGTCGAAGACAGCAAGGCGAGACAAGCGTGCGGACTCGGTGGGCCGCCGATGGCGTGGCCTGCTCCACAGTGGACTGAAGCGGCCGCAGCAGGCGTGCCGCCGACCCAGGTCGCGGAGTGCGCGGGAACTCGGGAACAAACAGCCGTGGATGGCCACTGATAGCCGGACACGGCCGGACATGACAAGATCGGCCCTCGACCTGCCTATCGCAGGTCAGGGCCGATCTTGTGTGCTTGGAGATGGTGCCCCCGGTCAGAGTCGAACTGACACTGGACGGATTTTGAGTCCGCTGCCTCTGCCGGTTGGGCTACGGGGGCGTCGGGAGAGGACTCTACGCGATCACCTCAAAGACGTGCGCGCAGGTTGCCG
>NZ_JBOHGC010000203.1:0-9592 GCF_050699995.1 Actinokineospora sp. | reverse complement strand
TTCAACCAGACCGACCGCGCGATCACGATCTACGCCGACCCGATCTGCGTCGTGCCGATCGAGCCGTTCGCCAGGGTGAAGCCCGGCTACGGGACGCACGTCAGCGCAGTCGGCAGCTTCAAGGCCTGAGTGCGATCCACCGGAGAAAGGATTTCCTTGTTCTCAGTGGATCTCGTGGTCGTGGGTCTGGGCTACGTAGGGCTGCCACTCGCCCGCCGGGCCTGCGCGGCGGGGCTGCGCGTCACCGGCGTGGACACCGACACCGGCGTCGTCGACGGACTGATGGCGGGCCGGTCGCACGTGCAGGACGCCGCCGCCGACATAACCACCATGCTGCGCCAGGGGTTCACCGCGACGACCGACTTCACCACGGTGTCCACAGCGGACACCGTGGTGATCTGTGTGCCGACCGGTCTCGTCGACGGCGAGCCGGACCTGCGCGCGGTCATGGCCGCGGGCGGCGAGGTCGCGGCGAGGCTGCGGCCGGGCACGCTCGTGGTGTTGGAGTCCACCAGCTACCCGGGCACCACCGAGGAGGTGTTGCTGCCCATTCTCGAGTCCACGGGCCTGGTCGCGGGCGTCGACTTCAACCTGGCGTACTCCCCGGAACGCATCGACCCCGGAAACGGCGAACACGCCCTGGAGAACACCCCAAAAGTGGTGAGCGGCCTGACCCCGCTGTGCGCCAAGCGATGCGAGGCGTTCTACGAGGAGCTGGTCGACTCGGTCGTGGTCGCGGCGGGCCTGCGCGAGGCCGAGACGGCGAAGCTGCTGGAGAACAGCTACCGCCTGGTCAACATCGCCTTGGTCAACGAACTCGCCGTCCTGTGCGCCCGGCTCGACGTCGACGTCTGGGACGTCCTGCGCTGCGCGGCCACGAAACCGTTCGGGTACCAGGCTTTCTCACCCGGCCCCGGCGTCGGCGGACACTGCATCCCCGTCGACCCGCGCTACCTGGCCAACCGGGCGCGCGCCGAGGGGCTGCCGTGCTCGATGATCACCGCCGCGCAGGAGGTGAACGCGGGCATGCCCGGCTACGTGGTCCGCCGCGCGCGCGACCTCCTCGCGCGCGACGGCGGCACGGTGTATGGGTCTCGGGTCCTTCTCCTTGGGGTCACGTACAAACCGGATGTCGGCGACACCCGGCAGACCCCCGCCACCGGTGTGGTGCGCCAACTGCGCACCCTCGGCGTCCGAGTCGGATTCCACGACCCGCATGTGTCGGGATTCCTGGTGGACGGCGAACCGGTGTGCGTCGAGTCCGATGTGGACGCGGCGGCGCGGGCGGCGGACCTGGTGGTGCTGCTGCAGGATCACCGGTCACTGGACTTGGCGAAGATCGGCCGCCACGCCCGCGCGGTGCTCGACACCCGCGGGCGGATGGACGGGGAGAACGTGCAACGGCTGTAGCCCTTAGGAAACCGCGACCACACCACGACCGCCACCTCAGGGGACCGTGACGAAACCCAACCACGGCTCCTCACCCGACCGCACCTTCCCCCGCAAGGTGACCAACAGGGTGAATTCCGGGGAGGCGGACTAGCGGCGGTCGCTGATCGCCCAGAGGTGCTGCATCGCGTAGGCGCGCCACGGCCGCCATGATTCCGCCCGGACCGCCAAGCTGTTGGTGTTACTGGTCAGCCCGAGTTCCCGGGCCGCCGCGCGCAACCCAGGATCGCTGGGAATGAACGCGTCCGGGTCGCCCAGGGCTCGCATGGCGATGGTCTCGACCGTCCACGGCCCGAAGCCGGGCAGCGCCGCCAGCCGGGCCCTGGCCCGGTCGCGGTCGGCGCCGACCCCGACGTCGATCGTGCCCGACGCCAGCGCGGTCACCAGGCCGATCAGGGTGTCGCGGCGGGTCCGGGGCAGGGCGATGACGTCCGGGTCGAGGGCGGCGATGCTCTGCGGTGACGGGAAAAGGTGCGTCAATCCGCCGATCGGGTCACGCACCGACTCGCCGTGCGCGGCGATCAGCCGGGTCGCGTGGGCACGCGCGGCGGCGGTCGTGAGCTGCTGTCCCAGCACGGCCCGCATGGCGAACTCGGCGCCGTCGACGGTGCGCGGGACCCGGCGGCCGGGGTTCTTCCGCACCGACGGCGCGAGAATCGGGTCGGCGGCGAGGGTGTCGTCGACGGTGACCGGGTCGGCGTCGAGGTCGAGCAGCCGTCGGCACCGGCTGATCGCCCTGGACAGGTCCCGCAGGTCGGTCAGGGTGAGCTGGCACATCACGTGGCCCGCGGCGGGACGCAGGCCGGCGATGCCGTGACCGTGCGGCAGGCGCAGGGTGCGGCGGTAGGCCCCGTCCCGCCACTCCTCCACGCCGGGCACCACCGTGGCTGCGAGCTGGGCGAAGAGCTGGTCGGCGGAAAGCGGTTCACGGTAGGGCAACCGCACCGTCAGCACACCCGAGCCCGCCGCGGGTCTTCCCGCGCGCTGCCGCATCGCGGTGGGCGGAAGCGCGAACACCTCCCGCACGGTGTCGTTGAACGTGCGGATGCTGCCGAAACCGGCGGCGGTGGCCACCTCGCTCATCGGGAGCTCGGTGGTCTCGATCAGCAGCCGTGCGGTCTGGGCCCGTTGGGCGCGGGCGAGCGCGAGGGGGCCCGCGCCGAACTCGGCGAGAAGTTGTCGCTCCACTTGGCGGACGCTGTAGCCGAGGTGGGCGGCGAGACCGGGGACGCCGGAGCGGTCCACCACCCCGTCGGCGATGAGCCGCATGGCGCGGGCGGCGAGGTCGGCGCGGGCGTTCCACTGTGGCGAACCAGGACTCGCGTCGGGACGACACCTCTTGCACGCGCGGAATCCGGCTTGCTGGGCCGCGGCGGCGCTGGGGAAGAACGCCATGTTCTCGGCTTTGGGCGGCATTCCTGGGCAACTGGGTCGGCAGTAGACGCGAGTGGTGCGGACCGCGGTGTAGAACCATCCGTCGAACCTGGAATCTTTGGCGTTAACGGCGCGCATACAGCGGTCGAAGTCGTCATGCACCCGCACAGGATGGAGGTCCGGCAGGTGGCGGGGCTAGCCAAAAATCGACTTGACCTGCCACTTGCCAGTACTGTCGCATTCTCGCTACTCCATGTCGGTGGCTGCTGGTTGACTTCCCGGCATGAACACATCCCAGCAAGATCACGCAGCGCGTTTCCACGCGTTGCACAGCGCGACACCCGTCCTGGCCTTGGCGAACGCCTGGGATGTGGCCAGTGCGTGTGTCTCCGTCGCGGCCGGGTGCTCCGCCGTGGCCACCACCAGCGCCGGTGTCGCGTGGAGTCTCGGCGCCGCCGACGGCGACGCCCTCGACCGGACGCTCGCGGTCGACTTGATCGCGCGCGTGGTGGCGGCGGTCGACGTGCCGGTCACCGCCGACATCGAGACCGGTTTCGGCGCCACCGCCGCCGAGGTGGCCGAAACGATTCGCGGTGTGCTCAGAGCGGGCGCGGTCGGTGTGAACATCGAGGACGGGTTCCGAACGGACACGAGCCCGCTTCGCGACACCGCGGCGCAGGCCGAGCGGCTCTCCGCCGCGCGTGCGGCCGCGGACGAGGCGGGCATCGCCCTCTACATCAACGCGCGCACTGACGTGTACCTGCGCGGGGTCGGTGACGAGGACTCCCGTCTGGACGAGACAGTGCGCCGCGCACGGGCCTATCTGGACGCGGGCGCGTCGGGCATCTTCGTCCCGGGCGTGACGGACCTGGCCACGATCAAGGCGCTGGTCGCGGAGATCCCGGCGCCGGTCAACATCATGGTCGGGCCGGGCGCGCCGAGCATCGCCGAACTCGGCGGCGTCGGCGTGGCGCGGGCGAGCTTGGGCGCGGCCGTCGCGGAGGCGGCGTACGGGCTGGCGCGGCGGGCTACCGAGGAACTGCTCGGATCCGGTACCTACCAGTCGGTAGCGGGCGGTATGACGTGGTCGGAACTCAACGCCCTGTTCCACTGAGGACAGTGAGCCGGGCGGCGACACCGTCGAGGATGCGGGCGATGGCGAAGGTGGAGAACTCGTCGTAGTACGCCTCGACGCCGCCCGGCCGCTGGGTCATCTCGTAGACGAACCGGCCGGTCGCGGCCAGCCCTGGCATATCCTCGCGGTCGCGGTAGGAGCTGAAGACCGCCGCGGCCTCGGCGCGCAGCCGGGGACTGTGTTCGCGGTCGTCTTCCAGGGCGACGAACTGGCAGGCCTGGGTGAGCAGCACGTTGCACACGAGGACGCTCTCCTTGCCGAACCCGGCCGCGTCGAGCACCCGCACGCCGCGGTCGATGACGCTTCGGGCCGAGGCCACGATCGGCCCGTACAGCGCGAGCCTCCTGGCCACTCCCGGCGCGGCCCGCAGCACGGGCCGCATGCCCATCAGCAACTCCTCGAACCAGCTCCGCCAGTCCTTGGGCTCCGGGAGGGCGAACTCGGCGACGACCCGCTCGATCACCCCGGCGACCACGGCCTCACGGTCACCGACGTGGTGGTAGACGACGGCGGGGTACGCGCTGACCGCACCCGCGAGCTGGCGCAGGGTCCAGTTCTCCAGGCCCAGCTCCCTGGTCAGCGCCAGCGCCTCGTCGACGATCCGCTCAGCGGTGACCGCGGGCAGCCCCGCGGCGTCCCGTGATCTGGGCCGCGGTTTGTCAACGGATGCGTAAGTCGGCATACGTAGAACACTATCGGTGCTGGGTCAAGCGCATGGAGCGGAACCTTCTTGGGTACTTGCGACGTTGAACGGCTGAGCCGAAAAGGAGCACCGATGCCGAAGCTACGCAAGCTCGCCGCCCTCGCCGGGGCGGCGGCGGCCGCGAGGAAATACGCGAACGCGCACCCGGAGAAGGTCGACCGGGCGGCGACGAAGGCAGGCCGGATCATCGACCAGCGCACCAAGGGCAAGTACCACACGCAGATCGACGGGGCGCTGCGCAAGCTGCGCTCGAAGCTGCCGGCGCACCCGACGACGCCTGCGGCCTGACCGGGCTGACCACGGACTCCTTCGGGTGCCGCCAAGGGAGTCCGTGGTCAGTCTTTTTCTGAGACTGACCCGTCGCTCACCACGAACCGCCGGTTCACCGCGACCGCGTCGAGCATGCGGCGGTCGTGCGTGACCAGCAGCAACGTGCCCGGGTAGTCCGCCATTGCCGACTCGAGCTGCTCGATGGCGGGCAGGTCCAAGTGGTTCGTCGGCTCGTCGAGCACGAGCAGGTTGACCCCACGGGCCTGCAGCAGCGCCAGCGCGGCGCGGGTGCGCTCGCCCGGCGAAAGGGTCGCGGCCCGGCGCAGCACGTGGTGCGCCTTGAGGCCGAACTTCGCCAGCAGGGTCCGCACGTCCGCGGTCGGCCAGTCCGGGATCTCCCGGCTGAACGCGTCGAAGAGCTGCTCGTCGCCGAGGAACAGGCCACGCGCCTGGTCGACCTCGCCGACCGAGACCCCCGGCCCGAGGTAGGTCCCCCCCGAGGTGAGCTCGGTGCGGCCGAGCAGCGCCGCCAGCAGGGTCGACTTCCCGGCGCCGTTCGCCCCGGTGATCGCGACCCGGTCGGCCCAGCCGATCTCCAGCGACACCGGTCCGAGGGTGAAGTCGCCGCGCTGGACGACGGCGTCGCGCAGGGCGGCCACCACCGCGCCGGTGCGGGGAGCGGCGGCGATCTCCATCCGCAGCTCCCACTCCTTGCGCGGCTCCTCGACCACCTCCAGCCGCTCGATCATCCGCTGGGTCTGCCGGGCCTTGGCGGCCTGCTTCTCCGAGGACTCAGACCGAAGCTTGCGCCCGATCTTGTCGTTGTCACTGGACTTGCGGCGGGCGTTGCGGGTGCCCTTGTCCATCCAGCCGCGCTGCATGTGGGCCCGGTCCTCAAGCGAGGACTTGGTGGAGGCGAACTCCTCGTACTCCTCGCGGGCGTGCCTGCGCGCGACCTCGCGCTCCTCGATGTAGGCCGCGTAGCCGCCGCCGTACTCGCGGATCTGCTGCTGGGCCAAGTCGAGTTCGAGGACCCCGGTGACCGTGCGGGTGAGGAACTCGCGGTCGTGGCTGACGACGACGGTGCCCGCGCGCAGGCCGGAGACGAACTCCTCCAGCCGGGCCAGGCCGTCGAGGTCGAGGTCGTTGGTCGGTTCGTCGAGCAGGAAGATGTCGTAGCGGCTCAGCAGCAGCGAGGCCATGCCGGCGCGCGCGGCCTGCCCACCGGAAAGCGACACCATCTCCTGGTCGAGGCGCACCCCGAGCCCGAGATCGGCCACCGCGGCCTCGGCCCGCTCGTCGAGATCGGCCCCGCCGAGCGCCAGCCAGCGCTCCAGGGCGTGGGAGTAGTCGTCCTCCGCGCCGGCCGTCCCCGCCCCGAGGGCCTCGGCGGCGGCGTCCATGGCCTCCTGCGCGTCGGCGACACCGGTGCGCCGGGCGAGGAACGCGCGCACCGACTCACCGGGACGACGGTCGGGCTCCTGCGGCAGGTAGCCCACGATGGCGCTCGACGGGCTGAGCCGGACCTCGCCCTGCTCGGCGGGCAGCAGCCCGGCCAGGGTGCGCAGCAGCGTGGACTTTCCCGCGCCGTTGACCCCGACCAGTCCGATCACGTCGCCGGGGGCGACGACCAGGTCGAGCCCGGAGAACAGGGCACGGTCACCGTGCCCGGCGGCCAGGGCCTTGGCCACCAGGGTCGCGCTCATCGACACACACTCCGTTTCGCAGCCCGCTGGTGTCAGCGCGGCACGACGTCAATGATGTCCGACTCGTTAATCCATTCGGGGACGGCCCTCTCATCGCCCGGCCGAGGCATGATCGGGAACCGGTACAGGTCGAGGTACGGATGCTGCTGCGCGGGCCCGGCGACGACGCCGATCCCGATGAACCGGGCCTTCCCGGCGTCGAAATCCCACTGAGCGAAGGTGACGGTCCGGCCGCGTTCGGGCCAGTCCTGCCTGACGTCCATGTTCCCCCGAACTTAGTTGGATCAGCGCGCATCATGATCACACAGGAATCATTCGAATGTCGTAACACTCTTGGGTGGATCCACCGAAGTGGGATCGTTGTATGAACATCTGATTCTGATACTATGAATCCATGCGTGAATTGTCGGCATCGGAAGCCTCGCGGAACTTCTCCGCCGTGCTCGACGAGGCGGAGCGCGGCGAGACGATCGTGGTCACCCGCAGCGGACGCAGGGTCGCGGTGATCACCCCCGCGCCACGAGCGAACGGACGCGCCCTGCGGGAGGTGCTCGGACGGTGGCGCGGCAATGCCGCCTTCGACGACGAGTTCGCCGCCGAGGTCAGAAGCGCCCGCGAGGCCGTTTCCAACGACCTGGATGCGGATCCGTGGCGCGACTGATTCTTGACACGTGCGTGCTCGTCGGCGCCGTACGCGGACGAGTGGATCTCGCCGACTTGTCCGACGAAGACGATATGGCCCTGCCTGCTGTCGTCGTCGCGGAGTATCTGGCAGGTGTGAGAGACGCGAATCCACGAAGCGTGCTGCAACGCGCGTTCCTCGACGAGGTGCTGGCACTTGTTCCGATCGTGGACTACGACCAAGGCGTGGCCGAACATCACGCCGCACTCCTGGCACATGTGCGCGACTCCGGGGAGCCGCGCGGCGCCCACGACTTGATCATCGCGGCCACTGCCCGTGCCAGCGGTCGCACGCTCGTCTCCACCGACAAACGCGCGCGATTCGACGAGCTTCCAGGAGTCACTCTTCGTGTCCTGGATGTGGGTTGACCGCCAGATAGGCCGTTGCCCGGATCTCCCCGACAGTCACCATGTCATCACCGTAGAGTGAGGGACATGGCTCGGGACGGGAACATCCGCGTCGGCACCGCTGAGCGTGAGCGGGCGATCGACGAGCTTGGCGAGCACTTCTCCGAGGGGCGCATCGACGTCGCCGAGTACGAGCTGCGGTGTGGGGCGGCCGCGGCGGCTCGCACGCAGGCGGAGTTGGCGGCGCTGTTCGCCGACCTGCCAGTGCGGGAGTCCGCCCGGCCGCCTGCCCCGGCGCCCAAGGACCCGCTGATCGAGAAGTCCGGGTCCAAGGACAAGACGATCATCACCGTGTTCGCCATCGTCGCCGCCCTGGCGACGGTCGTGGTCGTGGCGATCACGCAGTTCTGGCTGGCGCTGATCCCCGCGCTGATCATCGGCCTCGTCATCTTCATGATGTCCTAGACGCCCGGTCGGTCGCCCAACAGCGCCCGCAACTGGGCCAGCAGGTCGCTGCGGCTGGTGGCGCCGAGGCGGGAGCGCATGCGGGCCATGTGGTGTTCGACTGTCTTGCCCGAAATGAACAGCCGGTCGCCCACCTGCTTGTAGGTCAGACCGTCCAGCACCAGCCCCGCCACCTGCAACTCCCGCTCGCTGAGCCGGGCCGCGCCGGAGCGGTCCTCGACGACCGGGGCCGCCGCGCCCGGGCCCTGCAGGACGCGGGCGCAGTCGAGCAGGCCGACCATCGCCTTGCGGTCCGCGGTGCGGATCGCGGCCTGGCCCGCCAGGCGGGCGGCGTCCCAGCCGAGGCCCGCGGCGTGCAGGCCGCGCGCGGCGGACTCGACGTGTTCGGCGTCCACCTTTCCCGCGAGGACCAGGCGCCAGCTCTGCGCGGCGTGCGACATGGTGGTGTGGAACGGGCTCGCCGCCGCGGTGTCGGCAAGCGCCGCCGCGTGCGCCTCGGCGGCTTCGGGGCGCTCGGCGATGATCTCCGCGTGCAGGCACGACCAGTGCAGCATGGTCGACCACAGCGGCGGGTTCCCCAAGCGGCGCAACAGGTCCCAGGCCTGGTCGAGCTGCGGGACCAACCGGTCGCGGTCGCCGAGGCGGGCCGCGGCGACCGCGAACTCGCCCAGCGGCAGCAGGGTGAACAGGTCGACGGGGGTGCGCACGAGCGTCGCGCAGGCTCGGTCCCACGAGCGGCGCAGCGCACCGAGATCGCTGCCGCGGCGGGCGATGCCGAGTTCCATGCCGAGCGCGAACTGCGCGTCCCGCGGGGTCAGCTCGGTCAGGCCCGCCACGACCGATGCCGCCGCGGGTCCGTCGCCGCGGGTCATCGCGATCCACGCGCGCAGCAGGCGATGGCGGTTGACCAGCACCTTTCCGCCGGTCTCGGCGGCGATGGCGCGGTCGAGCAGCGGTTCGGCGAGCGTGGTGGCGCCGCTGTGGGAGGCCATGATCGCGGCGACCGCGGCCGGGCTGTCCGGCAGCAGCGCCGTGCCGCCGACGGGTTCGAGCATCTCCGCCGCACGGGCCACAGTGGACAGTGCGGTCGGCCACGACTCCTCCACTGAGGACAGGATTCCCTGTGCCAACGCGGTGATCGCGCCCGCCAGCAGGGTCGGCCGCTCGCCGCTGTCGGCCAGTTTGAGCGCGGTCCGCGCGTCGTCGACCCGCCCGGTGCCCGCCAGGCCGATGGCCGCGAGCGCCGAACCCGACCACTGGTACAGCTCCGCGCTGCGCGCGAGTTGGCCGCGGTGGGCCAGCGCGGCGGCGGCGATCCGCGCGGCGGCGGGATTCCCGGTCGCGGAGATCACGGCGTCGGCGCGGCGCAGCGCGGAATCGATGTCGCCGGACATGGCCTCGGCCTCGGCGTGGCGGACCTCGTCGACCGGATGGCCCGCCTCCGCCGCGGCCGAGTACAGG
>NZ_JBOHGC010000202.1:0-1929 GCF_050699995.1 Actinokineospora sp. | reverse complement strand
GTCCGAGAGCGCTCCGTAGCCAATGTTGTCATAGTAAGGCGGGTCTGTAGAGAGAAGATACTTCTCGCCGGCAATCGCCGTTGCGTCAAGCTGTCTTACCGTTCCTTGAGTGTTCGTCGGAAGTAATTCGGTACTTGGATAGCGGGGCGCGCCGGCTCGAATTGTGGTGAATGAGCGTGCGGCTATTCCGTGAAGAGTGGGGAGAGGGCGAGGTCTGGCGCTCTGGCGTAGCGGGTGAGCCAGTCGATGGCGTCGACGCCTTGTTGGGCGGCGGTGCGCAGAACGCTCATGATGCGGCTCTGGGTGGCGGCACCCCGCCATGTTCGGTTCCCGCCCCAGACCTTGCGGTTGACGACGGCAGGCCGGACGCCTTGCTCCGCTTTCCAGTTCGTGGCCGGCACGTCGGGGTGGGTGAGGAAGGTGAAGAGGGCGTGGCGCTCGTTGTGGAGATGGGCGACGAGCTTGCGGTTGGCGTCGTAGGGGTGGGCCTGGTCGGCGAGGATCTCGATCCGGTCGATGAGGTCGGCGGCGAGGGCCTTGCGGCGCCGGGCGCCGAGGTCCCGGGCGGCGAGGGCGTCGAGGAGCATGTCCTTGACATGGCGGGGAGTGCCTCGGGCCCAGCCGGGGTTGTCGTCGATCATCTCGTTGCAGCGCCTCAAGAAGTGAGCGACGCAGCTTTGGTGCGTGGCCTTCTCGTAGAGCCGGTAGGGTCCCCAGCCGTCGCGGACGAGGACGCCGTCGTAGCCGGCGTCGAGGACTTCGCAAGCCTCCTCGAAGCCTCGCCCGTCGGCCACGTTGTAGGCGGTGACCCCTTGGGCGGTGACTACCCACAGCCAGGCCGAGCGGCCACCGACCCGCCAGCCCGTCTCGTCGGCGGTGACCACCGGCGAGGCGTTGACCCGCCGCACGATCTCAGCGTGGACGGGAACCAGCGCGCTGCCGGTGGACTGCGCTGCCTGGCAGAGCGCCCCGGCGGTGACGTCGATCCCGAGGCGGCGCAAGAGTTCGGAGCACTTCCCGAACGACAGGCCGAGCCCGTAGTGCGCCCAGTGGCCCCACGACTTGGCGGTGGGACCGACCTGCGACCCGGCCGCCCCCAGGGCGTCGGAGGTCTGCTCCGGATGCCGACCCTGCACGCGACGCCGGCAGGTCGTGCACCGACCGACCCCGACCCGGAACCGGGTCGTCACCGGCCGGATCGGCGGGAGGTCAACCTGGAACTGCTCGTCCTCCCGTTCCAGCTCAACGTCACCGCCGCAGTGCGGGCAGCACCCCGGAAGCGGCGCTTCGAGCTCCCGGTCCGGCGGGTGGACCGGAGCCGCCCGATGACCATGCCGGCCGTGTTCGTCCCCCGCCTTGCGTCCCGGCTTCGCCGGATCCACCGAACCCTGCCCCTTCGAGAACGGCGCCGACTGCCGCTTCCCCGAACGGCGCGACGCTTCCAACAGCTTCTCCAGCTCGGCGATCCTGGCGTCCCGAGCGGTCACCGCCTGGTTCAACTCGGCGACGGTGGCCTCCAACCGGGCGACAACCACCCGCAGCTCCGCCACCACCGACGCCAACTCCCCTTGCGACACAAGGAAGTTCTAACCGACCTCGCGCGATCAGTGGTGGATTCTCGCGATCCGCGCGGCCTCACCCGCTATCCAATTACCGCACCATCAAGGAACGGATGCCCTATGACGGCGCCCGCCACGGCACGGTCGGTGCCGACGCGCTCGGGTTCGTGCAGCAATGCGTCCGCCAGACATACGGCGAGACGTTCGCCCATACGGTCGAACCGCAGCTGACGATGCGATACCGGCGGTTGACCCTGGTCGGCAAAGGGTCCGCGGAGCGCGTGACCATCGACTTCGACCTGGAGTTCGTCACCCCGGGCGGCGCCCGGGCCCGGGCCCCGCGGGAGACGCTGATCGTCGAGGTCAAGTC
>NZ_JBOHGC010000201.1:0-4353 GCF_050699995.1 Actinokineospora sp. | reverse complement strand
GATGTGTCCTCAACGGAGCAGGTAGTCGATCACCCGGTCCATAACCGTGTTGCGGGTGGCGGCTCCGGTGAGTCCTTCGAAACCGAAGCCCAGGTAGACCGTGTCGGCGGTCCCCACCGCCGCTCCTTCCTTGATGCCGAGCCCGCCGCGGCGGACCCAGTCGTTGAAGTTCGGACCCTCGACGCCCGCCTGGTCCTGCGGCGCGCCGGGAACGGTCCAGCCGTCCATCGGGTCGGCGTCGTCCTCGAACGAGGTGGAGCCCTCACCGGTCGAGACCTCGATGTCGTCGATGAAGACGCCGGGGAACTGCTGCACTCCCCAGTCGCTCAGGGCAGTGATGGAGAGTTCGACCTGCTGGTTCGCGTACGCCCCGAGGTCGATTGCCCACTGCTGCCAGCCGGAGGAGCTTCCGTTGGCGGCGTTCCAGGTCCCCGTCGTCCCCGTGTTGGCGCACGTCCCGGTCGCCGGGTCGAACGTCTGGTAATGGGTCAGGAACGGGTGCAGCACGTTGGCGGCGTCGGCCGGGTTGCTCCACCCGCCCGGGCATGACTGGTCGTTGCTCAGATCCGGCGAGGTGTGCCCGTTCTCGTCCGGCAGCGTCGTCCAGTTGTCCAGTCCGACCGTGCGCGCTTCGACGATCAAGTAGTCGAAGTCCAGTTCGAGGTTGTAGCTCGTCCAGAACGACAGCGTCGCGCCACCCGCGGGCACCGAGACCGTGCGCGACAGGCGCTTGTACGCCTCGTCGGCCCGGTCCGACCACATGAACTGGGTCCCGCTGTGCGGGTCGAACGGGCCCGCGAGGCCACTCAGGTACTCGGCCGCGGGCCAGCTCTCCAGGTGCGGGAAGCTGCCCTGCGGGTCGGTCACCTCAAGGAAGTCGCCGGTGGTGATGAACGACGAGTTGCTCGCTTGGTTCTGCGCGCTGTCGGCGCCATTGATGGTCATCGTCAGACCGGCCAGCGGGTCGTCGATCCCGTTGATGGCGAACGGGTCCCCGGTGTTGGGGTCGCTGCCGCCACCGGGAGTGGTGATCGCCGCACCGAAGAAGTACTCGATCGGGTCACCCTGCGAGTTGCCGGACCCGGACAGCGCGAGGCAGCGTGCCCGCACAGCCGGGTCCGAACTGCACTGCCGGTTCTCGAACGGGTCGTAGAGCTGCGTGCCCAGAGCCTGCGTGTACTGCTGGCCCGCACGCTGCCCGGTGTAGAGCACGCGCCCGCCGTCGTTGACGAAGTCACGCACTTCGAGCAACTCCTGCATCGCCAGCCGTGAAGCGTTGCCTGGCCCCCACCCGGGCTCGCGGGTCACGACATCGTCGCCGGTGTACCAGACGACGGCGTCATAGTGGCTGAGCACGCCGAGGTTGTCGGGCGCGGTGCGGCCACGGGCGTCGACGTCGTAGACATCGAAGGCGACGCCGTTCGCGGTCAGCGCGTCCATGTAGAACGACAGGTACTGCGGCGCCGTGACGCCCGGCTTCGCCGGCGACGCGCCCGTGTAGTCCTCCGCCGCCACGATCAGCACCCTGCGGTCGCTGTTGGACGCCACCTGGTAGGTGAACGAGTCGCTGACCTGGCCGCCGCCCTCGAACCACACCCGGACGCTGTCACCGGGCGACGTGCCGGTGACTTGCCCGCTGACGACGTGGAAATGGGTGGCGTTGCCCGGCCCGTAGCGCTCGCCACCGGCCCACTCCGCCGTCGGTTTCGACTGCACCGCGCCAGTGCCGATCTGGTACTTGAGCGTGACGGCGCCAAGTTTGCGCTTGGCCAGCACGCGAACTTCCTGCGGGTCGCCGTAGGAGACCGCGAAGCGGAAGTCGAACAGCGACTGCTGGCCGTTCTGCGGGTCGATGTCGTCCTGGTCGAGGTAGAACGGCTCGACCTCGATGCCGACCGGTGAGACCGGGTCGGCGGGGTTCCTCGCGGACCTCGCGAGACCCAGGTGGAAGGGCAGCGTCTTGACGAATTCCGCCTGGATGAGTGTCTCGTCGTCCGGGAACACGAAGCCCGCACCGGGGACGCCCTCGCCCAACTCGGGCGTGAAGGCGACGGTGCCGCCGTTCGTGTCGGCGTAGTCGGTCGTCTCGCCGTTGGTGATGTAGAGCGTGTCGGCCGACTGGCCGGGGTCGAAGCCCGCGATGGCCGGGTTGGCGTCGGTGCCGCCGAGCGCGACGTAGAGCGGGTTGTCGGCGTCGGGCGTACCGACCTGCCAGCCCTGCGGGTACAGCAGCCACTCGCCGAAGGAGTGCAGGTTCGACTGGAATCGCGGCTTGACCTTGTTGATCAACCCCTGCATCGCGCGGGTCTCGGGCTCCGATGCGGCGTTCGGACCGCGATAGGTCTCGTCGGCCGGGTTCGGCGACGATCCCTCGTTGTCGTAGCCCCAGTGTTCGTCGAAGTTGCGGTTGGGGTCGACGCCGTCACCGATGGTGATCTGCCCGTCGTTGTTGTTGTCGCGGGCGTTCTTTCGCCACAGGCGCTCGTGGTCGAACGAGAACTGGTAGCCATCCGGGTTCGCGACGACCACGAACCACAGCTCGGTCCTCTGGAGCATCGACTTGATCTCCGCGTCGTTGGCCCGCCAGCGGTCGACGAAGTGGTGGACCAGGCGGCGGTTCACCTCGGCGCTGATCCACTCTCGCGCGTGCTGCAGCGATGAATAGAGCACCGCCGGTCGGGAGCCGTCGGGCACGCCGCGCGCGCCCTGCGTGAGCTTCAGCGCGATGATGTCGCGACCCTGATGCGTCCGCCCGAGCGTGACGAGCTTGACCAACTGGGGATTCGCGCGCGCCACCGCGACCAGGTCGTCCCTGATGCCGCCGGGTTCGTCCCAGGAGCGCCACACGGTGAAGCCGTTCGCCGCCTGCGCGGCGGCCTGCTGGCTGACCGTCTGGCCTCGCGCATTGCGTTTGAGGGTGACCTGCACGCCCGAGGCGGCCAGCTTGTCGCGCTGGTCCTCGGTCAGCACGACATCGGCCCGCACGCCCGACTGGGTCCGCTGTAAGGCCGCGAGCTCAAGTCCGGGGGCGGCTTCCGAGATCGTGTCGGCCTGCCCTTCGACCGTGTACATCTCCAGCGCCGGATTCGACGGCCGCGCAACCGCCGATGGTGGCGCCAGAGCGAGGGTGAGTGTGAATGTGGCAAGTACAACCATCACGCGTCGCGTTGAGCGCATGATGCGCCTCCCCGGGGGTTGGAGGAACGCTCTTGCGCCCTGTAAATCGCCCCTGGTCAGGCCTTTGTTGCACCCGTTCGGCTGAAATGCGAAACCGCGTCCGGTGGTGCCCGCTCCGCCGATCGGAGCGGGCCACCCATCGGGGCCTACGGCAGCGGCGGGAGCTCCTGGCCGTCGTCCTCCATCGCGTTGCTGACCCGCATGTCCAGATGCACAGCGCCGTCTGGCCGGGTGGGACGAAGTCCGCCATCGCACGGCGGCGAGTCGGGCAGAGGGCCTGTGACTCCCGATCCGCAGCCAGAGATCGGTGACAGCGTAATGCGTTCGTATTACACTTGGTCAGTGTTCCGGGATGTCAAGGACAACCAGTGGTCGGTTGACCACATCGCACGACACGACGTGACTCTTGACGAGGTGAGGGAGGCGATCCTTGAACGTCCGTACTGGCAGACCGAAGGGAAAGGCAACACTGTCTTGATCTTCGGTCGCACGTATGCAGGACGCTACTTGTTTGTCGTTGCTGCCGACGATGACGGTGAGGCGTTCGTCGTCACAGCCCGAGACATGACGCCCGGCGAGAAGAAGACCTTCCAGAGGAAGGCGCAATAGCGATGACAAAAGGAAATGATTCTCTTCCTCGGCCCGTTGAAGAACTCGAAGCACTGGCCGCCTACTACGACACTCATGACACTTCGCCTGAGATGGAGCGAGGCAAGTGGGTTGACCCGCGTCCTATGAAGACGACCTCGCTCCGATTGCCTGCTGACGTTGTCGAGGCTCTAAAGGCGCTCGCGCAAACACGTGGAATGCGGTATACGGCGCTCGTTCGAGAAATTGTCGAACATGCACTCAACGGTGTGCGCCTGGCCGAGAGTGAAGAGTTCTCGCAGATCAACGAGCGCTTGGCCCGGATCGAGGCCGCCGTTGTGGATCAGCCCAATGGTTCGGACAAAGTCCGTTCGGTTCGTGAGTGGGCGCGGAAGCAAGGGACGAAGGCGCGTGAGACTCAGAAGGTAGCCGGCAGGACCGGGCGCCGTATGAGTGAGAAGCGGTGAGAGTCGCGATCAATCCGAAGGCAGTCCGCGCTGTCGACTGGATCGCTGTCGACTGTGGCCGATCGACCGCAATTGCGCGCGAAGCGACTCCTCTGTCCGTCGCGGCCCGCTCTGCTTTAGT
>NZ_JBOHGC010000200.1:0-10659 GCF_050699995.1 Actinokineospora sp. | reverse complement strand
GCCATCCAGCGCGTCGCGCATCAGCCTGGCGCTGTACTCCTCGCGGGTCAGTGTTGGCCGGTAGAGGAACGCCTTGCCGTGGCGTGTGCGGGACAGCCACCCCTTGCGGTGCAGGTTGTCCATCGTGGACATGACCGTGGTGTAGGCGATCTCCCGCTGTTCGAGGAGTTCTTCGAACACCGCGCGCACCGTGCTCGTGCCCTCACGCCTCCAGACACGGTCCATCACGACCGCCTCCAACTCGCCGAACCCGCGCACACGCCCTCCCGGTGCTCACCTGCGAAACCCAGGGTACTTCCCATGCTCCACGGATCGTCAGCGCTGCTCGCAGCCTGTCCGGAACGAGCGAACGCGACGGCACACTCCCAAGCTACTATCTACGTACGGAGACCGTAGGTAGATGCCGGCGACGTATGGAGGCGCAGTGGGTGACCTGCTGTTCGGCACGACGCTGCTCGCGTCGTTCCTCGGCGGCGTGGTGGCCCTGCTGGCGCCGTGCTGCGTGTCGGTGATGCTGCCCGCCTACCTGTCCACCGGGTTCCGGCACCGCGGCGGCGTGGTGCCCGCGACCATGGTGTTCGGCGCCGGGGTGGCGACGGTGATCCTGCCGATCGGCCTCGGCGCGACGGCGTTGAGCAGCTTGCTGCTCACCCAGCACCTGTGGATCTTCTCCCTTGGCGGCGCGTTGATGATCGCCGCCGGGGTGGCGGCTCTGGCCGGGTGGAAACCCAACCTGCCCATGCCGGGCGCACGGGGCCTGAAGGAGGGCAGCTTCGGCTCCGCCTATGTGCTCGGCGCGTTCTCGGGCGCGGCCGGCGCCTGCTGCGCACCGGTGCTGGCGGGGGTCGCGGTGCTCTCCGGCGCCGCCGCCTCGTTCCCGGCAGCCCTGGCCATCGGCTTGTCCTACGTGGCCGGGATGGTCGCCCCGCTGGCGCTGGTCGCCCTCTCGTGGGACCACCGCCGCGATCGCGCCACCCGGCTGCTCACCGACCGCACCGTGCGGCTGCGGCTGGGCCGATGGCAGCGCAGGCTGGCGCTCGGCAGCCTGGTGAGCGGGCTGTTGATGATCGGCATGGGTGTGCTGGCGGTGGTCCTGGCGTTCACCGGACCGGGCATGTCCAGCGCGGGTTGGCAGACCGAGTTCAGCGCCTGGCTGCAGCACGTGTCCAGCGCCGCCCTGACCGCGCTGTCCTGGATACCGGGCTGGGTGATCGCCGCAGTCCTCGTCCTGGGGTTCGCCCTGCTCCTGCGCCGCACCGTGCGTACGCGAGCCGCCGATGCACCATCGATTCCGGTACCTGTGGAGGAGAACCGACGTGACCAAGGCCGGCGGTAGGACTGGGGCAACGCGCACACCTGCGGGCAAACGTGCCCGGCAGATCCGGACGCGCCGGCGTCAGCAGGCCGCCCGGCAGGCTCGGGAGGCTCCCGGCGCCACGCCATCTCGTCCACTGTGGTCCATTTTTACAGTGCTGATCGTCGCCCTTGTCGTCGTCGTGCTGTTCCTGGTCTACCAGAACTCGCAAAGCAAGCACGACACGGCCACCGGCGGCAGCGGTTACAAGCACGTGGCCGGTCAACCCGGTATCGGCGCGCAGGCACCCGCGTTCACACTGGCCTCCGGGAGCGGCGGGCAGATCAGCCTGTCGGACTTCCGGGGAAAGAGCGTGTTGCTGTACTTCCAGGAGGGCCTGTCCTGCCAACCGTGCTGGGACCAGATCAAGGATCTGGAAAACAATCAGACGGCTCTGAACAACGCGGGGGTTGACACGGTGTTGTCGATCACCACGGATCCGGCCACCCTGATCGGGCGGAAGGTGACCGACGAGAAGCTGACCACACCCGCGCTGTCCGACCCGGACCTGAAAGTCTCTCGCGCCTACAGCGCCAATCAGTACGGGATGATGGGCGACATGCGCGACGGCCACAGCTTCGTGCTGGTCGGGCCGGACGGGGTGATCCGCTGGCGGGCCGACTACGGCGGCGCACCGGACTACACGATGTTCCTGCCCACGCAGAAGATGCTCGCCGACCTGACCCTGGAACGGGCGCCGTGAGCCCGCCAGTGACGATCACCCTGCTCACCCAGTCCTCCTGCGGCTTCTGCGAGCACGCCAAGCAGGTCCTGGACCGGCTGAGCGCCGACTACGCGCTGCACGTCACCGAGATCGACCTCGCGGGCGACGAAGGCAGACGCCTGGCGGCCAGAGCGGGTGTGCTGTTCGCCCCTGGTGTGCTCGTCGAGGGCGAGCCGTTCTCCTTCGGGCGGCTGTCCGAACGCAAGCTTCGCCGCACTCTCGACAAGCGCCTGCAACCCGACCGCACATGACCTCTGCCGCACATGACCTCTGCCGCACACGGTGGGCGCCGTCCTGGCGGTCGGTGTCGGCGGTCCGAATCCTGGGATCGCCCCCTGACGCCACCCGTCCAAGTCAGGACTCTGTGGGTGGCATCGGCCTCCTGCCAGGTATCCGGCCGTGGTCCAGCGAGTCCTGCGCGCGCAGCACGCGCAACTCCTCCCGCAGTTCGGCGATCTGCCGGTCCATCCCGGCATCCTGGGCGGAACCCGCGTCCACTGCGCTGTGGCCGCGACCGCGCATCATCGGCCGCACACAGGAGAAGTAGGTCACGGTGATCGCCGTGACCGCGAGCAGCGCCGCGACCCAGATCGGCATCACTGCCCACCCTTCGTGCGCTGCGCCGTCCGCTCTGCCTTGAGCTCCTCGATCTCCTCCCGCAACCGCGCGACCTGCCGCTGCCCGCCGGAATCACCGGAGCCCTGGTTCCGGCCGCGCATCATCATCCACATCATCAGGCCCATTCCGACTGGGCAGGCCACTGCCGCAAGAACCAAGAACAGCGACTGCATGACTTCTCCTCCGTGCGTCGGCCGAGCCGCCGACAGTCGACCAGCTCGTCTACTATCTACGTACGGATATAGTAGATAGTTCCCCGGCCCGATGCGCGATCGATGTCGGGGCACGTCATCGAGGAAGACGCATGGCGAACGGCAGCAGCGCCGGCGAGGCGGGATCGCCTGCGCCTCGACGGCCCCCGGCCCGGATGTGGTCACTCGTGCTGGTCGTGCTGGCCCTCGGCGCCACGGTCGCCCTATGGCCGCGGACGACCGACTCCGGCGGATCGGCGGCCGGAGCCGCGACCCAGGCAGCCGACGTCTCCGTCGCTCGCGTCCGCGCCCAGTTGCGGCCCTGTCCGATACCGGCATCCCGCGACGATCGGGGACCGGCCTCGTTGCGGGACATACGGGTGAGTTGCCTTGGCGACGGTGCGACCATCGACCTCGGCGCCGCCCTCGCCGGGCGCATCACGCTGATCAACCTGTGGGCCAGTTGGTGTCAGCCCTGCCGGGAGGAACTTCCCGTGCTGGACGCGTACGCCGCCTCACCCGGCGCGGTGCGGGTTCTGGGGGTGCAAGTGCTCAGCGAACCGGCCGACGGGCTCGATCTGCTGACCGCCCTCGGCGTGCACTTGCCCTCGGTGGTTGACACCGACGGCACCGTGGCCAGGGCTCTTCACGCACCCGCCTACCTTCCGGCGAGCTACGTCGTTGCCGGCGATGGCGCCGTGCGCCAGGTGCTGCCGCCCACACCGTTCTCGTCGGTCGACCAAGTCGACCGGGCAGTGCGCGCGCTGACCCCGGCGAAAGGCTGACCGTGTGCCGACGGCGTCGGCGAGGAGCACTCAGGGCGCCTCACGGGGTTCGGTTTCCAGGATCCAGCAGACGGCGGCCTTGTCATGGTCGGTCGGCTCGCCTTGTCGCGCGTGCGTGAGTAAGGCCTCCAAGTGGGTTTCGAGGGTGACCAGTTCGGTGATCTGGGCACGCACCTGGTTCAGTCGCTCGCCGAGGACATGACGGACGTGGCCGCAGGGCGCGTCTCCGCTGTCGTGCACGGCGAGGATCTGTCGGACCTCCCTCAGTGACAATCCGGCCGCCTGGGCACGGCGGACGAACTGCAGCCTGTCGACGGACTCCGGGCCGTAGTCCCGGTAGCCGCTGAGCGTGCGCGTGGGCTCGGGAAGCACACCCGCCTCCTCGTAGAACCGGATCGTCTTCGGGGTGATGCCGCTCGCGGCGGCCAGTTCGCCGATCTTCATCACACCTCCCTTGACCTTCCATCGTACTGGAAGGTTCATGCTCGGGTTCGAGCCCATCGAAGGAGAGAACCCATGAACGTCGCGGCCAAGCTGTCCACCTACGGCCTGGCACTCGTCGTCGTGTTCGCGGGCGCCTGGGCGGCCGGTGGCGCGGTGGGCCCGCCGGGTGCGGGCACCGGCGACCGGCATCCGAGCGACCCCGGCCAGTCCGATCACCGTGACTCCGGACCGACGACCGGTGTCCCGACCACAATCAGTCGAAAGTAGGCGGGCGCAGATGAGTTCAGACATGCGCGAGGATGTCGGGGTAGCAGTCGTTCAGCAGGTCGAGTTGTCGATCGGCGGTATGACCTGCGCGTCCTGTGCGGCGCGGATCGAGCGCAAGCTGAACAAGGTCGACGGGGTGAGCGCCACGGTCAACTTCGCCACCGAGAAGGCCAAGGTCAGCTTTCCCGCCGCCCTGTCCACACAGGACTTGGTCAAAGTGGTCGAGGACACTGGCTACACCGCCACCCTCCCGAGGACCGCGCCCGCAGACCTGGACGCGTCGGCCGAGGAGGACGGCTACGACGAGCACACCCGGTCGTTGCGTCAGCGGATGCTGCTCTCGGTCGCGCTGGCGGTCCCCGTGATCGTGTTGGCGATG
Organism: Actinokineospora sp.; assembly: GCF_050699995.1. Taxonomy (GTDB): domain Bacteria; phylum Actinomycetota; class Actinomycetes; order Mycobacteriales; family Pseudonocardiaceae; genus Actinokineospora. Next base: position 5,897 of record NZ_JBOHGC010000200.1, on the reverse strand, counting down.
GCGCCGCCGTTGCAGTTCACCAACTGGCAATGGCTGTCGTTGACCCTGGCGGCCCCGGTGGTGGTGTGGGGGGCCTGGCCGTTCCACCGGGCGGCGTGGGCGAACGTCCGGCACGGCGCTGCCACGATGGACACGTTGATCTCAGTCGGCGTGGCCGCGGCGTTCCTGTGGTCGCTCTACGCGTTGTTCTTCGGCACCGCGGGCGAGCCGGGGATGCGGCACGGGTTCAGCCTGACCGTCGAACGCTCCGCCGCGAGCGGCAACATCTACCTGGAGGTGGCCACCGGCCTGACCGCGGCGATCCTGGCGGGCCGGTTCTTCGAGGCCCGATCCAAGCGTCGCGCAGGCGCGGCGTTGCGGGCGCTGCTCGAACTGGGCGCCAAGGACGTCGCGGTGCTGCGCGAGGGCCGGGAGGAACGAATCCCGATCGAAGCGTTGACCGTGGGCGAGGTGTTCGTCGTCCGGCCCGGCGAGAAGATCGCCACCGACGGTGTCGTCGAGGACGGCACCTCCGCGGTCGACGCCAGCATGCTCACCGGCGAATCCGTCCCGGTCGAGGTCGGCCCCGGCGACCCGGTCACCGGCTCCTGCGTCAACGCCGGAGGCAGACTCGTGGTGCGCGCCACCCGCGTGGGCTCGGACACCCAACTGGCGCAGATGGCCCGGCTCGTCGAGGACGCCCAGAACGGCAAGGCCGACATCCAACGGTTGGCCGACCGGGTCTCGGCGGTGTTCGTGCCGATCGTCATCGCCCTGGCCGTGGGCACCCTGGGGTTCTGGCTCGGCGCCGACCAAGGTGTGGCGGCGGCATTCAGCGCCGCGGTCGCCGTGCTGATCATCGCCTGCCCATGTGGGCTCGGGCTGGCCACCCCGACCGCGTTGCTTGTGGGCACCGGCCGCGGCGCCCAGCTCGGCATCCTGATCAAAGGGCCCGAGGTGCTGGAGTCCACGCGCCGCGTCGACACCGTGGTGCTGGACAAGACCGGCACCGTCACCACCGGCAAAATGAGTCTGATCAGCGTGCACACCGCCGACGGCATCGATGAGTCCGAAGCCCTGCTGTTGGCCGGCGCCCTCGAACACGCCTCCGAGCACCCCATCGCCAAGGCCATCGCCGCGGGCGCCCAAGAACGTGCCGGTGCTCTGCCGCAGGTCACCGACTTCACCAATCTCGAAGGACTCGGCGTGCAGGGCACGGTCCAGGGCAGGGCGGTCTTGGCGGGGCGCAGCACTCTGCTTGAGCAGCGCGGCATCCCGCTACCCGAGAACCTGCAGGTCGCGAAGAAGGACGGCGAAGCCCAAGGGCGCACCGCCGTCGCGGTGGCGTGGGACGGCTCCGCCCGCGCCGTGCTCGTCGTCGCCGACACCATCAAACCCACCTCCGCCGAGGCGATCCGTGGGCTGAGGGCGCTCGGGCTGCGGCCCGTGCTGCTCACCGGCGACAATGACAGCGCCGCCCGCTCCGTGGCCGCAGAGGTAGGCATCGACGAGGTCTTCGCCGACGTGCTGCCCAAGGACAAGGTCGACGTCATCACCCGCCTGCAAGGCGAGGGCCGAGTGGTCGCGATGGTCGGGGACGGGGTCAACGACGCCGCGGCACTCGCCCAGGCCGACCTCGGCCTCGCGATGGGCACGGGCACCGACGTCGCCATCGAAGCCAGCGACCTCACCCTCGTGCGCGGTGACCTCCTGGCCGCCGTCGACGCGATCCGACTCGCCCGCCGCACCCTGCGCACCATCAAGGGCAACCTGTTCTGGGCCTTCGCCTACAACGTGGCCGCCCTGCCTCTGGCCGCCCTGGGGCTGCTCAACCCCCTCATTGCCGGAGCGGCGATGGCTTTGTCCAGCGTGTTCGTGGTTTCCAACAGCCTGCGGCTACGCACCTTCCGCACCGCGTCGTCCGAGCAGCGGTGAGGTCAGGGGCACTCCGGTGGACTGCCTGCGGCGCCGCCTGGTTCAGTGCCGGCACGGTGCCCCGATCGGGCCGCATGACCTACGCCACTTCGCCGCGACCATCACTCTCGCAGGCGGCGCGGCGGAGTAGTCACGAACACGCGTGATGGCCTCGCCGAGCGCGATCGCGCTGCTGGACTGCTGGAGCCCGGCCCGGCCTGCCGAATGGCGGACCGAACCGGGCGTATCGCTACACGGGGTGGTCTGACGCACCGAATCAGCCCTCGGCCGCGCTCAGGCCTGCGGGACGCGGATGACGTCGCCGGGGTGGATCAGGTTCGGATTGGTGATCGTGCCGGGGTTGGCCGCCACGAGCCGGTGGTAGAGGTTGCCCGCCCCGTAGTGCTGGGTGGCGATGCCCCACAGCGTCTCACCGGTCTGCACGACGTGCTCCAGGAAGACGCGGTACCCGGGCACGATCCTCGGTCCGTGCACCACGGGCACGATCACTTTGTCGAGTTCGGCGCCGTCTTTGGGTGAGGTGTGGAACACCTCGACGAAGAGCCGGTCGAGTTGGAAGGCGGCGCCCGCCACATCGACGGTGATCTGGAACTGTCCGTGTCCGCCGGTGCCGTCGCCCGCCATGAAAGAGCCGACGACCTCGTCGTGGCCCTCGTGGACGCGGTAGTTGAAGTTCGCCTCGAACGCCCCGCCCGCGACCCCGGCGATCTGGACGCTGTTGCCGACAATGTCGTACTGCCTCGGTTGCTGGACGTCGATCGACATGGCTGCGCCTCCTGGCATCGATCTGCGATCCTATCCGCCCAGGTGAGCCCGGCAGACCCGAACGCGCAGGCGTCACCCACACGGATTAGGTCGACCCGCGCCAACGCTACAACTCAACAGTCCTGACCATCAGCTGCGCAGCGGAGCGCGGGCGGAGATCCGGAAGGTCCCGGGGTGCCGCCGACGCGGTGGTCGAAGAACTTGGAGAACTTGGTGGCGTCAGGGACCCAGTTGGTGGGCGATCGGCGCCCGGTCGCGTGCGCCAAGAGCCGCTTGGCTTCCCGCACGACCCGCAGGTCGATGAATTCCTTCGAACGCCCCTGGCCCGCGAGGTCGCCGAACCGCTGGACCTGCCTGGGCCGCACCCACAGCCAAGCGCCCGGAGCCATCGAATCCGGGGTGAAGTCCACCGCGTGAACTGTCTGTGCCGAGGGAGTTGGCGAACCTCCGATTGTCACCCAAATCCGCAGCGAGGGCGCCGCCTATCGAGTGCGCGCCGCCGGGCATTGCTGGAGTCTCTCCGCCGACGGTGCCGACCGCGACGCGCCTACCAATGGCCGTGGTCGAGATCGCCCACCCGAATACCTTCAGGCCCTCCCATCCCAACCCCAAGGTCGCGATCCGGCTCGGCTGTGCCGACTCCGGCGTTTCTCTCCCAGTTCGCCGTCCCCTCCAACGCCAGAGGCACGGTCAGGCCCAATCGCATCCAAGATGGCGGCCAGTTCACGGTCAGGGCTTACGTTTCTGTTGTACAGCGGCCCGCAGGGTGTCCTGGCCAGCCTGACCGCGAGCGCGACCAGGTCGATGGCGGGATCGGCGTCATGGTGGATCTCGGCGAGGCGGGCGAATTCGGTCATGACACCCACGACACTGCGGTTCGTGGTTACGCCCAATTGGCAGGTCTGCATGTGCCGCCACTCCTGGTCGATGATCGCGGCGGGCACGTGGTGGGCGCCCAGCACTCTGGTGACCTGCTCGCCGATCCTGCTGGTCAGCGTCGAGGCGGGCGCTAACGGCATCAACACCGGCAGCAGCGTCGACTCGTTGACCAGCAGCGCGACCCGCGGCCGCCAGGACAGGACCGTGGCAAACCAAGGACCCAACAACGTGGTGCCGCGCTCGTCGTCCGGCGCGGTCGACAGGCCCGTCAGGCGCTGCAGCTTCTTGGTGGCACGCACAATCAGCACCCCGCCCATTTTGCCTTGCCTGAGAGCGCGGCATGCGACCACGTCAGCCGTCACACCTGCGGCAATCACGGAAGCCGGGATCACTGGACGACGTCACCGCCGGGACATGTGGCGAGTCAGCCAAGTAGTCGCCCGATCGCCGGGGATTGCCCCGGCTTTGGTTGACACCTGACCTGTGAGGGCTCGCGTCCTCGCTGGAAGGATGTCGTTGTGCCCAAGCCATACCCCAGGGAGTTCCGGGACGATGTCGTCGCGGTCGCGCGTAAGGGCGAAGCTCCGTTGAAGCAGGTCGCGAGGGACTTCGGGATCTCCGAAGGTTGTCTCCACATCTGGATGAAGGCCGCTGATGTCGAGGACGGCAACCGTCCTGGCCTAAACCAGCTAATCCAGTCTCCATCAAACCCCGGGCTTGACAGTTTCGGAGGAAGATCGCGGGATGAGTCTGGCGGCTGCTTCGGCGGCCTCGCGGGCCATCTCGGGCAGGACGCTGGTGTAGGTGTCCGCCGTGAAGTAGTAGGACGAGCCCCCATCATCTCCTGCACCCCCTTGATGTCCGCGCCGCCTGCGAGAGTGATGGTCGCGGCGAGGTGGTGTAGGTCGTGGCCTGATCGGCGCGAGTCGATCACGACCGGGTGTCCAAACCTCAGTCGCCCGGTCCCAGAATGTGGGAGGCCTGGTTGCCTGCTCCGGCCAAGGTCTTACAGAATCGAACTCTGTGTTCAGGTTCCGACTTCCCGCCACCTTCAGTGTTCCCGGGTTCAAGGCCTATCTCGCCGCCCGCTCGCTGGCGATGTTCGGCGCGACGATGGCCCCGGTCGCGCCGCCGGGACCGACTCGTCCCGATCACTGGCCATCACCTGCGATGTGACCGATGAGGACAGTGTCGCCGCCGCCGTCGACGCGACGGTGGAGCGGTTCGGCGTACTCGACGCCGCCGTCAACACTGCTGGTACATTCGGCGCAATTGGTCCCATCGCGCAGGCGCGGCTGGCGGACGCGGCCGAGGTCGTGGCCGTGAACCTCACCGGCATGTGGCTGTGCGTGAAGCACCAGGCACGCGCGATGATCGCCACCGGCGGTGGCGGCGCCATCGTCACGACGGGCTCGGTGGCGTCCCTGATGGGTGAACGCGGTGTGCCCGGGGTCCATCGACACCCCCATGCTGCGTGAGCTGTACCCGTCCGCGGACCAATTCGACGCGCGCGCGGCGCGCTCCGCTCGGCCGAGTGGGCGAACCCGCCGAAGGGGCCGCCGCGGCGGTCTGGCTGGCCAGCCCGCTGTCCAGCTACGTCACCGGACAGGCCTTGGCGGTCGACGGCGGGGTGACAGCCGGATCGGCCGCACCCGTCCGACGAGCCGAGTGAACAAGCGTATGACTAAAGGAGATCAAGCCCATGGGCTCGACGCTGTATGACAAGGTGTTCGACCTGCACACCGTGCGGTCCTACGGGGACGGTCGGTGTCAGCTGTTCATCGGCCTGCACCTCGTGCACGAGGCCACCAGCCCCCAGGCGTTCGCGATGCTGCGCGAACGTGGCCTTATGAAGCTCGTGCAGGCCACCCTGCGGCACGCCTCGATCACTACGACCAGCGACATGTACACCAGCGTCGTGACCACCGTCGCCCGCGAAGCCGCCGAGAAGACCCGGATGATCATCCCTCGGGCCTCGACTCGTCTTCTCGGGCTCCCCTCGGGCTCGCAGGAGACCACAATGGACACTCGAGATCCCGGAGAAGATCTCCAAGAAACTATAAATCCCTAGGCCAACATACATGTTGACCTAGGGACTGATTGTGCGCCGCCAGGGACTCGAACCCCGAACCCGCTGGTTAAGAGCCGACCCGAGCGACTGTCGGGCGGTGCCAGGTGATGTCGGATTGGGCTGTTTCCGCTGGCCATGTTCGGCCTGCTGTGTCGCATGGTGTCGGCTGGTGCCGGGCGGTTCCCGTCTTCTCGGGCTCGCCTCGGGCTCGCGTGTGCCGGATTCTGTTGGGCCGTCGAGCCGTCGGGAAGGGCTGTTCTGGTGAGCG
>NZ_JBOHGC010000199.1:0-3436 GCF_050699995.1 Actinokineospora sp. | reverse complement strand
GGCCGAAGATCTCCTCCCGCAGTACCGGGTCGGTGGCACCGGGACCTACCACTGGCGCGGCCCGGGGCGGCAGGACAACCACGGTGGGTGCGAGGTAGCGGTCGGCGCGGTCGTGGTCACCGCCGATCACCACGTCGGCACCGTCCAGGCAACCGAGGAGCCGGTCGAACTGGCGCTCGTTGATCACCCGGCAGTACTCGCCGCTGTACCTCGGCTCGGCACCCCACATTTCGGTAATCGCCGCCCGCAAGGCCTCCACCAGAGCCGGGATCCGCTCCGGGATGGTCATCACGTAGTCCGGGGCGACGCACGACTGTCCGGCGTTGGTGAACTTCGCCCACGCCAGCCTGCGCGCGACCGTTCGCAGCTTGGCATCGTCGTCGAACCAGACCGGCGTCTTCCCGCCGAGCTCGAGCGTCACCGGGGTGAGGTGCTCCGCAGCCGCCCGCATCACGATCCGACCGACCGTGCCGCTGCCGGTGAACACGATGTGGTCGAACCGGTGCGCCAGCAGCTCGGTCGTCTCCGCGACCGCGCCCTCGACCACCCCGACGGCACTGTTCGGGAAGTACCCCGGCACCAGCCGTGCGACCAGCGCCGAGGTGGCTGGCGCCAGCTCGCTCGGCTTGAGCACCGCCGTGTTCCCTGCGGCCAGCACGCCGACCAGCGGGTGAGCAGGAGCTCGGCCGGGTAGTTCCACGGCCCGATGACGAGGACCACGCCCAACGGCTCCGGAAGCAGCCCGGCCCGCGCGGGCCGCATCGCGAGCGGAACGGGCACCCGGCGCGGCCGCGCCCACCGGCGCAGACGCCGCAGCGCGTGATCGATCTCGGCGAGGACGACGTCGATCTCGGTGATGTGCGACTCCGGCGCGCTGCGGCGCAGATCCGCGTGCAGCGCCGCCACGAACTCGTCGTCGTTGTCGACGACCATCCGGCGCAACGCCCGCAGATGCCGGATGCGCTCGGGCAGCGGGCGCGTGGATCCGGCATCGAAGCGCGCCCGCGCCGCGGCGACCGTTTCGGCTATCGAGGTGGCGGTGGACATCGCGGCCTCACACATACCGCGCGATCGCGGGCTTCATGTTGTCGAACGCGACCAGCAGAGGTTCGAGGTCCGCGAGCCGCGCCTCGTTCGGCGGGTACTTCGCGAGGACCTTCTCATCGAGTTCGACACCGAGCCCCGGCCGGGTCGACGGGATCACGAAGCCGTCCTCCCACTGGATCGGCTCGACCAGGATCTCCGCGGGGAACCCGGTCCAGTCCTCGATGCCTTCCTGGATCAGGAAGTTGGGGCTGCAGACGTCGAGCTGAATGCTCGCCGCGGCCGAGACCGGGCCGCAGTAGGTCCACGGCGCGATCGAGGCATAGTGCGCCTCGGCCATTCCGGCGATCTTCTTCGATTCCAGCAGGCCGTTGAGCCCGACGTTGACCTGGATGATCGACGCGGCGTTGTGCTCCAGCACCTGCTGGAACTCCCACTTGGTGGTCAGCCGCTCGCCGGTCGCGATGGGCACGCTCGTGCTGCGCGCGACCAGGCCCATGGCCTGCTTGTTCTCCTGCGGGACGGGCTCCTCGAACCACAGCGGATCGTAGCGCTCCAGGACCTTGGCCAGGCGGATCGCGGAATGGGAGTCGAGCTGCCCGTGGGTGCCGATGAGCAGGTCCATCCGGTTGCCGACCTTGTCGCGGATCGCGGCGAGCACCTGGTCGACGTAGTTCAGCTCGGCCAGGCTGATCGACCGGGGCGCCGGGAGCATGGGGAAGATCGGGTCGAACTTGATCGCGCTGAACCCGCGTTCGAGCACGGCGAGCGCGCCGTCGCCCGCCTTCTCCGGTGGCTCACCCGGCACCCAGTCGTAGATGTAGCTGTATGACCGCAGCTTCTCGTGGTAGCGCCCGCCGAGCAGGTTGTAGACCGGTTGGCCCGCGGCCTTGCCGATGATGTCCCAGCAGGCCATCTCGATGGCGCCCAGCACCTGTCCGTCCAGGCTGCCGACGTTGCGGAAGTAGTGCCAGAACCGGGTGTCGTCACCACCGTGCAGGCGCCCCCATAGCCGCTCGATGTCGAACGGGTCGTGGCGGCCGATCAGGAACTGCTCGGCGTATTCGTGAACGATCGCGACGACCGATTTATCGCGGAACTCCATCCCGTTCATCTCGCCCCACCCGATGATGCCCTCATCGGTGGTGACCTTCACGAAACCCCAGTTGATCCCACCCTTGATCGGCACGGGATTGCCCACGACGACGGTGTCGACCGCAGTGATCTTCACGCTGTTCACTCCTTGATCGGGATTCTGAGGGATTCTGAGGATTTCCGATAACTCAGAGCACGACTTCGATAAGCCGGGGTCCGCGCTCCCGCATCGCGCGCCCGAACTGGTCGCTGAATTCCTCGATCGTGTGCGCGCGGCTGGATTCGACGCCCAGGCCGGCGCCCAGACTCAGCCAGTCGAGGGTCGGGTCGTGCAGATCGAGCATCGACAACGCCTTCGGCCCGGCGTGTTCGACGCCCACCCGCCACAGTTCGATGTTGAGGATCGCGTACGAGTGGTTGGCGAAGATCACCGTGGTGACGTCGAGGTTCTCGCGGGCCTGCGTCCACAGCGCCTGCAGCGTGTACATCGCGCCGCCGTCGCCCTGCAGGCAGACGACCTTGCGGTCCGGGCACGCGACGGCGGCGCCGGTGGCCACCGGGATCCCCTGGCCGATCGACCCGCCGGTGACCGCGAGGTGATCGTGCGGCGCGGCATACGCGGTGGCCGCACCAAGGCCGACACCCGACGTGTTGGCCTCGTTGGAGATGATCGCGTTCTCGGGCAGCAGCCGCCCGATCACCTGCGCGGCGGTCATCACGTCCAGGTTCCCGCTGGGGGCCGCCGGGGGCCGAAACGGCGCGGTCACCGCGGCTTCCCGGTGCGCGCCGACGGCCTCGGCGAGATCGGTCAACGCTCCGGTCCCGTCCTCGTGCGGGTGGGCCAGGTGCACGACGCGGCAGTCCTCCGGGTGCACCAGGACGGCCTGCCCGGGTAGGCGAAGAACGACACCGGTGGCTTGGCACCGACCAGGATGAGCTGCTCGACCCCTTTCATGAACTCGACGATCTGCTCGGCGAAGTACGGGATCTGCTCGATCAGCGCGCGGCCCGCCCCCCGCTGCCACCGCGGCGGGAACGTGTCGCAGGCGATACGGGCGCCGGTCTTCGCGGCGACCTGCGCCGCCGCGTGCAGGCCGTCCGCCTTCAGCGCGGCCCCCCGGATCAGGATCAGCGCGCGGTCACCCGCCTTGAGGGCGTCCGCGGCCTGGCGGATGGCCTGGTCGTCCACCGGCGCCCGGACCGGGCGCGGCAACGGCGCTGCCGAGCGGCCCGCCTCCGACCAAGCGGTGTCCGCGGGCAGGATCAGCGTCGCGATCTGCCCCGGCGGCCGCAGCGC